>NZ_JACHNA010000001.1:650170-975255 GCF_014205175.1 Micrococcus cohnii | reverse complement strand
GTGCGCCAGCATCTCGTCGAGGACGCCGACCTCGAGCAGCTGGCCGCCTACGGGCGCTTCGCCGCCGACCGGGGGCTGACCGAGGTGCAGGTTGCGCTCGGCTGGCTGGCCGCGCAGCAGCCCGTGTCGTCGGTCATCGCCGGGGCGACGCGCCCCGAACAGATCGCCCAGAACGTCCAGGCCGCAGACTGGCAGCCCACCGACGCGGACCTGGCTGCGCTGGACGCTCTGTTCCCGGCGCCCGAGAAGATCGCGCCGTTCTGATGTGTGCAGGAGCCAACACGGCGGGCGTTCTGGCCGCCGGTGCGGGGTTGCCGGCCGGAATGCAGGCCGTGGGCTGGACCGTGGCGCTGATCGTCGTGGCGGTGTGGGTCGCCGGCTTCGTCAGCCTGGCCCGCGGCCCGCTCGACGTGAACCGTCGCCTGCCGTGGGCGCTGGCGATGATCGGCTTGCCGGTGCTGGGGGCGTGCGTCTGGTTCTGGTGGCGACACCGGTACTATCCGGCGCGGCGGGCTGAGCAGCCCGGATGGGACCCGAACGCCCGCGAGCAGGGCGCGCTGCCGCCGCCCCGCACGCCGCGGCTGGCGCCCCGGCGTCGTTTCGACCCCTGAACGCGGTGTGCGCCGTCCTGAGCTCGGCCGGCGGTGTGCGCCGGCTCAGAGTTTGACGACGATGTCCTCACCGTCGACGGAGGCCTCGAAGTCCATCAACGGCTTGCGGGCCGGGCCGCCGTAGGGCTTGCCGGTCTCCACGTCGAAGTGGGAGCCGTGGCACGGGCAGGCGAACGTCGTCTGGCCCTCACGCTTGCCCACGGCCACCGCGCAGCCCTGATGCGTGCAGGAGTTCGAGAACGCGACGACCTCGCCCTCGCTCACGCGGTGCATCAGCAGGGTGCGTCCGTCGACCTCGACGGAGGTGCTCTCGCCCACGGGCAGCTCGGCGGCCTTGAGGACCGGGGTGGGATCGGCCCCGTCGTAGTGGTGCGCGGCCGAGGCGTCATCCTTGAGTTGCTGTGTGCATCCGGACAGGGCGAGCGTGCCGGCTCCGGCCGCCGCGACGGCGGCCGAGCCGCGCAGCACGCTGCGACGGGGCGAGCAGTCCTGTGCGCATGCATGGGCCTCGGCCACGGACTCGGGGGAGGCGGCGGGGACCTTCTCGGAGCGGGAATCGGAAGTCATCCCGTCATTCTGCCAGGATGGGCCCCATGCCTGGACAGACCCGCCGCCGGCCCGCCTTCCCGCTCGAGACCCTCGACCGCTGGGAGCGGTTCATGCTCGCCGGTGAGCACACCGGCTTCCTGCACCGGCACCTGGAGGACGGGACGCTGACGGTGCGGACGGCGTTCCAGCCGACCGGTCAGCAGCGCGCGCAGAATCCTTCGCTGCCGGAGAGGTTCCTGTCGCAGTGCCGGGTGGGTCTCACCGACGACGGGGCCACGTGGCGGTGGCTGGACTACGAGGACTCGCAGACGAGCCAGCGCGTGCACGTCGATCGTCGTCGAGCGGGAATCGACGAGGACGTCGTGCCGTCCTACGCTGAGCCGCTGCTCGCCGCCCCCGTCGCGCGCCGCGGCGAGCCCGTGGAGTTCCTCCGCTTCGAGGAGAGCTCTCCGCTGCACGGGCCACGCCGCATCGTGCCGGCCCGGCTGCGCCCCGTCGCGGACACCCCGCCCGCGGGCGTGGGCCTCGAGGCGGCTACGATGACCCGCGTCGAGACCGTCTCCGAGGGCCAGGTGCTGTGCGCGCACGTGCTGGCCGATGACCGGATGCTGGCCTCCGACTGGGGCGCCGGTGCCGTGACCGTACCCGTCGAGGGTCGTCGCGACGCCTTGGCCGGGCTGGCGCAGGACCTGGCGACCTTCGCCGACCTGCCGCGCGGCTGACCGCGGGCCACCGGCCTGGGCGACGGTCCTGAGGAGCGGCGGCCCGCGGCCGTGTGAGCCCGGCCCGTGGCCTCAGTCGCCCGGAAGCGGGTTCAGCAGCGAGACGGTGACGATCGCCCCGACCTGGTCGATCTGCCAGGGGCGCGCCCCCCGCTCAGCCAGGGCTGCCTCGACGGTCTCCGGGGTGACCGGGTTTGGCGGGTCCCAGCAGATCCGGCGCAGAGTGTCCGGGGTCAGCAGGTTCTCGGTCGGCAGGCCCAGGTGCTCGGCGTGCCGGGCCACCCAGGGCTTGGCTGTGCGCAGCCGGGCGTCGGCCTCGGGGTTGCGGTCCCGCCACATTCGCGGCGCGGGCGGTCCGTCGCCGCCGCGGCGGTGCACCGCGGGGGCATCGCCGTCGGCGGCGCGCTCCCGTCCGAGACGGATCGCCTCGACCCAGCGCGGGGCCTCGCGCGCGGCGGCGCGGCCGTGGAAGCCGGTGGTCTGCCGCAGGGCGGGCACGGTGCGAGGCTGCGCCGTGGCGGCCGCGACGAGCGCCGAGTCAGGCAGCAGGCGGGAGGGCGCCACGTCTCGATGCCGGGCGAGGTCCTCGCGGGCGTGCCAGAGCTGACGCAGCACGGCCAGGGCGGTGCGGTCCTTCACCCTGTGTGCCCCGGAGGTGCGCCGCCACGGGTCTTCGCGTGGGCCGGGCAGCGGGGAGGTTCGCACGTGTTCGAACTCCTGCTCGGCCCACTCGAGCTTGCCCTGGGAGTCCAGCAGTCCGCGCAGGCCCTCGCGCAGCTCGACCAGCAGCTCGACGTCGAGGGCGGCATAGGTCAGCCAGGATTCGGGCAGCGGTCGGGTCGACCAGTCGGCGGCGGAGTGCTCCTTGGCCAGGGTGACCCCGAGCATCCGCTCGAGGACGGCGGCCAGGCCCACACGGGGCAGACCCGCCAGGCGCGCGGCGAGCTCGGTGTCGAACAGTCGGTCCGGCCATAGGCCGAGCTCCCAGAGGCACGGCAGGTCTTGGCTCGCGGCGTGCAGGATCCACTCGACGCCGGCGAGGGAGGGCACCAGGGGGGTGAGGTCCTCGAACGCCTCCGGATCGATGAGCCAGATTCCGGAGCCGGTCCGCTTGAGCTGCACGAGGAAGGCGCGCTGTCCGTAGCGGATGCCCGAGGCCCGCTCCGCGTCGACCGCCACCGGTCCCGTGCCGGACGCCAGTGCCTCGGCACACGCGCGCAGCCCGCCGGGGGTGTCGGTCACGAACGGCACGCCGCCGGCCGGCACAGTCACCAGGCGTGGGCCGGAGTCGGGCCGGTCGTGCTCGTCGGGCCGCGGCTCGGCGGGCAGAGCGCCGCGGTGGGGGGACGAGTCACGGGCGCGCGGGCGGGAATCAGTCATGCTCGGTCTCTCTTCTCAGGGGCAGGGCTCGGACACCGTCGGGCTGTGGCGGCAGTCCGGCGAACGCGCACACCATCTCTGCCCACGCTTCCAGATGAGCGCCCAAGCCGCCCTCGCACTCGTCGGCGCCGCGGGGCGTCCACGAGGCGCGCATCTCGATCTCGGTGGCGTCGGCGCGTTCGGCGAGCGTGCCGAAGGACTCGGCGAGCACCCGCGTGGCCGTGCCCCCCGCGTGCGTGTACTGGGCGTGCCGCAGCTCAAGAGCCTCGACGAGCCACGTCCAGGCAACCTCGCTGACCATCGGGTCCTGGGCGACGTCCAGTTCGAGGGCGGCCTTGATGTAGGTCACCACGCGGAAGGCGCCCTGCCAGTGATCTTTGCCGGCCGGGTCATGCAGCAGCACGAAGCGGCCCGTGGCCACCGGCAGCGCCGAGTCCGCGCGCGGGGGCACGTGGTCCTGGTGGTGCCGTTCGTCTGCGTCGTGCACGTCGGCGGCCAGGGCGACCGCCCACGGCGCCTGCCGGGCTGGCGCGGCGATCTCGTGCAGACGCACCTCGGGCCGCGGTCGGGCCTGCCGCAGCTGGCGCAGGGCGAGGCGGAAGCTCTCGGGAGCACGGGCGTGGCCGGAACGCGTCGCCGAGCCGGGCGTGGCTCCGTCAGGCCGCTGTGTCACCGAGGTCATGCTCACCAGAGTAGAGCCGGGGTGCGGGCCTGACTCCGGGGACGCGCCGGAGCCGGACGGGCCCGTGCCTCAGTCGCGCTGAGCGTCCTCCTCCGCCGTTGCGCGCAGACGCAGCGAGGCGGAGTTGATGCAGTAGCGCAGGTCAGTCGGGGTGTCATATCCCTCGCCGGCGAAGACATGGCCCAGGTGCGAATCGCAGCGGGCGCAGCGGACCTCGGTGCGACTCATGCCCAGTGAATCGTCCTGCACCAGCCGCACGCTCTGCTGCTGCGGCGCGAAGAAGGACGGCCAGCCACAGTGGGAGCCGAACTTGGTCTCCGAGCGGAACAGCTCGGCGCCGCAGGCACGGCAGTCGTACACACCGGGAGTCTGCGTGTCCCAGTATTCGCCGGTGAACGGCCGCTCCGTGCCGGCACGGCGCAGCACGTCGAACTCGAGCGGTGTCAGCAGCCGACGCCACTGCTCGTCGGTGGTCTCCCGCGCCTGCCGCGCCGTCATGGGTCGGACGTCGGCGGTGTGGGCGTGGTCGGTGTGGGGTGTCTGGGCCATGCCCGGTGCAACGACGGTGCGGGCCACAGTGTTCCCGCTCGTTGACCATTCCCGGGCGCACCGAGCCCGGTGGAGCACAATGGGCCCATGAGTCCAGAGCATCGGCGTGCGCAACAGAGGCAGCGAGCGGTCGGCGGCACCCGGCGCGCGGTGGGGAACACCGTGCGACGCGGGGTGAGCCGGTCGGTGCGCACCGGCGTGGGCGTGGCCGCCCCGGTCGCCCGCTGGTCACCGGTCGCCGGCAGTCTCGCCCTCTCCGCCGGCTTCGTCCTCGCCGGCGCCTCATCGGCGCTGGCCGGTCTCTTCGCCCGGGTGGTGGTGACGCCGGTGCGTCGGCCGGCCGAGAACCTGCGGATCCTCGCGGTCGTCGACGGGCCGTCCGGGCTCGAGGTGGTGCTGCCCGCCAACGAGCAGACGACGGTCCCCGGCACCTATTCGCTCACCTTCGACGGCGGGGCCTCCTGCGCTCGCATCGGCCGCATCACCACTTTCGACCCCCGGGACGGCACCATCACGCGCGCGGTCGAGCACGTGTACTCCGGTGACTTGCGCTCGGCGGTGCAGGGCCGCTTCACGGGATTCGTCTACCCCCGGCCCCGGGACGCGGGCCTGGACGCCAGAGAGGTGCAGGTTCCGGTCACCGGCGGGACGGCGCCGGCGTGGCGGGTGGATCCGCCGCCCGCCAGCGATGGCCGGGCCCGGGCGGGCGACGGCGTCTGGGCGATCATGGTCCATGGGCGAGGGGCGCGCAGGAACGAGGGACTGCGCGCGGTGCCGAGCGCCTCGCGCCTGGGGATGACCTCCTTGCTGATCTCCTACCGCAACGACGGCGACGCCCCCGACGCCCAGGACGGACGCTATGGCCTGGGCACCACCGAGTGGCGAGACGTTGAGGCGGCCGTGCGCTACGCACTGCGGCACGGTGCGCAGGACGTCGTGCTGTTCGGATGGTCGATGGGCGGAGCGATCGCCCTGCAGTGCGTCGACCGCTCCGATCTCGCCTCCCACGTGCGCGGGCTGGTGCTCACCGGCCCCGTCGTCGACTGGATCGACGTGCTCGAACACCAGGCCCGGCTCACCCGCATTCCCGAGGCGATCGGCGTCGTCGGCACCTGGCTGATCTCCAACCGGGCCGGTCGGTTCGTCACGGGGCTCGCCGCGCCGGTGGACTTCAAAGCCCTGAACTGGGTCGCCCGCGCCGAGCAGCTGCGGGTTCCCACGTTGATCATGCACTCCGAGGACGACGAGTACGTCCCCGTCGGCCCCTCGATGGACCTGGCCGAGCGCAACCCGGCCCTGGTCCGGTTCGTGCGCTTCACCCGGGCGCGGCATACGAAGGAGTGGAACGTCGACCCCGAGAAGTGGGACCGGACGGCCCGCGGCTGGCTGCGCGCCGTGCTCACCGCGGACCGTCCGGGGCGTGCCCGCCACGGGGCGATCAGCCCCGCAGGCCGCGCCGACGCAGCAGCGGCTCCAGCCGCGGATCGCGACCGGTGACCGCCCGGTAGGACACGTCCATCGGGCGCTGATCACCGCGGCTGAGCAGCTCGGCGGCGAAGCGGTCGCCGGCCGCCCGCGACAGACCGCCGTTCTCGCGGAACCATTCGACGGCGTCCGCGTCGAGCACCTCCGCCCACAGATACGAGTAGTAGCCGGCCGCGTAGTCGTTGCCGAACACGTGCTTGAAACAGCCCGTGTGGTAGCGCGGGGGCACCAACGACGGGTCCAGCCCCGCCTCGTGCAGCACGCGCCGCTCGAAGCCGAGCGGGTCCGCCGTCGCCTCCTCGACGGCCTGCTGGGTGAGCGTGTGCCACCGCCAGTCGATCAGCGCCGCCCCCAGATACTCGGCCGTCCGGTAGCCCTCGCCCCACAGGTCCGCCGCCTGCAGACGCTCGAGCGTTCCCGCCGGCAGCGGCTCGTCCGTGTCGACGTGGCGGGCGTAGGCGTGCACGAGCGAGGGCTCGCGCAGCCACATCTCGTTGACCTGCGAGGGGAACTCGACCACGTCCCGTGGCACGTTCGCCCCGGAGAGCGAGGCGTACTCACCTCGGGCCAGCAGCGCGTGCAGCACGTGCCCGAACTCGTGGAACAGCGTCGTCGTCTCGTCCAGGGTCAGCAGTGTGGGACGTCCCTGCGGCGGGGCCGGAACGTTCATGGTCGCGAACACCACCGGGCGGGTGCCCAGCGCCGCCGAGGCGTCCGAGACCGTGTGCATCCAGGCGCCGCCGGACTTCGTCGGGCGTGCGTACAGATCCGCCACGAACAGCCCCACCTCGGCCCCGTCCTCGTCCGTCACCTCGAACACGCGAATGCCGGGCCGATACAGGTGAGCGCTCAGCTCGGGCCGTTCGGCGAAGCGCAGCCCGTACAGCGCAGTGGCGGCGGCGAACACGCCCCGGTGCAGCACGCGGTCCAGCTCGAAGTGCGGGCGCAGCGCCGCCGTGTCCACCTGGAACCGGTCTCGCGCGTACTCGGCCGACAGACGGGGCCAGTCCCATGCGGGCACGTCCGGCTCACCGCCCACCACGGCGGCGTCGGCACGAGCGTTGGCCATGGCCGCCGGCACCAGACTCGTCAGCAGGTGCGTCACCGCCTCGACCGAGTCGGCGGCCCGGTCCTTCAGTGCGTGCTCCGCCCAGCAGGACGAGCCGAGCAGACGCGCCTTGGCCAATCGCAGCCGGACCATGCGCATGGCCGTGGACAACGTCTCGCGCTCGCCGCTGCGGCCACGGCCGAGGGAGGCCTCATGCACCTCACGGCGCAGCCCTTCGTCCTCGAGGTCCACCAGCCACGGCTGCGAGGCGAACAGGGACAGGGTCAGCAGCCACGGGCCCTCATCCGGATCCGCCTGAGCGGCGTGCCCGGCCTCGACCGCGGCCGCGGCGGCCGCCGCCCGGTCCTCATCCCCGAGTCCGCGCAGCCGCTCGGCGTCCGTGACCACCACCGCCCGGGCTGCGGCATCCTCCACCAGCAGACGGGTGTAGACGGCCTCGAGCGTGGCCAGTTCCGTGTTGATGCGGCGCAGCTCGTCGCGCTGCGCGGCGGGCAGAGCGGCGCCGGAGAGCTCGAGGCGCTCCCGAGTGCGCTCGAGCAGCCGCGCGTCCTGCTCGCCCAGTCCCGTCGTCTCGACGCAGGCCACCCGCTCGGCCAGGCGTTCGTCGAGCCAGATCGCGTCGTCGTGGGCAGCGAGCTCGGCGGAGATCTGTTCGGTCAGACGCTGCCGGCCGGGGGTGCCGTCGGCGGCGGTGAGCGTCATGAGCACGGCCCGGGCCCGGTGCAGCAGGCGTCCGCTCAGCTCGAGCGCACGCACGGTGTTCTCGAAGTCCGCCGACGCATCGGTGCCGACGATCGCCTCCAGCTCGGCACGCTGCTCGGCCATGCCCGCCCGTAGGGCGTCGGCCAGCTGGGCGTCCGAGAGTGCGGCGAAGTCGGGCAGCCCGTAGGGCAGCTCGGACGGTGCGGCGAGAGGGTTGTCCTCAGGCAGGGCAGGGGTGGGTGTGATATCGGTCATGCTCGGCAGTGTAGTCCGGGCGCGTCGGCAGGCGCGTGCGTCCGGGGCTGCTCGCGCGGGGGGCCTATAGACTGAATCGCCGAACCCGAATCGTCGATGCACAGGAGGGCCGAGATGGCCGGACATTCCAAATGGGCCACGACCAAGCACAAGAAGGCCGCGATCGACGCGAAGCGTGCGAAGGCCTTCGCCAAGTACATCAAGGGCATCGAGGTCGCGGCGCGCACCGGCGGCGCGGACACCGCCGGAAACCCCGCGCTCGAGCTCGCGGTGGCCAAGGCCAAGAAGAATTCGGTGCCGAACGACAACATCGAGCGCGCCATCAAGCGCGGTGCCGGCCTGACCGGCGAGGTCGTCGACTACACCGAGACCATGTACGAGGTGCGCGGCCCGTCCGGCTCAGCCCTGATGGTCGAGTGCCTCACGGACAACAAGAACCGGGCCGCCTCGGACGTCCGGGTGGCCGTGACCCGCAACGGCGGCACGATCGCCGACCCCGGTTCGGTGGCCTTCCTGTTCGAGCGTAAGGGCGTGGTGCGCCTGCCCGCCGAGGGCAACACCGAGGACGGACTGCTCGAAGCGATTCTCGAGGGCGGTGCCGACGCGGAGGAGGTCGTGGCCGATGGCGAGAGCCTTGAGATCCGCTGCGAGGTCTCGGACCTGCGTTCGGTCGCGGAGGCCCTCGACGCGGCCGGCATCGACTATGAGTCCGACGAGCCGGAGTTCGTGCCGTCGATGAAGGTCGAGCTCGAGGACGCCGGGTCTGCGCGGACCTTCCTCAAGCTCGTCGACGCGATCGAGGAGCTCGATGACGTCCAGAGCGTCTACTCGAACGTGGACATCCCGGACGCCGTGCTCGAGCAGCTCGACGAGGACTGAGCGGCCCCGTGGCCCGCGTGCTCGGTGTCGACCCGGGGCTGACCCGCTGCGGGATCGCCGTGGTGGAGGTCGACGCGCGGCGTCGGGCGCGTCTGGTGCACGTCGAGGTCGCCGGCACCGCGGCCGACACGGCCCTGCACGAGCGGTTGCTGCACCTGGACCGCGTGATCGAGCGCGTGCTGGAACGCTTCGTCCCGGACGCGGCCGCCGTCGAGCGCATGTTCGCCAACGCCAACACGCCGACGGTGCTCGGCACGGCGCAGGCCGCAGGGGTGGCGATCACCGCGGCCGCGCGGGCCGGACTCGAGGTCGGGCTGCACACCCCGTCCGAGGCGAAGGCTGCCGTCACGGGCAGCGGCACGGCGAGCAAGGCGCAGGTCACCGCCATGGTGACCAGGATCCTTGGGCTCGACGCCGCGCCTCGGCCGGCGGATGCAGCCGATGCCATCGCCCTGGCCCTGACGCATGCATGGCGCGCTGGCAGCCTGGGGTCCGCCGCGGGGCAGACCGGCCTGCGCACGGAGTCGATGACCTCGCGCGCGACGGGTTCGCGCTTCCCCGCGCAGCCGGGTCCTGCCCGGGCCTCGGGCGCCGCGACGCAGGCCCAGCGCCGGTGGCTCGAGGCGGAGGCCGCCGCGCGTCGCCCCCGACGGGGTGGCGTTCGATAGTATGTTCGAATCCTGGTCCCGCCCTGGGACGTCCCCGGGGCCGGGCCGCCGCGCCCGGGACGGTCGGACCGGGGCGGAGTGCAGACAGACTCAGGAAGGGGAGTGGACCGAGTGATCGCCCTCGTGGACGGCATCGTCGAGTCGGTGCGGCTGGACCGGGCCGTGATCAGCGCCTCCGGCGTCGGGATGCTCGTGTTCGCCACCCCCGCCACTCTCGGCACGCTGCGCGAGGGGGAGCGGGGCCGCCTGCACACCCATCTGGTGGTGAAGGAGGACGCGCTCACCCTGTACGGCTTCGCCGACGCCGCCGAGCAGGAGGTGTTCGAGATCCTGCTGGGCGCCAACGGCGTGGGCCCGCGGCTGGCCCTGGCCGTGCTGGCCGTGCATCGGCCCGAGGCCGTACGTGTGGCCGTCTCGAACGAGGACGAGAAGGCCCTCACCCGGGTTCCAGGCGTCGGCCCCAAACTCGCCAAGAAGATGATCGTCGAGCTGGCCGGCCGACTCGCGCCCACGGGGGCGGCCGAGGCGGAGCCGACGCCGCAGCCGCCCGCCGCGGCACCGACCGTTGACGCCGCCGGCTGGGAGGCGGACGTGGTCGAGGCCATGACGTCGCTGGGCTGGTCGGCCAAGGACGCCGAGCGTGCCGTCAGCGCCACCCTGGCCGCGTCTCCGGAGCTGGACGAGGCCCGCGACGTGCCTGCCCTGCTGCGCGCGACCCTGCGCGACGTCGGCACGGCCGCCACCGCCCGCTCCGGACGGTGAGGAGACGACCTCGATGGCACACGAGCCTCGCGACCCGACCGGCGGCCTCGATCGCCCCGTCGCCCCCGACGCCGACGAGCACGAGCGTCGGCTCGAAGCCGCACTGCGGCCACGGCACCTCGACGAATTCGTCGGGCAGCAGCGCGTCCGCGGCCAGCTCGAGCTGATGCTCTCCTCGGCCCGCCTGCGTGAGCGCGCGGCCGACCATGTCCTGCTCTCGGGCCCGCCCGGGCTCGGCAAGACGACCTTGGCCATGATCGTGGCCGCTGAGATGGGCGCCCCGCTGCGGGTCTCCTCCGGCCCGGCGATCCAGCATGCCGGTGACCTCGCCGCGATCCTCTCCTCGCTCACCGAGGGCGAAGTGCTCTTCCTCGACGAGATCCATCGGATGTCCCGACCCGCCGAGGAGATGCTCTACATGGCCATGGAGGACTTCCGGGTCGACGTGGTGGTCGGAAAGGGTGCCGGGGCGACGTCCATCCCGCTCGAGCTGCCGCCGTTCACGCTCGTGGGCGCGACGACCCGGGCGGGACTGCTGCCCGGGCCGCTGCGGGACCGGTTCGGCTTCACCGGCCACCTCGACTTCTACGCTCCGCAGGAGCTCGAGCTCGTGCTGCGCCGTTCCTCGGCGCTGCTCGACGTGGAGCTCTCCGGGGCCGGCTACGCCCAGATCGCGTCCCGTTCGCGCGGTACGCCGCGCATCGCCAACCGGCTGCTGCGCCGCGTGCGCGACTGGGCGCTGGTCAAGGGGATCGACCGGGTCGACGCCCGGGCCGCCGATGACGCGCTAAGCATGTACGACGTGGACGAGCGCGGCTTCGACCGGCTCGATCGCGCCGTGCTGGAGGCGCTGTGCCGCACCTTCGGGGGCGGGCCGGTGGGCCTGTCGACGCTCGCGGCCGCCGTCGGGGAGGAGACCGAGACCATCGAGACGGTCGCCGAGCCGTTCCTGTTGCGCGAGGGCATGATCGGCCGCACGCCGCGCGGCCGCGTCGCGACGGCCGCGGCCTGGGAGCACCTGGGGCTGACGCCGCCCGACGTCTGAGCGGCATACCGCCTAGACTGGTGGCCATTGTTCTGTCCGGCCGCCGTCTCGCCACAGCATTGGAGTGCCCCGTGCATCACCTTCCCGCCGCGTCCCCGTTCGCCGCTCAGGCCCAGGGGGGTGGAGTGGACTGGTTCCTGATCGTCCTGCTGGCCGCCATGGCCCTGATGTTCCTGTTCACCGTCACCCGTGGACGCAAGGCGCAGCAGGAACAGGCGGCGATGCGCGCGCGTCTGGCCCCGGGCGACGAAGTCATGACCGGTGCCGGCATCTTCGGTCACGTGCGCTCCATCGACGAGCAGAGCCAGCGCGTCACCCTCGAGCTGTCCCCGGCCACCTTCGCCGATGTGCATCTGCAGACGATCTCCCGCATCGTCGAGGATGAGTCAGGCCAGGCCGGGCCTGCTCTCGAACGCGACGCCGACGCGACGCCGCGCCCCGACGTCGGCGACACCGAGGGGTCCGAGCATCGCGACGAGCGGCCCCGCCGCTGACCCTCCCGTGCCGGGCCGGCGCGCACATCGGCCCCGACCAGCCCCAGAAGCCTGACCAGCCCCAGAAGCCTGACCAGCCCCAGAAGCCTGACGAGCCGGAAGACGCCCATGGCAGCCAAGACCCCCACCTCCGCCGCGCGAGCCACGCTCGCGTGGCTCGGCGCTCTCGTCGCCGCCCTCACGATCGCCCTCGGAGTGGGGGTGAGCACAAACCAGGCCTCGTGGGCCCCACGCCTCGCCCTCGACCTGGAAGGCGGCACGCAGATGGTGCTCGCCCCGCAGACCTCCTCCGGAGAGCAGGTCACGCCCGAGCAGCTCCAGCAGGCCGTCGAGATCATCCGTGCGCGGGTCGACGGCTCGGGCGTCTCGGAGGCGGAGGTCGCCACGCAGGGCGCTGACAATGTGGTCGTCTCCCTGCCCGGAACGCCCGACGCGCAGACCCGCCGACTGATCCTCGCCTCAGCGGACATGCAGTTTCGACCCGTGCTGCAGGCCGGCGACGCGGCGCCGGTGCCCAAAGACCAGCGGGTGCCGAAGAAGGATTTCCCGACGCCGGACGGCAAGCCCGCCGACGCCTACGATCCGAACTGGTTGACGCCCGAGCTGATGGACCGGTTCCAGAAGACCGACTGCCGTCAGCCCCGCGACCCGGGCGCCGATCCGTTGCCCGAGGACAAGGCCGCCGTGGTCTGCCAGCCCCCGGCCGAGTCCGCCGACGGCCAGCAGGTGCCGGGCAAGAAGTACATCGTCGGGCCGGTGCTGATCCCGGGCACGGACATCAAGGACGCCTCCAATGGCATGTCCCAGACCTCCTCGGGCGTGAGCACGAGCCAGTGGGTCGTGAACATCTCCTTCAACGAGGCCGGATCAAAGGCTTTCGCCGAGGTGACCCGTCGCCTGACCCCGATGCCCGACGCAGATCCGCGCAAACAGTTCGCGATCGTGCTCGACGACGAGGTCGTCTCCGCGCCGCAGTCCAACGCGGTCATCACGAACGGCCAGGCGCAGATCTCCGGGCCCACCCTCGATGAGAAGGGCACCGCCGAGCTGGCCGAGCAGCTGGGCTACGGCGCCCTGCCCATCAGCTTCACGATGGAGTCCGAGCAGCAGATCTCCGCGACGCTCGGCCAGGACCAGCTGTTCTGGGGGCTGATCGCCGGCCTGATCGGCCTCGCTCTCGTCGCGGTGTTCCAGTTCTTCCAGTACCGCCTGCTGGGCCTGCTCACCTTCGGGTCCATCCTCGTGATGGGCGTGTTGACCTACTTGGCCATCGCCTTGCTCGGCTGGACCGACAACTATCGACTCTCGCTGGCCGGCATTGCGGGCCTGATCGTCGCGATCGGCCTGACCGCGGACTCGTTCATCGTCTACTTCGAGCGCATCAAGGACGAGCTGCGCGCCGGCCACGGCATCGAGTCCGCCGTCCACGAGGGGTGGAAGCGGGCCCGTCGCACCATCTGGGCCTCGAAGGCCGTGAATCTGCTGGCCGCGCTGGTCCTCTACTTCGTGGCGGTCGGCAATGTGCGCGGCTTCGCCTTCACCCTCGGCCTCACCGCGATCGCGGACCTGATCGTCGTGTTCTGGTTCACCCACCCGATGATGATCCTGCTGGCGCAGACGCGCACGATCGGCGGCGGACACCGCTGGTCCGGGCTCGACCCGACGCTGCTGGGCCGCGAGCCGCTGTACAAGGGCGCCGGACGGTTCCGGGACTTCAGCACGCTCTCCGACCACGAGGCGGCCGGCGCCGCTGCCGCGTCCGCCGAGGCAGACGAGGACTCCCCGGTCCGGGTCGGCCCCGCCGGACTCGCTGCCACCGGCTCCGGGACGTCGACCACGGCGTCTCGGCGTCGTCGAGGGCGCCGCCGGGAGCAGACCATGACCATCGCTGAGCGGCGCCGCGCGGCGCAGCGGGCGGCGGACGACCAGCAGGAGGAACAGTGAGACGCTTCGCACAGTGGGGCAATGCCCTGTACACCGGCGCGAAGTCCTACCCCTTCGTCCCGAAGTGGCGCACGTGGTTCGCCGTCGCCGCCGCGCTGCTGCTGCTCGCCGGCGGGCTGACCGCCCTGCGCGGCGGGTTCAACCTCGGCATCGAGTTCCGCGGCGGCTCCGAGTTCACCGTCTCGGACACGCAGAACACCGACGTGGCCGCGGGCGAACAGGCCGTCGCCGATGTGATGCCCGAGGCGCAGGCCACCGTCACGAACATCGCACCGGGCACCATGCGCGTGCAGACCGAGCGCATGGACGATGAGCAGACCCTGCAGGTCGCCGACAACCTGCAGCGGGCCTACCACGTGGGCCAGGACAAGGTGACCTCGACCTTCGTCGGGCCGACCTGGGGCGAGGCGGTGTCGACGCAGGCGCTGATCGGTCTGGTGGTCTTCGTGGCGCTGGTGACCCTGTTCATGGCGCTGTACTTCCGCACGTGGAAGATGTCGCTGGCGGCCGTCGTCGGCATGTTGTACGTCGTCGCCCTCACGGCCGGGATCTACGGGGCGACCGGTTTCGAGATCACCCCCTCCGCGGTGATCGGCTTCCTGACGATCCTCTCGTACGCCCTGTACGACACGGTCGTGGTGTTCGACAAGGTCCGTGAGAACACCAAGACCGAGCACGGCGACGAACGCCGAGACTTCGGGCAGAACGTGAACCTCGCGGTCAACCAGACGCTGGTGCGGTCCATCACCACTTCGGTGGTCGGCATCCTCCCGGTCGGATCGATCCTGTTCATCGGCGCCGGCCTGCTGGGCGCGGGCACGCTGCGGGACATCGCGCTGGCGATCTTCGTGGGCATCATCGTGGGCACGCTCGCCACCCTGTTCATCCAGGCGCCGCTGTACGCGGTGCTACAGGGCGCGGGTCGAGCGTCGGCAACCGGTCGTGGTGCCGACGCCCCGACCGCCGTCGACGGCGACGCTGCGGCACCCGCCGACGCCGCTCAGCCGGGGCGGTCCTCTCAGTGAGCGACCATCCCCGGGCCGATGTCCCGCGGCAGCCGCGGTCCGCGGGCGTGCCGCGCCCGCGCGGTCGCGGAGTCTCGCGTCTGAGCGGTAGAGGAAACGGGCCCTACACGCCCATCCTCGAGCCGCTGATGCGCACGCTGCGCAGCCGGTCTCCGCGCGCCGAGACCGGTGAGATCCTGCGGGCGTTCGAGGTGGCCGAGCGGGCCCACCGCGGGCAGATGCGCCGCTCGGGTGACCCGTACATCACTCATCCGGTGGCGGTGGCGACCATCCTCGCCGAGCTGGGGCTGACCGGTGCTGTGATCGTCGCCGCGCTGCTGCACGACACCGTCGAGGACACCGACTACGCCCTGGAGAAGCTGCGCGAGGACTTCGGGGACGAGGTGGCGGTCCTCGTCGACGGGGTCACGAAGCTGGACAAGGTCACCTACGGCGCCGCGGCTCAGGCCGAGACCGTCCGGAAGATGGTGCTGGCGATGGCGCAGGACGTGAACGTGCTGCTGATCAAGCTCGCCGACAGGCTGCACAACGCCCGCACATGGCGCTATGTGCCGCCGGAGAAGAGCGCCAAGAAGGCCCAGGAGACCCTCGACATCTACGCGCCGCTGGCCCACCGCCTCGGCATGAACACCGTCAAGTGGGAACTCGAGGACCTGGCGTTCGCCGCGCTCAAGCCGAAGGTCTACGCCGAGATCGTCCGCCTCGTGGGCGAGCGCAATCCGGAGCGTGAACGGCACCTGGAACAGCTGCGCGGCGTGATCGCCGAACAGCTGCGGGAGGCACGGATCCGCGCGACCGTGACCGGCCGCCCCAAGCACTACTACTCGATCTACCAGAAGATGATCGTGCGCGGGAAGGACTTCGACGAGATCCACGACCTGACCGGCGTGCGTGTGCTCGTGGACTCGGTGCGCGACTGCTACGGAGTCCTCGGGGTGCTGCACGCGCGGTTCAGTCCGGTGCCGGGCCGGTTCAAGGACTACATCGCGATGCCGAAGCTGAACCTGTACCGCTCGCTGCACACGACCGTCATCGGCCCGAGCGGCAAAGCCGTCGAGATCCAGATCCGAACCCACCAGATGCACCGGCAGGCCGAGTACGGGGTCGCCGCTCACTGGAAATACAAGGAGGCGGGTCGGCAGGCCGCCCGCGCGGGCAGGTCGGCCGCCCAGCCGACACCGGCGTGGCTGCGCTCGGTCGTCGACTGGCAGAAGGACACCCGGGACCCGGAGGAGTTCCTGTCCTCGCTGCGCACGGAGATCGACGCGGACGAGGTGTACGTGTTCACCCCGCGCGGTGAGATCCGGGCGCTGCCTTCCGGAGCCACGCCCGTGGACTTCGCCTACGCGATCCACACCGACGTGGGGCATCACACGATCGGCGCGCGTGTGAACGGCAAGCTCGTCCCGTTGTCCTCGCCGCTGAGCCACGGCGACACCGTCGAGGTGTTCACATCCAAGGCGGAGGACGCCGGCCCGAGCCGCGACTGGCTCGGCTTCGTCGTCAGTCCGCGGGCGCGGTCGAAGATCCGCCACCACTTCGCCAGCCAGCGGCGCGACGAACAACTCGAGCGCGGGCGGGAGCTGCTGACCAAGCAGTTCCGCCGAGCCCAGTTGCCCGCGCAGCAGATCCTCGCCGGCGACGACCTGGAGCACGTGGCGCACGAGTTCAACGTGAGCGACGCCGACGCCCTGCTCACGGCCGTCGCGGAGAACCAGGTGGCCGGGCAGGCGGTCGCGGACGCGGTGCTGGCGCTGCGCGCGCCCGCTGAGCCGGAGCCGGACGAGGACCCCGACGAAGAACTGACCGTCGGGGCGATCGACCTGACAGAGCTCTCACCCCGGCCGATCAAGCGGGCTGCGGCCCCGGCGGGCAATACGACCGGCGTGCTCGTCGGCGGGGACGGGGACACGGTGTCCAAACTCGCCCGCTGCTGCAACCCGGTGCCGCCGGATGAGATCTGCGGGTTCGTCACCCGCGGATCCGGCGTCTCCGTCCACCGGGCGGACTGCCAGAACGTGGCCACGATGCTGCAGAACGAGCCGGAGCGCCGTGTCGACGTCTCCTGGGCGCCCTCGCGCAACGCCGTGTACCTGGTGGAGATCCAGGTGGAGGCGCTCGATCGCAAGTCGTTGCTCTCCGACGTCACGCGCGTGCTGGCCGAGAACCACGTCAACATCCTCTCGGCGTCGGTGAACACGACGCGGGACCGGGTGGCGATGAGCCGCTTCGTGTTCGAGATGGGGGACCCGATGTACCTGAGCCACGTCATCAACGCGGTGCGCCGGATCGACGGCGTGTTCGACGTGCACCGCACCTGATCCGGCGTGGCGCGGGGTCTCAGGCCGTCGACAGGGTGTGGGCCAGGCGCTCGAGCCGCGCCCGCGCCGCCACGCTGCCGGTGCGTCGCCTGCCAGCGACGGCGCCGAGGCGTTCCCGCACCGCATCGGGCTCGACCCAGCGCAACAGGCGGGCCGCGGCACGCACGTCGGTCGGCTCTCCGGAGAGCAGCAGATCCACGACGGTGCGTTCCCACGAGGTCACGCGCAAGCCGTCCACGATCTGCACGTCGGTTTCAGCCGGCGCGGCCGAACTCGGGCCGGCCGCCACGTCCGTCTGGGTGAAGCGCCACCGCACCCGGCCGTCGGTGGGAGGGCAGCGGTGGAAGAACGCGACCGCGACGTGCAGCCGCTCGGGTGCCGATCCGCCCAGATGCACCCACGCGGCGGTCGGACCGATGACGGTGGAGCCGTCTGCCACGCGCGGCAGCACGATCGCGCGCAGGGCCGCCGCACGCACCCGAGCGTCGGCCGTGCCGCGCGGGCAGTACAGATCCAACAGCAGGTGCTCGAGCGCCCCGACTCGCACGAGGCAGTCGAGCTCCGCGCGCGTGTGCTCGGCGCCGGCGCACCACAGCGGTTCTCCCTCCATGACAGAAAAGTGTGCCCGACCCCGTCGACGGACGGGGCCGGGCTGTGGAGAACCCGCAGAGCGCCTCAGCGCAACTCGGAGGCGGAGGCCTCGAGGGTCTTCTTCCACTGCAGCCGGGCCTCCAGGGCCTCCTGCGCGGCGGCGATCTTCTTCTCGTCCCCCTTCGCGCGCGCCGCCTCCAGATCGGCCTCCAGACCGGCGATCGTCTCTTCGAGCTGCGTCAGGGCCGAGTTCGTGCGTGCCTTCGTCTCCGGGTCGGTGCGGCGCCAGTGCTCCTGCTCCGCCTCCTTGAGCGCGTCCTCGAGACGCCGGAACCTGTCTTCCATGCGGCGGATGTCACCGCGGGGCACCTTGCCGGCCTCCGCCCAGCGGCCACGCAGCTCGTTGAGGGCGCGACGACCGGCCGTCACATCGGTGAACGGCAACAGCTTCTGCCCGTCGGCCAGGATCTGCTCCTTGACCTTGAGATTGGCGGCGAACTCCCGGTCGATCTGCGCGTTGGCCTGCTTGCGGGCGGAGAAGAACACGTCCTGTGCGGCACGGAACCGGGCCCACAGCGCGTCGTCCTCCTTGCGGGAGGCCCGCGGAGCGGCCTTCCACTCGGCCATCAGGTCGCGGTACTTGCCGGCGGTCACACCCCAGTCCGTCGAGTTCTGCAGCTCTTCGGCACGGGCGATCAACCGCTCCTTGACCTGCTTGGCCTCGGCGCTGCGGGCGTCGAGCTTGGAGAAGTGTGCACGACGGGTCTTGTCGAACGTGGTGCGCGCGGTGCGGAAACGCTTCCACAGGGCGTCCTCGGTCGATTTCGCCAGACGTGGGCCGGACTTCTGCGCGGCCTTCCAGTGCTCGAACAGTTCCGTCATGCGACGGGAGGCTTCCTTCCACGGCATGCGTTCGGCCGGGGTCGACGCGTACGTCTCGGCTTCGGCGACGATCGCCTCGCGCGCGGCGAGCTGCTCGGCCTGCGCGGCCTGACGGGCCTCGGCCTCGGCGGTCCGATAATCGCCGAGCAGCGTCTCCGCGGCGGCCAGGCGGGCGCGCAGAGCGGCCATGTCGCCGACCATCTGCCGGGCCGCGACCGTCTCGGTCAGCTGGGCCAGGGTCTTGGTGAGCTCCTGGCTCGGGGCGCCGGCGGCGATGCGCTGCTCGAACAGGGCCATCTGGGCCCGCACGTCGTCGTACTTGCGCACGAAGTAGGCCAGCGCCTCCTCACTCGGGGCGTCGGGGACCTGACCGACGAGGTGCTCCTCGTCGCCGTCCAGCAGCGTGACGTGACCGTCCTCGCTCACGCGGGCGAATCGGGCGGCCTCGGCCACGTCCGTGGGCTCGACGCTCGACGGGGGCACCGGGGCGGAGGGCGCTGTGGACGCGAGCGCGCTCGGCACCGACCGTGTCGGGACGGCCGGGCCGGGAGCCACCTGGCCGGGGGTCGGCACCGAAGAGCCGGCGGCCTCCGCGCCGGCCGTCTGCTGGTCGTCGGTCTGGTGCTGGTCAGTACTCACCGCTGGAACTCTCCCTGAGCGTCTCCGCGGCGCGAGCCGTGCGCCGCGGTTCGGGATGGACACGAACGCGCACCACCCTAGCCGCCTGCACCGGCCTACCCGGGTGGCGGGGACGCGTTTCAGCCCTGGGCACACGCGCGTGTGCACCGTGGCGCGCCTAGAATGGTGGCGATCGCGCCCCCGTCCGCCGCTACGCAAAGGAACACCATGCCCCGCAAGGCCTCCCTGTCCGGCTTCCCCGAGTGGCTGCCCGCTGAACGCGTGGTGGAGCAGCACGTGCTGGACACCCTGCGACGGACCTTCGAACTGCACGGCTTTGCCGGCATCGAGACGCGCGCCGTTGAGACCCTGGGTCAGCTGCTGCGTAAGGGGGAGATCGACAAGGAGGTCTACGCGGTCTCCCGTCTGGCGGAGGACCAGCAGGGCGCGCCGTCGCAGCCGGACGACCCGAAGCGCCTGGCCCTGCACTTCGACCTGACCGTGCCGTTTGCCCGGTACGTCGTCGAGAACGCCGGTCACCTCGCGTTCCCGTTCCGCCGCCACCAGATTCAGAAAGTCTGGCGCGGCGAGCGGCCTCAGGAGGGCCGCGCCCGCGAGTTCACGCAGGCGGACATCGACGTCGTCGGCGACGGCACGCTCTCACCGCGCTACGACGCGGACGTCGCCCTCGTGATGGCCGAGGCGCTCGCAGCCCTGCCGATCGGTCAGTTCCTGATTCGCGTGAACAACCGCAAGCTTGCTGAGGGCTTCTATCGGGGCATCGGGCTCGAGGACACCGCCGGCGTGCTGCGCAGCATCGACAAGCTCGAGAAGATCGGCCCTGAGGAGGTGGCCCGACTGCTGCGCGAGGAGCTTGGAGCCACCGAAGAACAGGCACGGCTGGCCTTGGCCCTGGCGGAGATCCGCACCGAGGACGCCTCGTTCGTCGATCAGGTGCGTGCGCTCGGAGTCGAACACGAGCTGCTGGAGCAGGGGCTGTCCGAGCTGGAGGACGTCGTGTCGACCCTGCACCGGCGTGCGCCCGGACGCGCGGTGGCGGACCTGTCGATCGCGCGCGGCCTGGACTACTACACCGGCACCGTCTATGAGACCGTGCTCGTCGGCCACGAGCAGCTCGGCTCGATCTGTTCGGGCGGGCGGTACGATGCGCTCGCCTCGAAGGGCAACCGCGTGTTCCCGGGCGTGGGCTTGTCGATCGGCGTCACCCGTCTGGTGATGCGCATGCTGTCCCAACAGATGGCCGTCGCCTCCCGCGCGGTGCCCACCGCCGTGTACGTCGCGCTGACGGCCGACGAGGACTGGGCCGACGCGCAGGACGTCGCCGCGGCCCTGCGCGAGCGCGGCATCCCCGCCGAGGTCGCGGTGAGCGCCGAGAAGTTCGGCAAGCAGATCAAGTACGCGGACCGTCGCGGCATCCCGTACGTGTGGTTCATGGGCACGGGAGGTGCCGAGGCCGGGCGTGCGCACCAGGTCAAGGACATCCGCTCGGGCGAGCAGGTGGATGCGGACCCGCGCACGTGGACCCCGGACGCGGCCGATCTGCTGCCGCAGGTGGCGCCCGCCGACCGGGAGTGAGGACGGCAGACTGAGGGGCCGCGTCAGTGGCTTCGCCCCGCGAGCACGTAGGCGCGCCCGCCGACGCCGACGAGGAACAGGCCGAGCATCGCCAGCACGGACAGCGGCGGGAGCATGAATGCGAGCGCGGCGCACAGGACGACGCCCAGCACGTTCACTGCTCGGAGCACCCGCAGCGGCCGTCGTGCGTGCTCGCGGCCGGAACCGGGGACAGGGCCGAGCGTGAGGGCCGCGAGGTTCGCGACGGCGTAGTACACGAGCACGCCGAACGAGCTGAAGCCGACGACGGTGAGCACGTCCGTGGTCAGCACCAGCAGACACACCGCGACGGCGACGGCGACCTGACCGACCCACGGCACACCGGTCCGGTCCGAGGTGCGGGTTAACGGACGGGGCAGGTCCGCCTGGCGGGCCATGGCCATCGCGGTGCGCGAGATGCCCGCGAGCAGGTTCAGCATCGCGCCCGCGCAGGCCAGCGCAGCGGCGACGAGCGCGGCCAGCCCCCAGCCGGCGCCGAGGGAGGCCTCGAGCGCGGCGCGCACCGGGGCGGGGGAGACGGCCAGGCCCGCGGGGCCGAGGATGCGCAGCAGGGCGGCCGCCAGAAGCACGTACAGCAGCACGACGACGGTCAACGCGATCAGCACGGCGCGCGGCACGGTGCGCCGAGGCCGCTCGACCTCCTCGCCCATCGTCGCCACCCGCGCGTAGCCGGCGAACGCGAAGAACAGCAGCCCCGCAGCGGTCAGCACCGAGGCCGGCGACGCCTCTGCCAAGCCGGTCGCCTCGTCCGCGCTGCCGGTCACCGGCGAGCCGATGAGGCCGGAGGCGATGGTCAGGCCGAGCACCGCGACCACCGGCACGAGCAGCGCGACCGTGACCTGTGCCGTCCGGGTCGCCCCGGCCAGTGCCACCGCGGTGAGCACGAGCACCGCGCCGACGGCCGCCGCGCGTGCTGGGCCCGGGTTGTCCGGGAACACATAGAGCCCGACGGTCATCGCCATCGCGGCGACCGAGGCGGTCTTGCCCGTCACGAACCCCCAGCCGGCCAGGAAGCCCGCCCAGGCGCTCAGCTGGCGTCGGCCGTAGACGTAGGTGCCGCCAGAGTCCGGGTGCACGGTGGCCAGCTGGGCCGTAGACAGGGCGTTGCAGGCGGCCGTGAGCACCGCCAGGGCCAGCGCCGTGAACAGCAGCGGTGCGCTGCCTCCGGTGACGGACGCGGCGATCCCCAGGGCTGTGAACGCGCCCGCGCCGATCATCGAGCCGAGGCCGATGGCCACGGCGCCGGGCAGACGAAGGCGAGCGGGGTGGCGGGGCGCGGCTGCGGGGGAGGAGGTCATCGCTGGCGGGTGTCCTTCGGTCGCGGGGTAGGGCGGCACGTCCGGTCCTCGGGCTCGCCACCGGCGAGCGCAGGACGGCGCCGAGGCCGATCGCGACGACGACCGGGCTGTCGGCCCACCGGGCCGATAGACTCGGGGACAGGCCGGTCTCGCGTGGGCCGGACGGGCTGATGCCCGTTCCTGGGTACCACACCGCGGCGACGGCAGAATGAACACGTACGCGAGCTCCGGCGTGCCCGGAGAGTTGCCCGACGATGGAGGAAGTCCCCCGTGCTGCGCACCCACACCCTCAGCGAGCTGAACGCCTCGCTCACCGGCCAGACCGTCACCGTGACCGGATGGGTGGCCCGTCGACGCGACCACGGCGGCGTGGCGTTCGTCGACCTGCGCGACGCCTCGGGCTTCGCCCAGGTCGTCGTCCGGGACGAGGCCGACTTCGACCCGCTGCGCAACGAGTGGGTCCTGCAGGTCACCGGCACGGTCGAGCGCCGCCCGGAGGGCAATGAGAACCCGAATCTGCCCTCGGGCGAGATCGAGCTGATCGCCGACACGGTCACCGTCCTGAACCAGGCAGCGCCGCTGCCGTTCCAGATCGACGAGCACGTCGAGGTCGGCGAGGAGGCGCGCCTGCGCCACCGCTACCTGGATCTGCGCCGACCGGACCCGGCGCGCATCATGCGCCTGCGCTCCGAAGCCAACCGCACGGCCCGCGAGCTGCTGCACGCCCAGGGATTCACCGAGGTCGAGACCCCGACCCTGACCCGCTCGACCCCGGAGGGAGCCCGCGACTTCCTCGTGCCCGCCCGCCTGGCGCCGGGCTCCTGGTACGCGCTGCCGCAGTCACCGCAGCTGTTCAAGCAGCTGCTGCAGGTCGGCGGGGTCGAGAAGTACTACCAGATCGCCCGCTGCTACCGCGACGAGGACTTCCGCGCGGACCGCCAGCCGGAGTTCACGCAGCTGGACATTGAGGCCTCGTTCGTCGAACAGGACGACGTGATCGCCCTCGGCGAGCAGATCGTGAAGGACCTGTGGGCGCTCGTGGGCGTCGAGGTGCCCACCCCGATCCGCCGCATGACCTACCACGAGGCCATGACCAAGTACGGCTCGGACAAGCCGGATCTGCGCTTCGGCCTCGAGCTGACGGAGCTGACCGAGTACTTCACGGACACCCCGTTCCGCGTGTTCCAGGCCCCCTATGTGGGCGCCGTCGTCATGCCCGGCGGCGCCTCGCAGGCCCGCCGCGCCCTCGACGCGTGGCAGGAGTGGGCTAAGCAGCGCGGCGCGAAGGGCCTGGCCTATGTGCTGGTCCAGGAGGACGGCGAGCTCACCGGGCCGGTGGCCAAGAACATCACCGAGGCGGAGAAGGCCGGCCTGGCCGAGGCCACCGGCGCGAAGCCGGGTGACTGCATCTTTTTCGCCGCCGGCGAGCCCGGCCTGTCCCGTGCGCTGCTGGGCGCCGCGCGCGTCGAGATCGGCCGCCGCTGCGAGCTGTTCACCGACGCCGGCGAGGGCGTCGCCGCGAAGGACGCGGACTGGGCGTTCGTGTGGATCGTGGACGCCCCCATGTTCGAGCCGGCGGCCGATGCGGAGGCCTCGGGTGACGTCGCCGTGGGCTCCGGGGCCTGGACGGCGGTGCACCATGCGTTCACCTCGCCCAAGCCCGAGTTCATGGACACCTTCGACCAGAACCCCGGCGAGGCGCTGGCCTACGCGTACGACATCGTCTGCAACGGCAACGAGATCGGCGGCGGCTCGATCCGCATCCACGATCAGGACGTGCAGAAGCGTGTGTTCGAGGTGATGGGCCTGCCCGAGCAGGACGCCCAGGAGAAGTTCGGCTTCCTGCTCGAGGGCTTCAAGTACGGCGCCCCGCCGCACGGCGGCATCGCGTTCGGCTGGGACCGCGTCGTGGCGCTTCTGGCCGGCACCGAGTCGATCCGCGAGGTCATCGCCTTCCCGAAGACCGGCGGCGGCTACGACCCGCTCACGGCGGCGCCCGCCCCGATCACCGCCCAGCAGCGCAAGGAGGCCGGTGTGGACGCCGCACCCGAGCCCAAGAAGGGCGAGGCCAGCGTTTCGGCCGACGCACCGCAGGCCTGACCCGGTCCGCCAGGCGGGTCGAGCGGCCTTGTGATGACTCGGCCCGCCCTCCCGAACGCTCGGGAGGGCGGGCCTCGTTGTGTCCGTGACGGCCGCTCGGTTCAGGCCCGGCGCGGGCCGGCCAGGTCGTCAGTGTCGACGATCAGCGTGAACGGTCCGTCGTTGACCAGCTGCACGTCCATCTGCGCGCCGAAACAGCCCCGCTCCACGGGCACGCCCTCTGCCTGGAGCCCGTGCACGAAGCGCTCGTACAGCGGCTCGGCCTGCTCGGGCCTGGCCGAGCTGGTCCAGGACGGGCGGCGCCCCTTGCGCACGTCCCCGTAGAGGGTGAACTGGCTGACGACCAGGGCGGGCGCGGCGGCCTGCACCAGGGACCGCTCACCGTCGAGTATGCGCAGATGGGCGATCTTCGCGGCGAGGGAGTCGGCCTGCGGCTCAGCATCCTCGACGCCGACGCCGAGCAGGATCATCAGCCCGGGCTCGTCGATCTGGCCGACCCGCTGACGGGTCTGGCCGTCAATCACGATCACGGAGGCGGAACGCACGCGCTGCACAACGGCTCTCATGGGGCCATTGTGCACCGAGCCCGACGGCCCGCTGGTCCGGGTGACGTCGGCAGCCGGTCACCGCCGGTCGGGTGTGCCCACGCCGTACACCGTGGTGGAGCCGGAGACCTCGTTGGCGACGATCAGCAGCGGCTGACCCGTGGGGGAGTCGGAGCCGGAGACGAACTGCAGGCCCTCGGTCCCCATATCGCCCAGGCCGGCGTCACCGTCCTCGCCCGCGGCGTCCCAGTCGCGACCGTTGACGTAGTCCACGTAGGAGGCGTTGCGCGGATCGGTGATGTCGAAAACCATGACGCCGCCGACCCGCTCGAGCCCGACGAACGCGTAGGTGCGGCCGGTGACCTCACCGATCACGACGTCCTCCGGCTCGGGGCCCTTGTCATCGGAGCGGCTGTCGCCGGAGGGGGTCTCGTCGTTGTTGGCGTTGAACGCGTGCTCGGGCAGCTCGCCGGCCTCGATGAGCCGCTCGATCTGCGCTTCGATCATGCCGGCCGAGTCGAACAGGCGTTCGCCCTCGGCGGTGTAGATCGAGAAGGAGCGACCGCCCAGGGCGTACAGGGACTCGTGGCAGTTCTCTCCCGCGCGGACGCCGAGGTCCGTGAGCACGTGCAGCCGGCCCAGCGCCGCGTTCTGCTGCAGTGCCTCGACATCGTCGAACGCGTCCTGGCACAGCTGCAGCTCCTTCACCCGCTCGGCGTCGGTGAATTCGCCCCACTCACGCCCGTCGCCCTCGTTGGCGGTGACGATCACGTCCTGGCCGCGGTGCCGGTACACGTCGATGCCGTCGGGCATCGGGACGCCGGAGACCGGGTGGTGCGCCCGGTGGATGCTGCCGTCCTTGTTCGAGGGGTCCAGCCGGCCGTCGACGGACCAGTCCGTGTCCTCGAGGGGCCACAGGTCCGTCAGCTCAGCCGCGCGCACGTCGACCGCGGCGATCGCGTCGGCCTCCTGGAGCGAGACGTACGCGGTGCGGCCGGTCGGGTCGACGGACACGAACTCCGGCTCGAGGTTGCGCGCGACGCGGCCAGCCTCCTCGTGGCCGTCCGGCACCGGAACGTCCGGGCCGAACACACGCACACCCTCGGGCAGGGGCGTCCCCTCGTCATAGGCGCGGAAGTCGACGGTGCGCACGGCGCTCTGGTCCAGCCGGTCGAACTGCTGGATCGAGCGGGGCACGTCGATCACCGAGACGGTGCCCTCCGGATCGACCGTGTAGTCCTCGGCCGGTTCGCCCTCGTTGGCCACGATCACGTGGGAGCCATTCGGCGTGAAGGCCAGTGAATCCGGCAGCGTGCCGACCCGCACGCCACCGAGGTGGCGCAGCGTGGCGGCGTCGAAGAACATGACCCATCCCCGCTCGGTCTTGTCCGCCGGCTCCACGGCCACGGCCAGAACGCCACCGGAGACGACCGCTGAGTTCACGGTGGCGCCGGCGTCGGTCGTCGATCCGTCCTCGGCGGGCAGGTCGGTCGCCGCGAGCGTCGTCTCCGCCCGTGGCGCGCCGTTGTCTGCGATGCGCAGCACGTCGAGCCGGCCGGCGTGGGCGTTCACGACGAACAGCCGCCCGGAGTCCGGGTCGTAGGCGGGGATCTCCGCTGCGGACTCGTCGAACACGCCGGTTTCGTGAGTGCCCAGCGGGGTCAGCTCGAGGCCGGCGGACGGCGACGAACCGGGCAACTCGGCCACAGCTGCCGGCGGCTGGCACAGAGGGACCAGCACGGCCGCAGAGAGAGCCAGGGCGCGAGCGGCTGCGAAACGCGACGAACGGGGCATGGGACTCCTTGTGTGAGCAGGTGCGGGTGGACCGGCCCAGCACAGCGCGGGCACATGAACGAGCGGTGACGCGCTCGTGCACATGAGGGGAACCGGCTCGCCTCGATAGGCTGGCTCGGATGGACGATCTCTTCAGCACGGCGCAGACGGCCGGCACCGAGCCGCAGCACGCGGACGGCGGTGCTCACGCGGGCCAGAGCGACTCGCGACCGCCGTTGGCGGTGCGCATGCGGCCACGCACGGTCGACGAGATCCTCGGCCAGGAGCACTTGCTGCAGCCCGGATCGCCGCTGCGGCGGCTGGCCGCCTCGTCCGGTGAGGGGTATTCCGGGGCGGCCGGCCCCAGCTCGATCATGCTCTACGGCCCGCCGGGGATCGGCAAGACGACGATCGCCCATGTGATCGCGCGGGGTGAGGGTCGTCGGTTCGTCGAGCTCTCCGCCCTGACCTCCGGGGTCAAGGACGTGCGCGAGGTGATGCACACCGCACGGGACCAGCGTGACCTGTACGGCCGCACGACCGTCCTGTTCCTCGATGAGATCCACCGTTTCTCCAAGGCGCAGCAGGACTCCCTGCTTCCCGGCGTTGAGAACCGCTGGGTCGTGCTCGTGGCCGCGACGACGGAGAACCCCAGTTTCTCGGTGATCGCTCCGCTGCTCTCCCGGTCACTGCTGCTGACGCTGCGCCCCCTCACCGACGACGACGTCGCCGGGCTGCTGGACCGGGCGGTGCGCGACGAGCGCGGACTCGACGGGCGCTGCGTGATGGACGATGCGGCCCGGGACTACCTGGTCCGGATGGCGGCCGGGGACGCGCGTCGGGCCCTGACCACCCTCGAGGCCTCCGCCGGCGTCGCGCTGGACCGGGCTGCCCACGAGGCGCCCGAGGGGCACACGCCCGAGGAGCCCGTCGTGATCAGCGAGGCCGATGCGGCCCAGGCGATGGACCGCGCCGTGCAGCGCTACGACAAGGACGGCGATCAGCACTACGACGTCATCAGCGCGTTCATCAAGTCGATCCGCGGATCCGACGTCGACGCCGCCTTGCACTACCTGGCCCGCATGCTCGAGGCGGGGGAGGACCCGCGGTTCATCGCCCGCCGTCTGATCATCTCCGCCTCGGAGGACGTCGGCATGGCGGACCCGAGCGCCCTGCAGACCGCCGTCGCCGCAGCCCAGGCGGTGCAGCTGATCGGCATGCCGGAGGGGCGCATCGTGCTCGGCCAGGCCGTCACCCACCTGGCCACGGCGCCGAAGTCCAACGCCTCCTACGCAGCCGTGAACGAGGCGATCGCTGACGTGCAGGCCGGCGGGACCGGCCAGGTGCCGCCGCACCTGCGCGATGCGCACTATCCGGGTGCCGCGTCGCTCGGCCACGGCTCGGGGTATGTGTACAGCCACGACGAGCCTCATGCGGTCGCCCGACAGCAGTACCCGCCGGATCCGCTCGTGGGTCGCGACTACTACCGGCCCAAGCCCATCGGCGCCGAGGGGCGACTGGTCGATCAGCTCGCGGCACTGCGGCGCATCGTCCGCGGCGGTTGAGTCGTGCGCGCTGACCGCGGGGCGAGGGAGTCCGACGGCGGACTCTGGTAGAGTGAACCGGTCTGGCAGGCGCTGTGCCGCACGACGATCCCCTCTGGCCCCGACTCCGCCACACGGCGTGCTCGTGTCCGGTTCCGCACAGCGCCGCAGTGTATGACGGGCAGCGGCATGCCCCTCAGCTCTCCGAAGGATCACCGGAGGCCAGGTTCCACGTCCTGAACAGGTGCGGCGTCCGGCTCGTCCGGACCGGGCCTTGACGGGGGCGCGGAGACAAACCCGAACGATGCCGCACACGTCTAAAGGAAAGTGAGGACCACTCATGAGTGGCAACCTGCGCACCCGCCGCACCGTGCGGCATTCCCGCGCTCTGGGCATCGCCCTGACCCCGAAGGCCGAGAAGTACATGGAGCGCCGTCCGTACGGCCCCGGTCAGCACGGCCGCGCCCGCCGCAAGCAGGACTCTGACTACGCGGTGCGCCTGAAGGAGAAGCAGCGTCTGCGCGCGCAGTACAACATCCGCGAGGCCCAGATGCGCCGCTACTTCGAAGAGGCCAAGCGCACCGACGGCCTGGCCGGTGAGAACCTGGTCGAGCTGCTCGAGATGCGCCTGGACGCCCTCGTGCTGCGCGCCGGGTTCGCTCGCACCATTCAGCAGGCCCGCCAGATGGTCGTGCACCGCCACATCATGGTGGACGGCAAGCGCGTTGACATCCCCTCGTTCCGTGTGAAGGAGGGCCAGATGATCCATGTGCACGAGCGCTCCGAGAAGTTCGAGCCCTTCCAGCTCGCCGCCGCCGGGGCGCACCAGCAGGTGCTGCCGACCACCCCGGGCTACCTGACGGTGGAGATCGAGAAGCTCCAGGCCACCCTCTCGCGTCGCCCGAAGCGCTCCGAGATTCCGGTGACCTGTGAAGAGCAGCTCGTCGTCGAGTACTACGCGCGCTGATCGCTCGACTGCCCGCCGCGATGCGGCAGGCGGGCCCGCGCGTGCCGAAGGCCCGGTCCCTGCATGGGGCCGGGCCTTCGGCCTGCCCGAGGCCGGCTCTGACCTCGGCCCAGATGGGCGCGCGGCGCTGGCCTCCACCGCCACGGCGGCCGGTTAGAGTTGAGCGAAACTCTCGGAGCCGAGCGTGCGGGCCACCCCGGTCTGCACGCAGAAGGGTGTAGTCCTCGATGATCAAGCAGGCGCTGATGATCTCCGCCGGCGCCGCGGCAGGGTGGTTCGGCCACCGAGCCGTCGGTCGGGGCCGTGATGCCGCGGCGCTGCGCGCGGAGCAGACGCTGCGGACGACGCTGCACCCGGCGAACCTGGGGCGCCACGCCGGCAGCGCCGCAGCGACCGCGCTCGTCGAGGGAGCCCGCGGGTTCGCCGGCCAGCTGCGCCAGGAGGTTCCCGCCTGGCGCACGCAGCCGCCCACTGACCACCTCGGATCGCGACCCGAGGACAACGTCGTGACCGCCTCGAGCCGTCCCGCCACGGACCAGCCCCTCACCGGTGAGGTCATCGACGAACCGACCCCGACCGCCCCCGGCCGCCGTGCCGAGACCACCGCCTCAACCTCTCAGGAGCACACCGCATGAAGACCCAGGACATCGCCCAGCGCTGGCTCGACTTCTTCGGCGAGAAAGGCCACGCGCAGGTGCCCTCATCGTCGCTGGTCTCGCCGGATCCGTCGCTGCTGTTCACGGTCGCGGGCATGGTGCCGTTCATTCCCTACTTCCTCGGGGAGCAGACCCCGCCCTACTCCCGCGCCGCATCGGTCCAGAAGTGCATCCGCACCGCGGATATCGAGGAGGTCGGCAAGACCGTTCGTCACGGCACGTTCTTCCAGATGTGCGGCAACTTCTCCTTCGGCGACTACTTCAAGGCCGATGCCATCCCCTTCGCCTGGGAGCTGCTGACCACGCCGCAGGACCAGGGCGGCTATGGTCTCGATCCGCAGCGACTGTGGGTGACCGTCTACGACGATGACGACGAGGCCGCGCAGATCTGGGAGCAGAAGGTCGGCCTGCCCGCCGAGCGCATTCAGCGCATGGGCAAGGAGGACAACTACTGGAACACCGGCCAGCCGGGCCCGGGCGGCCCGTGCTCGGAGATCTACTACGACCGCGGCCCGGAGTACGGCCCCGACGGCGGCCCCGCGGCCGACGACGTGCGATACCTCGAGATCTGGAACCTCGTGTTCATGCAGTACCGCCTCTCCGAGGTGCGCTCGAAGGAGGACTTCGACGTCGCCGGCGAGCTGCAGAGCAAGAACATCGACACCGGCCTGGGACTGGAGCGTCTCGCGATGCTGCTGCAGGGCGTGGACAACATGTACGAGACCGACCAAGTCCGCCCGGTGCTCGACAAGGCCGCCGCACTGGCCGACGTCCGCTACGCCTCCACGGAGGACCCCGAGGACCCGCATTACCAGGATGACGTGCGCCTGCGCATGATCGCCGACCACGTGCGCAGCTCGCTGATGCTCATCTCCGACGGCGTGACCCCGGGCAACGAAGGTCGCGGCTACGTGCTGCGCCGGCTGATCCGGCGGGTCGTGCGGGCGATGCGCCTGATGGGCGTCACGGAGCCGGTCATGCCGGAGCTGCTTCCGGTCTCACGCGACGTCATGGGCGGCACGTATCCCGTCGTCGTCGACGACTTCGACCGCATTTCCCGCGTGGCGTACGCCGAGGAGAAGGCGTTCTTGCGCACCATTTCCGCCGGCACTGCCCGCCTGGACGCCGCTGTGAGTGCGGCGAAGTCCGCGGGCGGGGGTCTGGACGGGGCCGATGCGTTCGAACTGCACGACACCTACGGCTTCCCGATCGAACTGACCCTCGAGATGGCCGCCGAGGCGGGCGTGGATGTCGACGAGGCCGGTTTCCGGTCGCTGATGACGCAGCAGCGCGAGCGCGCTCGCGCCGATGCCAAGGCCAAGAAGTCCGGGCACGTGGACACCGAGGTGTTTCAGCGCCTGCGTGAGCAGGGGCCGAGCCACTTCACCGGCTACACCGAGTTCGCCACCGAGTCCGTCATCCGCTCTCTGGTGTCCGGCGGCGAGTCTGTCGCCTCCGCCTCCGAGGGCCAGGAGCTCGATCTCGTGCTCGACGCGACACCGTTTTACGCGGAGGCCGGCGGTCAGGCGGCCGACACCGGACTCATCACCGGCGACGGGTTCGAACTGGAGGTGCTCGATGTGCAGGCCCCGGTCTCGGGCCTGTCGGTGCACCGGGTGAAGGTGCGTGCCGGTGAGGTCGCGACGGGTGCCTCTGCACTCGGGCAGATCGATGTGCAGCGGCGCCTCGACGGCGAGAAGGCGCACACCGGCACGCACATCGTGCACGCCGCCCTGCACCAGATCCTCGGCAAGGACGCGACCCAGTCCGGCTCCTTCAACAAGGAGGGCTACCTGCGCTTCGACTTCCGGTGGGCGGAGGCCGTCTCGGCCGGTGCACGCTCAGAGATCGAGGAGCTGGCCAACATCGCGATCCGCGACAACCACACCGTGCTGACCCGAGAGATGGGCCTCGATGAGGCCAAGGCGATGGGCGCCATGAGCCTGTTCGGCGAGAAGTACGGCGACCGGGTGCGCGTGGTCGAGATCAACGGCGACTTCTCCCGTGAGCTGTGCGGCGGCACCCACGTGGGTCGTACGGCGCAGATCGGCTCTCTGACGCTGCTCGGGGAGCAGTCGGTCGGCTCGGGCAACCGCCGCGTCGAGGCCCTGGTCGGCCTGGACGCGTTCCGCCACCTGGCCGCCGAGCGCACGCTCGTCTCCGAGCTCTCGGAGATGTTCAAGGCCCCGGCCGATCAGCTCAAGGACCGCATCGGGGCCACCCTGGACAAGCTCAAGGCCGCCGAAAAGCAGATCGCCCAGCTCAAGGCCGCCCAGCTGCAGGCGGAGGCAGGTCAGCTCGTCGAGCGCGCTCAGGACGTGAGCCTCGCCTCGGGGGACACCGTGCAGGTGCTCGCCCACCACGCCGGCGAGGTCGCCGGAGACCAGCTGCGTTCGCTGGTGCTCGACCTGCGCGCCCGTCTGGAGTCGGCCGCCGGCAACGCGGCAGGCACCCCCGTGCTCGTGGCGATGACCGCCGAGGCCAAGGGGCGCCCGCTCGTCGTGACCGCCACGAACCAGGCGGCCCGCGAGGTCGGGCTCGCGGCCGGCGCGATGGTCAAAGTCGCCACCTCCGTCCTTGGCGGCGGTGGCGGCGGTAAGGACGATGTCGCTCAGGGCGGCGGACAGGACGTCACGAAGGTCCAGGAGGCGCTTGACGCCGTGGTCGCCGCCGCGCGGGAGGCCTGAGGCCCGTGGAGAATGGTTCGCAGGAGGGGGACATGCCCGGGCCGGGGCAGGCGCGGCGTGGCCGGACGCTGGGCGTCGACGTCGGACGGGCCCGGGTGGGCCTGGCCGTCACGGATCCTGACGGGATGCTCGCCACGCCCGTGGACACTCTCCCGCGGGACCGGGCCAGCGGAGCGTGTCGACGACGGATCGTGGCGCACACCCTCGAGACCGAGGCGGTGGCCGTCTACGTCGGTCTGCCGTTGAATCTGGCTGGCGAGGCGACGGCCTCGACCGACGACGCCGTTGCCTACGCCGGCCGGCTCGCCGCGGAACTGTCCGCTGCGGGGTCGACGGCCGTGGTGCGACTGATCGACGAGCGCATGAGCACCGTGAGCGCGCAGCGTGGCCTGCACGCCAGCGGGCGCACCGTGAAGAACAGCAGGGCGGTCATCGACCAGGCCGCCGCCGTGGAGATCCTGCAGTCCGCCGTGGACGTTCAGCGTCGCACCGGGCTGTGGGCAGGACGAGACGCCGAGTTTGGCGTGAACGAGCAGGAGTGAGACGACCGTGAGCCAACCGCCGACGTCGCCGGGCGCCCCCGGAGACCACGAGAGCTCGGGTGAGGATTCCCTGCGTGAGGCGCTGCCGAGCAGACTGGACGACGATCTCTTCGACGACTTCCGTCTTCCCGGCGAGGACTCGGGCGCCTCGCACACGGACGAGGAGGGCCGTGAGGCCGTCGCCGAACCGGGGCGCGCTGACCAGAACTCCACTGATCAGAATCCCACTGATCAGCACTCCGCTGACCAGCATCTCGCCGGGCCGGCTCCGCGTGCCGACCGCTCGGCCGACGAACGCGCTGACGGCGCCCGTCACGACGTCGGCGCGGACGATGCCGTGGAGCACGAGGACGACGAGGAATCCGACTGGTCGCTGCTGTCGAGTGGTGCGGGGTCCACCCTGCTCGAGGACCCCGAGCAGGCTGATGCGGACTCCGAACTCGACGACGAGCAGCGCGCCCGTGCCGAAGCCCGACGACGGGACCGGCGCCGTCGTCAGATCCGCGGCGCGGTGATCATCGGCGCGGTCCTGCTGGTGCTCGGTCTGCTGGCGACGAAGCTGATCGGGGCTCTCCTGCCCGGCGGGGGCAAGGACGACTACGAGTCGACCAGCGGAGACGAGGTCACGTTCACGGTGAACTCCGGCGAGGGTCCGATCATCATCGGTCGACGGCTCGAGGAGGAGGGCATCATCGCCTCCTCGGGACGGTTCAAGGAGATCACGGAGGCGACCTCCGGTGGTCACATTCAGCCGGGTGACTACACGCTGCGCGAGCGGATGACCGCGCAGGACGCCGTCCGCGGACTGCAGGGTGAAGCCCGTGTCGGCGTGTCGTACGTGGTGGTGAACCCGGGCCAGCGGCGCGACGAGGTGTTCGAGAACATGGCCGAGGCGACCTCGCACGACGTCTCAGAGTTCGAGGAGGCGGCGCAGCATCCCGAGCGGTTCGGCCTGCCCGAGCAGGCGAAGGGCCTCGAGGGATACATCGCCTCGGGGGAGTACCGGCTGCCGCAGACCGCCGACGTCGACGAGGTGCTCACCGAAGTCACCAAACCCACCAAGGACCGGCTCGCCGCGCACGGGATCAAGGACGCGAAGAAGCAGGACCGTGTCGTGACGATCGCCTCGATCCTGCAGGCCGAGGCCCGTGAAGAGGACTTCGCCACCGTCGCCGGGATCATCGAGAACCGCCTCGACAAGGACAACACCGAGACCCACGGGTACCTGCAGGTCGACGCGACCGTGATCTACGGTCTGGGCGAGCAACGACTGCAGTTCTCCGATGAGGAACGTCAGGATGAGTCGAACGAGTACAACACGTACCAGCACAAGGGTCTGCCCCCGACCCCGATCGGGGCGCCGTCCGAGGCCGCGATCGCCGCGGCCGCCGAGCCGGGGGAGAACGACTACTACTACTGGGTCACCGTGAACATCGACACCGGTGAGACGAAGTTCGCCACGACCTACGAGGAGCACCAGAAGTACCAGAACGAGTACCGGCGCTGGTGCGAGGACCATCCGGACGTGTGCTGATGCGCTCGGAGGCCTCCCAGAGCGCTGAGGCGGTCGACGTGCCCGACCTGGTGCGCGCCGGCGTCGTGGGGGATCCCGTCGCGCACTCACTGTCTCCCGTGATGCACCGGGCCGCGTGCCGGGTGCTCTGCGTTCCGTTGCGCTACGACGCGCATCGTGCGCCCGCGGGGGCGCTCGAGCCGCTGCTGCACGATCTTGCCGAGGACCCGCGATGGCGCGGGCTGTCGGTCACGATGCCGCACAAGGCCGATGCAGCGCGTCTGGCCGACGCCTGCTCGGACCGGGTCGCCTTGCTGAACGCGGCGAACACGCTGGTGGTCGGCCACCCCGAGGCGCCCGAGCATGGTCGATTCGGACCGGGCCTGTGGGCGCACAACACCGATGTCGACGGGATCGTGCATGCCCTGAACGGCGGCCTCGGTGCCTCGAAGCAGCGCTGCGGGTCGGCGGGACGACCCTCGAGCCTCAAGGGCGCGACGGTGGGCGTGATCGGCAACGGGGGCACTGCCACCGCGGCTGTGCTCGCCAGCTCACTGCTGGGTGCGGCGGCGGTGTCGATCTATGCGCGCTCGGCCCGCCGGGCCGCCGCGGTGCTGGAGCTGGCCGGGCGCTGTGGTCTAGCGGCGGAACACCGTCCGGTCGAGGCCGTGGCCGCCGAGGCGCCAGGCCTCGGCGCGGTGGTCAGCACGCTGCCCCCGCACGCAGCGGACGGGCTCGCAGGGTCGGTGACAGCGGCCATGTGCGCGGTGCCGCCCGTGCTGCTCGACGTCGCCTACGACCCCTGGCCCTCGGCCCTGGCGCAGGCCTGGGCCGACCGAGGCGGCGAGGTCGTCTCCGGCCGAGCCATGCTCGTGGGCCAGGGCATCGAACAGGTGCGTCTGTTCACCGGTCTCGAGCTCGGCCCCTCCGGCTCCGAGTCCACGGCAGGTCGGCGGCGAGCGGCGGCGCTGGCGGCCATGGAGCACGCCGTCGGTGAGGCCCCGTGACCGATCGCCGCCCTGTCGGTGTCCGTCATGAGACACTGCTGGGATGGTGCGTTGGCTGACCGCGGGTGAATCGCACGGACCCGCACTCGTTTCGATCCTCGAGGGCATGCCTGCGGGTGTGCCCCTGACCACCTCGCAGATTCAGGACGCCCTGGCCCGTCGCCGACTTGGCCACGGTCGCGGTGCCAGGATGACCTTCGAACAGGACCGCGTCAGCCTGGTGGGCGGGGTGCGGCACGGCCTCACCCTGGGCTCGCCGATCGCCGTGCAGGTCGAGAACACCGAGTGGCCCAAATGGGACCGGGTCATGGCGGCCGACCCGGTAGACCCCGCGGAACTTGAGGGGCTGGCGCGCGCCACGGCGCTGACCCGGCCGCGGCCAGGACACGCAGACCTGACCGGTATGCAGAAGTATGGCTTCGCCGAGGCGCGGCCGTTGCTGGAACGCGCCTCGGCTCGCGAAACGGCGGCACGGGTGGCGGCCGCGACGGCCGCTCGGAGCCTGCTGTCCGAGCTGGGTGTCGAGATCGTGTCCCACACCGTCGCCTTCGGGGGCGTGACCGTCCCGGACGATGCGCCGCGCCCGACACCCGACGACGCCGAACGGCTTGATGCGGACCCGGTGCGCTGCGCCGACCCGGAGACGTCGGCCCTGATGGTCGCGGAGGTCGACGCCGCGCGGAAACAGGGCGAGACGCTCGGTGGGATCGTCGAGGTCCTCGCCTACGGCGTCCCGATCGGACTGGGCTCTCATGTGCACGCGGATCGGCGGCTCGACGCTCGCATCGCCGGCGCCATGATGGGCATCCAAGCGATCAAGGGCGTGGAGATCGGCGACGGCTTCGCCACGGCGGCGCGGCGCGGATCCGCGGCCCACGACGCCATCACCCGGGGTGAGGACGGCATGCCGACGCGGGTGACCGACCGGGCGGGGGGCATCGAAGCGGGCATGTCGACGGGACAGCCGGTCCGCGTCCGAGCGGCCATGAAGCCGATCGCGACCGTCCCGCGTGCCCTGGGCACCGTGGACGTCGCCACCGGGACCGAGACCCGAGCGCATCATCAGCGCTCCGACGTCGCCGCCGTCCCGGCGGCCGGCGTCGTCGCCGAGTCGATGCTCGCACTCGTGCTGGTGGACGCGCTGATGGAGAAGTTCGGGGGGGACAGTCTGGCTGAGACGCGACGGAACCTCGAGGCGTTCACCCGGTCCCTGCCGGTGCTGCCGGAGCCGGACGAGACGACGGCGGAGGGGGAGGGCCGGCACATGGGGGATCCTCTCCCGTGAGCGCGGACCCGGTGATACCCGACACGGCCTGGCAGGCCATGACCTCCCGGGTCGAGGCGGCCTTCGCCCAGCGTCGTGTGCCTATCGCCCGGCTCTGGCGGTGGAGACTGCGGCGAACTCTCGTGCTGGTCGGACCGATGGGCGCGGGTAAGTCGGCCGTGGGGCGTGCCGTGGCCCGGATGTGCGGATGCGTCCATCTGGACTCGGATGCGCTGCTCACCAGCCTGCTCGGACCCATTCCGGCCTATTTCGCCGAGCACGGCGAGTCGGCGTTTCGCGCCGCCGAGGCCCGCGTGATGGCGTATCTGACCGCACTTCCGCAGACCTACGTGCTCTCGTGCGGAGGCGGCGTCGTGCTCGACGAGGACACCCGGGCCGCCATGCGCCGTCGCGCCGACACCACCGTGTTCCACCTGGACGTGGCCGAGGCAGAAGCACTGCGGCGGGTGCGCGGAGGCGCGTCCCGGCCGGCGCTGCAGGGCGACCCCCGCGGAACCTGGAAGCGCCTGCGGGATGAGCGCGGTCCCCTCTACGCCGAGGTCGCGGACGTGAGCATCGACACCACCGGCCTGACGGCGGAGGCCGTGGCCTGGCGTATCGTGGACACGATCCGCCATCCCCGAAGGAAGTGACGCACTCCCATGACGGAGCGTAACGAGATCAGCTTCGAGCCGACCGAGGCCGAGGCCGCCGCGGCGCGGCCCGCCGCCGAGGAGGCCGACCAGCACGCCGCGCAGGATGAGGCGACCGTCATCCCGGTCTCCGGCGGCTCCGAGGCCGGCGCCCGAGGCGGCTATGACGTCGTGGTCGGCCGCGGCCTACTCGCGCGGTTGCCCGGCATGCTCGGGCACGAGGTCCGCCGCGTGCTGGTCATCCACCCGCGGGCTTTACGAGCCACGGGCGACGTGGTCAAGAGCGACCTGGAGGCGGCCGGCCTGACCGCGCTGACCGCCGAGATCCCCGATGCGGAAGAAGGCAAGCACCTGCAGGTCGCCGGTTTCTGTTGGCAGGTGCTCGGTCAGAACGACTTCACGCGTAGTGACGCCATCGTCTCCGTCGGCGGCGGTGCCGTCTCGGACGTGGCCGGCTTCGTCGCCGCGACCTGGCTGCGCGGCGTGAAAATCGTGCACATGCCCACGACGCTGCTGGGCATGGTCGACGCCGCCGTGGGCGGCAAGACCGGCATCAACACGGCCGAGGGTAAGAACCTGGTCGGGGCATTCCACTCGCCGGCCGGGGTGCTGGCCGATCTGGACACCCTGTTGACCTTGCCCGCCAATGAGCTGATCTCTGGTCTGGCCGAGGTCGTCAAGTGCGGCTTCATCGCTGATCCGGTGATCCTCGACATCATCGAGGCGCACACCGAGCAGGTGCAGAACCCGCATTCCGAACAGCTGCGCGAGCTGATCGAACGGTCGATCGCTGTGAAGGCGCGCATCGTCGATGAGGACCCGCATGAGGCGGGTCTGCGCGAGTCGCTGAACTACGGGCACACTCTCGCCCACGCGATCGAACTGGCGGAGCGGTATCAGTGGCGCCATGGTGCAGCCGTCGCCGTGGGCATGGTGTTCGCCGCCGAACTCGCCCGGTCGATGGGCCGACTCGACGACGCGACCGCGGACCGGCACTGGTCCGTGCTGCAGTCGCTGGGTCTGCCTGTCTCGTACCGGGGCGACCGCTGGCAGACGCTGCTCGAGGGGATCCAGCGCGACAAGAAGAACCGCGGGGACCAGCTGCGCTTCGTCGTGCTCAACGGCGTCGGCGAACCCGTCACCCTCGATGTGCCGGACGCCTCCCTGCTCTTCGCGGCCTATCAGGAGATCGCCGAGTAGCCCCGTCTGCGTGCGCACCCTGCCGTACACTGGCCGACGCAGACCATGCGGCGGCGCGCATGCACCGCCCATCTGACCGCAGATAGACATCGGGAGAACCACCGTGGCAACCAGCAACGACATCAAGAACGGCTCCGTCCTCAAGCTCGAGGGCCAGCTGTGGAATGTCCTCGAGTTCCAGCACGTCAAGCCGGGCAAGGGCGGCGCGTTCGTCCGCACCAAGATGAAGAACATCACCACGGGCAAGTCGGTCGACAAGACCTTCAACGCGGGCGCCAAGGTCGAGTTCGCCACCGTGGACCGCTCCGACTACGAGTACCTGTACCAGGACGGCACGGACTACGTGTTCATGGATGTCAAGACTTATGACCAGATCATGGTGGCTGACACCGTGGTGGGGGAGGACGCCCGCTTCCTGCTCGAGAACATGAAGGTCACCATCGCTCTGAACGAGGGCACCCCGCTCTACATGGAGATGCCGGCCTCGGTCGTGCTCGAGGTGACCTACACCGAGCCCGGACTGCAGGGTGACCGGTCCAATGCCGGCACGAAGCCGGCGACCCTCGAGACCGGTGCCGAGATCCAGGTGCCGCTGTTCGTCGATCAGGGCACCAAGGTCAAGGTCGACACCCGCTCGGGTGAGTACCTGGGTCGCGTCAATGACTGACTCCGCTTCCGGCGGCAAGCGTGGCACCACGTCGCGCAGCCGCTCCCGTCTGCGCGCCGTCGAGCTGCTCTTCGAAGCTGAGGCCCGTGGGCGCACGACGTCCGAGGGCATCTCGGCGCGGCTGGCCAAGACCGACCTGAAGGTCAACGCCTACACGCTGCAGATCGTCGAGGGTGTTGAAGCGCAGATCGACCGCCTCGATGAGGCTCTGACCTCGTATTCACGGGGGTGGCCCGTCGAACGCATGCCCGCCGTCGACCGCGCGATTCTGCGTGTGGGCGCCTGGGAGGTGCTGTTCAATGACGAGGTTCCGGACGGTGTGGCCGTCTCCGAGGCCGTGGCCCTGGCGCAGCAGCTGTCCACGGACGAATCGCCCGAGTTCGTCAACGGCCTGCTCGGTCGTCTGCAGCAGGTCAAACCGACCCTGATCGCCTGAGCCGGACGCACGTCTGCCCGGGCCGCTTGCGTGGTGGCCCGGGATGGTCGATGCGACCGGTGACGTTGCTAGACTGACTCTCGGCGGTCGCCCCAGCACCGCCGCCGCCCGCGAGACGGGCGGAACGTTTCCTTTAAAGTCCGTCCCGTGAGGCGGGGAAGGAGGCACCGGCATGGGACCTGATCCCACCGCACCTCATGCTGCCCGGTCCGTGGCCGACCGGAGCGACGGCCCGACCGGCCTGCACGCCGGTCATGACCGGCCCACCCGTGCCCGCGACGGCCGCACCGTGCTCAGCGCCGCAGACATCGACCGGGCGCTTACTCGCGTGGCTCACGAGATCCTCGAGTCCAATCGCGGCGCGCGCGATCTGATCCTGCTCGGCGTCCCGAGCCGCGGTGTGCCGCTGGCGCGACGCCTCGGGGACAAGCTGGAACGCATCGACCCAGAGTTCGACGCAGCACAGAGCGTCGGACAGCTCGACGTCACGCTTTACCGGGATGACCTGCGCCGGTGCCCCGCGCGCACGCCCGAGCCCACCGTGGTTCCCGAGCAGGGCGTGGACGACGCCGTGGTCGTGCTCATCGACGACGTGCTGTACTCGGGCCGGACGGTGCGGGCCGCCCTGGACGCGGTGGCGGACCTGGGCCGACCTCGTGCGGTCCGGCTCGCCGTGCTCGTCGATCGAGGACACCGTGAGCTGCCGATCCGGGCGGACTTCGTGGGCAAGAACCTGCCCAGCTCCTCGGCCGAGCGCGTCTCGGTGCTGCTGTCCGAGACGGACGGCGACGCCGAGGAGTCCGTCGTGATTTCCGACGTCCCGGCCCGTGTGGCCGACGGGAAGGACTGATCCCGTGCGTCATCTGCTCTCTACCCTGGACCTGGACCGGATAGACGCGCTGTCCGTGCTCGACACCGCGGGCCAGATGGCCGCCGTCAACGGGCGTGAGGTCAAGAAGCTGCCCGCGCTGCGGGGGCGTACGGTCGTGAACCTGTTCTTCGAGGACTCGACCCGAACGCGCATCTCGTTCGAGGCGGCTGCCAAGCGCCTCTCCGCGGACGTCATTAACTTCTCGGCCAAGGGCTCGTCGGTGTCGAAGGGCGAGTCGCTCAAGGACACCGTGCAGACGCTCGAGGCGATCGGTGCGGACGCGATCGTGATGCGGCACTGGTCCTCCGGAGCCGCTCAGCAGCTGGCGGAGTCGGGCTGGATCAAGGCGGGCGTCGTCAACGCCGGCGACGGCACGCACGAGCACCCCACCCAGGCGCTGCTGGACGCCTACACCCTGCGCGAGCACCTCGCGAAGGAACGCGGTGTGCCCGCGGCCGGCCTGGACCTGACGGGCATGCGTGTGGTCATCGTCGGCGACATCCTGCACTCTCGGGTAGCACGGTCGAACGTGTGGCTGCTGGACACGCTCGGCGCCGAGGTGATCGTCGCGGCGCCGCCGACGTTGTTGCCCGTCGGGATCGAGGCCTGGCCCTGCCGCGTCACCTACGCCCTCGACGAGGCGCTGGCCGAGGGGCCCGACGCCGTGATGATGCTGCGCGTTCAGGTTGAGCGCATGGGCGGCGCGTTCTTCCCCTCGGCGGGGGAGTACACCCGCTCGTGGGGGCTCACCGCCGACCGGTTCGCGCGTCTGAACGCGGCCTCCGGTCGGGTGCTCGGCACGCCGCTGGTGATGCACCCGGGACCGATGAACCGCGGTCTGGAGATCTGCGACGCTGCGGCGGACTCGCCGCGCAACACGGCGCTGGAGCAGGTCGCCAACGGCGTGTCTGTCCGGATGGCCGTGCTCCACCTGATCCTCAACCACGACGCGGAAGGCACCCAGCCATGACCGGCACCCTGCTGACGAACATCACCCTGGCCGACGGACGCCGCGCCGATGTGCGCGTAGCCGACGGCACGGTCGCCGCGATCCGTCAGGCGGGTCACGGCGGTCCGGCCGAACTGACCCTGGACTGCACCGATCTGCTGCTGCTGCCCGGCCTTGTCGACCTGCACACGCACCTGCGCGAGCCCGGCAAAGAGGACGCCGAGACCGTCGAGACGGGAACCCAGGCTGCCGCCATGGGCGGATTCACCTCGGTGCACGCGATGGCCAACTCGACGCCGACGGCCGACAATGCCTCGGTCGTCGAACAGGTGTGGCGGCTCGGTCGCGCCGCCGGTTGGTGCGATGTGCACCCGGTGGGAGCCGTGACCGTCGGACTGGGCGGGGAGTCGCTTGCGGACCTGGGGTCGATGGCCGCCTCGCAGGCGGCCGTGCGCATGTTCTCCGACGACGGGATGTGCGTGCACGATGCCGTGCTGATGCGCCGCGCCCTGGAATACGTGAAGGCGTTCGACGGCGTCGTCGCCCAGCACGCCCAGGAGCCGAAGCTCACCGCGGGCGCGCAGATGAACGAATCGGAGCTGTCCGGGCTGCTCGGTCTGGGCGGATGGCCAGCCGTCGCCGAGGAGGCGATCATCGCCCGGGACGTGCTGCTGGCCCAGCACGTCGACTCGCGCCTGCACATCTGCCACGTGTCGACGGCGGGCTCGGTGGAGATCATCCGCTGGGCCAAGCAGCGCGGCATCGCTGTGACCGCCGAGGTCACTCCGCATCACCTGCTGCTCACCGAGGAGCTGGTCCGCTCGTTCAACCCGGTCTTCAAGGTCAATCCGCCGCTGCGCCGCGATGAGGACGTGCAGGCCCTGCGCGCCGCCCTGGCCGACGGGACGATCGACACCGTGGGAACCGACCACGCCCCGCACACGGCTGAGACCAAGCAGTGCGAGTGGACGATCGCCGCGATGGGCATGACCGGGCTGGAGACCGCGCTGCCCGTCGTGCAGGAGGCCATGGTCGAGACCGGGCTGCTCGACTGGGCGGGTGTTGCCCGCGTGTTCTCGGCCACCCCGGCGCGCATTGCGGGCCTGTCGGACCAGGGCCAGGTCGACGCGTCCGGCGTCCCGCTCGAGGGGTCCGTGGCAAATCTGCTCGTGTGGGATCCCTCCGCACGAGGCGTCGTGGATCCGGCGAGGCACGCCACGCGCTCCCGCAACAGTCCCTACGCCGGCCGCGAGCTGCCAGGCCGCACTGTGCACATGTTCTACCGCGGTCAGCGCGTCGTGGCCGACGGCGCGCTGGCCACTGCGTACCGGCATGAACCGGTGGCACCGTGAACGCCACCGCCGTCCTGATCGACGCGTCGTCCCGAACCCTGGGTGAGATCCGGCCGGTGCCGCCGGCGGGCCCCGCCAAGGACTACTCCGACGTGTACCTGCCGATCCTCGGCGTCACGGGGGCGTGCATCCTGCTGGCCGTCGGCCTGGTCCTGTGGGGTTGGCATCGCCGTCGGCGTTCCCAATCGCATGTGGCGGCGCCACAGCTGATGCCCGAGTCGCTCTACGAGCTCGAGCCGCGCGCGGCGAGCGAGGGCATGTACGTGGCAACGGTGTTCGGCCGCGATCGTCTGGACCGGGTCGCGGCCCATCGGCTGGGGGTGCGTTCCCACGCACGCCTGGAGGTGCACAGCGCCGGTGAGCATCCCGGCGTGGCGATCCTGCGCCCGCGTGTGGAGAACCTCTTCATCCCGGCCGAGGACGTGACGGACGCCGGCGCCGGCTCCGGCATGGTCGGCAAATTCGTCGAGCCGGACGGCCTGCTACTGGTGAGCTGGCGGCTCGGTGAGGACGAGGTCACCACCGGATTCCGTCCCCGCGACCCCGTTGACCGCGCGCGCGTGCTGGAGAGCCTGCGCGCCCTGAGAACCACCCGAGAGACCACCGCCGTCGAGGGCGGCTCGGGCCGTGCGCCCGAGACCGCCGGACAGGAGCACACCCGATGAGTCCGACCCCCACCACAGCCCTGCTGGTCCTCGAGGACGGCACGGTGCACCGTGGCCGTGCCTACGGCGCGACCGGTGTCAGCCTCGGCGAGGCCGTCTTCACGACCGGAATGACCGGGTACCAGGAGACGTTGACCGACCCGTCGTATGCCGGGCAGATCGTCGTGCAGACCGCACCGCACATCGGCAACACCGGGGTCAACGATGAGGACCCGGAGTCCCGCGCGATCTGGGTGGCCGGCTACGTCGTGCGTGACGCTGCCCGCCGCCCCTCGAACTGGCGCAGCGTCCGCAGCCTGGAGGAGGAACTGGCCGCGCAGGAGGTCGTCGGCATCCAGGACGTCGACACCCGCGCGATCACCCGACATCTGCGCACGGCCGGAGCCATGCGCGCGGGGGTGTTCTCCGGCGCGGCGGCTGAGCGCCCCGAAGCGGAGCTCGTCGCCGAGGTCATGGCCCAGCCGCCCATGGCCGGGCGCGCCCTCGCCGAGTCCGTCAGCGCCGAGTCCGCTTACGTCGTCACTCCCACTGAGCACGGCTGGCAGGGTGAGCCGGTCGCACGCATCGCCGCGCTGGACCTGGGCATCAAGGCAGCCACTCCCCGTCACCTGGCCGCTCGCGGCATCGAGGTGCACGTGCTGCCCGCTGATTCGGACTTCGAGGCGATCCGGGCCGTCGAGCCCGACGGCGTGTTCCTGTCCAATGGTCCGGGCGATCCGGCCACGGCCGACCGCCAGGTCGAGACCCTGCGTCAGGTGCTCGACGCGGGTCTGCCGTTCTTCGGCATCTGCTTCGGCAATCAGCTGTTCGGCCGCGCGCTGGGCTTCGGCACCTACAAACTGCCGTTCGGCCACCGCGGCCCCAACCAGCCGGTCATGGACGTGGCGACCGGTCGTGTCGAGATCACCTCGCAGAACCACGGCTTCGCCGTCGACGCGCCGATCGGAGAGGTCGTCGAGGCCCCCGAGTCCCGGTACGGCCGGGTGGAGGTCTCGCATTACTCGCTGAACGACGACGTCGTCGAGGGCCTGCGTCTGCTCGACCGACCCGCCTTCTCCGTCCAGTTCCACCCCGAAGCCGCAGCGGGCCCCCACGACTCGCTCGGCCTGTTCGACCGCTTCGTCGCGCTGCTGACCGCGCACCGCGACTCGTCTCGCACCACCACCGTTGAAGGAGCCTGAGCCATGCCCAAGCGCACAGATCTGACATCCGTCCTGGTCATCGGCTCCGGTCCGATCGTCATCGGGCAGGCCGCCGAGTTCGACTACTCCGGCACGCAGGCGATCCGCGTGCTCAAGGAGGAGGGCGTCCGCGTCATCCTCGTGAACTCGAACCCGGCGACGATCATGACCGACCCGGAGCTGGCCGACGCGACCTATGTCGAGCCGATCACACCCGAGGTGGTCGCGAAGATCATCGAGAAGGAGCGTCCGGACGCGGTTCTGCCGACCCTCGGGGGTCAGACCGCCCTGAACACCGCCATCGCCCTGGACAAGGACGGCGTGCTCGAGAAGTACGGCGTCGAGCTGATCGGCGCGAACATCGCCGCGATCGAGCTGGGGGAGAACCGCGAGAAGTTCAAGGGCGTCGTCGAGCGCTCCGGCGGGGAGTCGGCACGCTCGGCCATCGTGCACACCATGGATGAGGCGCTCGAGGCGGTGAAGGACCTCGGCTATCCGGTCGTCGTGCGCCCCTCGTTCACGATGGGCGGGCTCGGCTCGGGCATGGCCTACGACGAAGCGGATCTGCACCGCATCTGCGGGGCCGGCCTGCAGTACTCGCCCACCTCGGAGGTGCTCCTGGAGGAGTCCATCCTCGGGTGGAAGGAGTACGAGCTGGAGATGATGCGCGACAAGAACGACAACGTCGTGGTCGTCTGCTCGATCGAGAACGTCGACCCCGTGGGCGTGCACACCGGCGACTCGATCACCGTGGCCCCGGCCATGACGTTGACCGACCGCGAGTACCAGAAGCTGCGCGACATCTCGATCAACGTGATCCGCGAGGTCGGCGTCGACACCGGCGGCTGCAACATCCAGTTCGCCGTGAACCCGGACGACGGTCGCGTCGTGGTCATCGAGATGAACCCCCGCGTGTCGCGCTCGTCGGCGCTGGCGTCCAAGGCGACCGGCTTCGCCATCGCCAAGATCGCCACCAAGCTGGCCCTGGGGTACACGATGGATGAGATCCCGAACGACATCACGCTCAAGACCCCCGCGAGTTTCGAACCCGTGCTGGACTACGTGGTCGTCAAGGTGCCGCGCTTCGCGTTCGAGAAGTTCCCGGCCGCCGACGGCACCCTGACGACCACCATGAAGTCCGTCGGCGAGGCCATGGCCATCGGCCGCAACTTCACCGAGGCCCTCCAGAAGGCGTTGCGCTCGCTCGAGCAGTCCGGTTCGGAACTGGAGTTCGACCGTGATGCGGACCCGGCGGCCTTGCTCGAGCAGGCCCGCACGGCCACCACGCAGCGTCTCGCGCAGACTCAGCGTGCGCTGTACGCGGGTGCGAGCCTGGAGCAGGCCTTCGACGCCACGGCGATCGACCCGTGGTTCCTGGACCAGTTCCAGCTGATCAACGAGATCGCCGACGAGGTGCGCGAGGCCGAGCAGCTCACCGCCGATGTGCTGACCCGGGCCAAGCGTCACGGCTTCTCCGATGTGCAGATCGGCCGCCTGCGTCACATGGACCCTGCGGTCGTCCGGGGTGTCCGCCATGCCCTCGGTGTGCGCCCGGTCTACAAGACCGTCGACACCTGCGCGGCCGAGTTCGAGGCCTTCACCCCCTACCGCTATTCCAGCTACGACCGGGAGACGGAGGTGCAGCCGCACGCTGCGCCGAGCGTCATCATCCTGGGCTCGGGCCCCAACCGCATCGGTCAGGGCATCGAATTCGACTACTCGTGCGTGCACGCGACGCTGGCGTTGCGTGAGGCGGGATACGAGACGGTGATGGTCAACTGCAACCCGGAGACCGTCTCGACCGACTACGACGTCTCGGACCGCTTGTATTTCGAGCCGCTCACGCTCGAGGACGTGCTCGAGGTGATCCACGCCGAGCAGTCCTCCGGCGGGGTGGCCGGCGTGTTCGTGCAGCTGGGCGGGCAGACCCCGCTCAAGCTCGCCCAGCAGCTCTCCGACGCGGGCGTGCCCATCCTGGGCACCTCGCCCGAGGCGATCGACCTGGCCGAGCATCGCGGCGAGTTCGCGCGCGTGCTGGACGGCGCGGGCCTCATCGCCCCGAAGAACGGTACGGCGGTGTCCTTCGAGGACGCCAAGGACGTGGCCGACCGCATCGGCTATCCCGTGCTCGTGCGTCCCTCGTATGTGCTGGGCGGCCGCGGCATGGAGATCGTCTACACCGAGCAGGCGCTCGAGCAGTACGTCAGCAACGCCACGGAGATCACCCCGGACCAGCCGATGCTGGTCGACCGCTTCCTCGAGGACGCGATCGAGATCGACGTCGACGCCCTGTATGACGGCGAGCAGTTGTACCTGGGCGGCATCATGGAGCACATCGAGGAGGCGGGGGTCCACTCGGGCGACTCGGCGTGCGTGCTGCCCCCGGTGACCCTGGGCCCGGATGTGCTGGCTCGGGTGCGCGAGGCGACGGAGCAGATCGCCCACGGCGTCGGCGTGCGTGGACTGATCAACATTCAGTTCGCCCTCGCTTCGGACGTGCTGTACGTGATCGAGGCGAACCCGCGCGCGTCCCGGACCGTCCCGTTCGTCTCCAAGGCGACCGGCGTGCAGCTGTCGAAGGCCGCAGCGTTGATCGGGATGGGCTGCTCGATCGCGGATCTGCAGTCCGAGGGCCGACTGCCCCGGGACTACGACGGCGCTGCCCTGCCGCTGGATGCAGCCGTGGCGGTGAAGGAGGCCGTCATGCCGTTCACGCGTTTCCGCACGGCGCAGGGGCGCGTCGTGGACTCGCTGCTGGGCCCGGAGATGCGCTCGACCGGCGAGGTCATGGGCATCGACCGGTACTTCGACACGGCTTTCGCCAAGTCCCAGGCCGCCGCCGGCGGGCCGCTGCCCACCTCTGGCCGGGTGTTCGTGTCCGTGGCCAATCGAGACAAGCGTTCGGCGGTCGGGCACGTCAAGCGTCTGGTCGACCTGGGCTTCGAGATCGTCTCCACCGGCGGAACCGCGGACGTGTTGCGCCGCAACGGCGTGCAGGCCGAGACCGTGGCGAAGATCGCGTCCTCGAACGACCCGGACGGGGCCGGCACCGTGCTCGAACAGCTGCACGAGGGGCGTGTGGATCTGGTGCTGAACACGCCCTCGGGCGGTGACGCCCGGGGTGACGGGTACGAGATCCGCGCCGCCGCGACCAGCCTCGGCGTGCCGGTGATCACCACGCTCGCCGAGTTCGCCGCCTGCCTGCAGGCGATCGAGGCGCTGCGCGAGCATGCGTGGTCGGTGACCTCGCTGCAGGAGCACGACGAGCGTCTGCGCGGCCTCGTGGCGCGCGACCGCACACCGGCTGAGGCGGGAGCCGGAGCATGAGCGGCACGTCCGAGCGCCGGCACGTCGGCCGTGAGCCCTTCGGCGCGCGGCTGCGAGCGGCCATGGACCGGGTCGGCCCGCTGTGCCTGGGCGTCGACCCGCACCCGGGACTGCTGCAGTCCTGGGGGCTGCCGGACACCCCGGCCGGCCTCGAGGCGTTCTCGGCGGCCGCCCTCGAGGCGGCCGCCGGGGGATCCGACGGGCCGCTGGTGGCCGCGCTCAAGCCTCAGGTGGCGCTCTATGAACGGCACGGCTCCGCGGGGCTGGCGGCCCTCGAGACGTTCCTCGCCCAGGCGCGGGAGGCGGGGGTGCTCACAATCGCCGACGCCAAGCGTGGCGACATCGGTTCGACCATGGCCGGCTATGCCTCGGCCTGGCTCGACGATGCGTCGCCACTGGCGGCCGATGCGGTGACCCTGAGCCCCTATCTGGGCTTCGAGTCGCTGCGACCGGCCTTCGAGGCCGCCGCGAGGACCGGGCGTGGGGTGTTCGTCCTCGCGCTGACCTCCAATCCGGAGGGCGCGTCCGTCCAACACGTCGGCGCCGAACAGGAGCAGGGCTCCGTGGCCTCGAGGATCGTCGCGGCGGCCGCCGCGGAGAATGCGGCTCATGTGGGTGAGGACGAGCGTGAGCTGGGACCGGTGGGGCTGGTGGTCGGCGCGACCGTCGCCGAACGGGCCCACGCCCTCGGCCTCGACCTCGCCGGCGTCCGGGGGGCGCTGTTGGCGCCCGGCTTCGGCGCACAGGGAGGCACGGCGGCGGGCATGCGCGAGGGCTTCGGCCCGGCATGGCCGGCGGTGCTCGCCACCAGCTCGCGCGGCATTCTGGCGGCCGGTCCGTCCGTGTCGCGACTCGCCGAACAGCTGAAGCGGAATCTGGCTGACCTGGGATGATCCCGCCGTGCCATTTCTGTGATCTGGAATCGCTTTCGTTCGGGTGCGCAGTTCCGTAATCTCAGGCTCGACAAATGTTGCCGGACGGCGCGCCTGAGGTACGTCCTCAACACCGGCCTGCGATCAAGAGGAGCTGGATGGCGCTGCGTGAACTGAGCCTTGAAGAGCGTGCGGCCGCACGTGAGAAGGCGCTGCGCGCCCGGCAGGAGCGCGCGAACCTCAAGGAGGCCTTCGCGCGCGGCGAGATCGGCCTGGCCGAGCTCTTCGACCGAGCGGACGAGGACCCGGCCATCGGTCGGCTGCGCACCGTCGACCTGCTGCAGGCGATGCCCGGGGTCGGTGAGGTGCGCGCCCACCGCATCATGGAGGCGTGCGAGATCTCTCCGGTGCGCCGGCTCAAGGGCCTCGGACGGCGTCAGCGCGAGGCGCTGATCGCCTATATTGGCCGCTGACGTCCGCGCGGCATCGTCCCGGCCGCGCTTGGCCCCCGACCGAAGGACTTCCCACCCGTGAACGTCACGCCCTCCGAGCCCGCCGACCGCCTGCCCGTCGATGCGTCCGCCCGGCACAGTGCACTGCTCGCCGAGGAGGCGCCCGCGGTCCCGGGGCCGCGGGCGAGCGGCAAACCGGTCCCGCCGGGCCCCGGCGTGACCGTGCTGGCCGGCCCGACTGCCGTGGGCAAGGGCACGGTGTCCGCGTACATCCGTGAGCACTATCCCGAGGCGTGGCTGTCCGTGTCGGCGACGACGCGCCCGGCCCGTCCCGGTGAGCAGGAGGGGGTGCACTACTTTTTCGTCACGAGCGAGGAGTTCGACGATCTGGTCGATCGGGATCAGATGCTCGAGTGGGCCGTGGTCCACGGCGTCAACCGCTACGGCACGCGGCGGGACAAAGTCGACGAGGCGGTGGCCGCCGGCCGCCACGTGCTGCTCGAGATCGACCTGCAGGGGGCCCGGCAGGTGCGCGAGTCCCTGCCGGAGGCGACTTTCGTGTTCCTGGCCCCGCCGAGCTGGCCGGAACTTGTTGAACGCCTGATCGGCCGTGGCACCGAGACCGAGGCTGAGCAGCGTCGCAGGCTTGAAACCGCTAGGATGGAACTCGCTGCCGAGCCGGAGTTCGACGCCGTCGTGGTCAATGACCGCGTGGAGCGCGCCGCCTCGGAACTGGTCCAGATCATGGGCCTGACCCCGCGCGACTGACGCTCGTTGCGCGTGAGCGCCGGGACCGAGCCCGGCGGCCGAAGACCTCGCCCGCGCGGCACCCGCCCGCGGGGCACGACCGAACGACTGGAGCAATCCGTGACCGATCAGTACGACGGCATCGTCAACCCGCCCATCGACACCCTGCTGGAGAGGGTCGACTCGAAGTACGCGCTCGTGCTCTTCGCCGCAAAGCGCGCCCGTCAGATCAACGCGTACTACTCCCAGCTGCACGAGGGCCTGTTCGAGTATGTCGGTCCCCTCGTCGAGACCCAGCTGAACGAGAAGCCCCTGTCCATCTCGCTGCGCGAGATCGAGTCGGATCTGCTGGTCTCCCGCGAGGTGTCTGACCAGCCGGTCGAGATCGACTTCGGCGATGAGGAGTTCGGCGACTTCACGTTGCCGGGCGATGAGGATCCGTTCGCGACCGAGGCCGAGGCGGGCGCGGAGTCGGCGAACGCCACCACGAACGCGGAGCAGGCGGCCGAGGACGCCGGGCTCGTCGAGCAGGCCGAGGCCGCCGCCGACGAGCAGAGCCCGGCGGACGTCGAGGACAACTGATCCCATGCGGATCGTGCTCGGCGTCGGCGGTGGCATCGCCGCGTACAAAGCGGCGCTGCTGCTGCGCCTGATGACCGAGGCCGGTCACGAGGTGACGGTCGTACCCACGCGCAACGCCGAGCACTTCGTCGGACGCGCGACGTGGGAGGCCCTCTCGGGTCGCCCGGTGCATACCGACACCTTCGACGCCGTCGACCGGGTCAACCACGTGGCGCTCGGTCGTTCTGCCGAGCTGGTCGTGGTCGCGCCCGCGACCGCGGACCTGCTGGCGCGCACCGCGGCCGGCATGGCCCCTGACCTGCTCGGCAACGTGCTGCTCACCGCGACGTGCCCGGTGGTGCTGGCGCCGGCCATGCACACCGAGATGTGGCAGCACGCCGCCACGCAGGCGAATGTGGCCACGCTGCGCGAGCGCGGGGTCTACGTGCTCGACCCGGCAGTGGGTCGACTCACCGGCGCCGACTCCGGCGCTGGGCGGCTGCCCGAGCCGGAGCAGATCTGGGACGCGGCCCGAGCGCTCATCGACGGAGCGGCGGTGGGACCGCTGACCGGACGGCGTGTCGTCGTCACCGGTGGCGGCACACGTGAGCCCCTCGACCCGGTGCGATATCTGGGCAACCGTTCCTCGGGCAAGCAAGCGGTCGCGCTCGCCCGTGCCGCCGTGGAGCGGGGCGCGGAGGTGACACTGATCGCCGGCCCCATGAGCACCCCGGTCCCGACGGGCATCAGGCGCGTGGACGTCGAGACCACGCAGCAGCTGCTGGAGACGGTGCTCGAGCACGCCCGCGGCGCCGACGTGCTCGTGATGGCGGCCGCCGTGGCGGACTTCCGGCCACGGACCGTCGCCACGGCGAAGATCAAGAAGGACGACGACGGCTCGTCTCCGACGATCGAGCTCGAACGCACCCCGGATGTGCTCGCCTCCGCCGTGGCGGCGCGCGCGGAGGGGGCCCCGATCGCTCCGCTAATCGTCGGATTCGCCGCCGAGACCGGAGATGAGGACCACGACGTCCTCGAGCACGCCCAGGCCAAGCTCAAGCGCAAGGGCTGCGAGATGCTCGTGGTGAACGACGTCTCGGCAGGGCAGGTGTTCGGCCGTGACGAGACCGCCGTGACCGTGCTCTTCGCCGACGGTTCCGAGCCGGTGACCGCGGTCGGAACCAAGGACGATGCGGCGAGGACGGTGCTGGAGCGGGTCGTCACGCACCTGGGCTGAGCCCCGGCCGCTGGCGCACGCCGGTGCGGCGGGAAGCCTCCGGCTTCTGCCGCGTGACGCCCGTGTCCCCGGCGTTGGCGCCGGGAACCGTAGAATGTCCCCATGAGCGCAGCCCACCGCACCGAGACCGCAGATCACTCCGCCCCCTACCGCGGGGTCGGTGGGGACGGTCTGCGGCTATTCACCTCGGAGTCCGTGACCGCCGGTCACCCGGACAAGATCTGCGATCAGATCTCCGACGCGATCCTCGACGCGCTGCTCGCGGCCGACCCCGCCGCCAAGGTGGCGGTCGAGACGCTGACGACAACCGGTCTGGTCCAGGTCGCCGGCGAGGTCAACACGAGCGCCTACGTTGAGATTCCGCAGATCGTGCGCAAGACGATCCTCGACATCGGCTATGACTCCTCGGCCAACGGCTTCGACGGCGCGCAGTGCGGCGTGAACATCTCGCTTGGCCAGCAGTCCTCGGACATCCACTCGGGCGTCATGCGTTCACTCGAGTCCCGCGAGTACGGATCGGCCGACGCCGTCGACCTGCAGGGCGCCGGCGACCAGGGGATCATGTTCGGTTACGCGACGAACGAGACGCCGACCCTCATGCCGATGCCGATCTACTTGGCCCATCGGCTTTCAGCCCGCCTGACCGCCGTCCGGCAGCAGAGCCCCTCGCCTATGCCCTATCTGCTTCCCGACGGCAAGACGCAGGTGACCATCGGCTACGACGAGCACCACCGGGCCAAGACCATCGAGACCGTCGTCGTCTCGACCCAACATCACGACGTGGTCGAGCAGGCGCAGCTGCGTGAGGACGTGGAACGCCATGTGATCCGCCCGGTGATCGAGGCCAGCGGACTCGACGTGTCGCACGCCCGCATCATCATCAACCCGGGTGGGAAGTTCGTGATCGGCGGGCCCGTGGGAGATGCCGGACTGACCGGTCGAAAGATCATCGTGGACACCTATGGCGGCATGGCTCGCCACGGCGGTGGGGCGTTCTCCGGCAAGGATCCCTCGAAGGTCGACCGCTCGGCGGCCTATGCGATGCGCTGGGTCGCCAAGAACGTGGTGGCCGCGGGGCTGGCCGAACGCGCCGAGTTGCAGGTGGCCTACGCGATCGGGTCCGCCCGTCCCGTCGGCCTCTACGTGGACACCTTCGGCACGCACGCGGTGCCCGAGCAGACCATCATCGACGCCGTGAACGAGGTCTTCGACCTGCGACCGCTGGCGATCGTGAACGAGCTGAACCTGCTGCGGCCGATCTACCGCAAGACCGCCGCCAACGGACATTTCGGCCGGGAGGACGCTGACTTCACGTGGGAGCGCACGGACCGGGTGGACGCCCTGCGGGCGGCCGCGGGGATGTGACCGGCCATCGGCGAGGCCCTGTTCAACCTGGGTGACCCGCCCGAATCTGGCCGACTTCCGGACCGGCCCGAGGGACTGCCCCAGGACCCGGTGGCGCGGGTGCTGCTGGACTCGCCCGTTCCTCACCTGGACCGCGAGTTCGACTACCTCGTGCCGGTGGCCCTCGACGAGAGCGCCCGGGTCGGCTCCCGCGTCACCGTGCGCTTTTCCGGCCGGGAGATGACCGGGTGGATCACCCAGCGCGGAGCTGAGCCGACCACGGCGGCTGCGCTCAGCGACCTGCAGGGCGTGCTGACGCGTGTGCCGCCGCTGACCGCCGAGGTGCTCGAGCTGGCGCGTGCGGTGGCAGCCCGTCAGGCCGGCGTGGTCACGGACGTGCTGCGCAGCGCCGTCCCCCCTCGCGTGGTCGCCGTCGAGAAGGAGATCCTGGCCGAGACCGGGGCCGACCATCCGGCCTCGCAGCGCCATGATGAGCAGAACGCCGATCCCGTGGCTGACGGCGCGGAGGCTCACGCGGTCACCGAGGACGATGTGCTCGACGCGCTCGAGGGCGGACAGGCGTTCCTCTCGGCGGTCTGCGCCGGCGACGCTCCGCGGGCGGCGGCGAGCCTGCCCAGCCGCACGGGCCTCTGGGACGAGGCGTGGGTGCTCGCCGGCGTCGCCCGTCGGGCCGCGGACGCCGGTCGCGGCGTCGTGCTCGTCGTGCCGGACCAGCGGGACCTGGACCGGCTGTGCGCCGTGCTCGACGATCTCCTCGGCGAGCACGCCTATGCCCGTCTGACCGGTGAAGACGGTCACACGCCCCGGTACCGCGCGCATCTGCGGCTGCTCACCGGGCGGTGCCGGATCGCGGTGGGGACCCGGTCGGCCATCTGGGCGCCCGTGCCGGACCTGGGGTTGATCGTTGTCTGGGACGACGGCGATGACTCCTACGCCGACCCGCGTGCCCCGTACCCCCATGTCCGGGACGTCGCGGTGCAGCGCTGCCATCATGCTCACAGCGCGCTGCTGTTCGCCTCCACCTCGCGGACCACCGCGGTGCAGCGTCTCGTCGAGCTGGGATGGCTGCAGTCCCTCGAGGCGCCCCGTCACCGGGTGCGTGAGTCCACCCCGCGCATCATCGCGACGGCCGATTCCTGGGAGTCCGCGCGTGACCCGTTCGCCAGGCGTGCGCGCCTGCCGCATGCGGCCTGGCAGGTGGCGCGGCACGCGCTGTCCGGGCCGTGCCCGGGCCCGGTGCTCGTGCAGGTGGCCCGTGCCGGATTCATCCCGGCCCTGGTGTGCGAGCGATGCCGCACACCCGCTCGCTGTCGGCACTGCGCCGGTCCTCTGGCCTTCCGCGACCGAGCCGCCGCGGAGCGCGGTGAGCTGGCGTGCCGCTGGTGCGGAACACGTGAGCGGGACATCGAGTGTCCCGAGTGCGGATGGCGGCGCCTGCGCGCCGGCGCCCGCGGCGTCGACCGCACGGCTGACGAGTTGGGCCGCGCCTTCCCCCAGGTGCCGGTGGTCTCCAGCTCGGCCGCGCACCGCGTCGGCACCGTCGAGGACCGTCCCGCGCTCGTGGTCGCGACGGTCGGGGCGGAACCGGTCGCGCAGAACGGGTACGCGGCCGCGCTCCTGCTGGACGGAGACGCGCAGCTGACTCGGGAAGGCCTCGACGTGCCGGCTCGCGTGCTCGCGCGCTGGTTCGCCGCCGCGGCGCTGGTGCGACCGGCCGATCGCGGCGGCGTCGCCGTGGTGACGGCCGAACACGCCGAGACCGTCGGCGCGCTCACCCGGTGGGACCCGGCCGGCTTCGCCTCGCGGCAGCTCGCCGAACGCCGCGAACTGCACCTGCCCCCGGCCGGACGGATCGCGGAGGTGACCGGCCCGGACCGGGCCGTGGCTCAGTACCTCGCGCTCGTGGAGGAGGCCCGTCGAGAGGGCGCCGCCGGGTCCGTCCTGAGCGCCGGGCCACTGCCGTGGATCGGTCCGGTGCCGCTGCCCGAGGACGAACAGCGGCACCGGGCGCTGCTGCTGTTCCCCTATACGGCCTCCGAGGCGACCGCGGCGCTGCTGCGCTCGGGCCGCTCGGCGGCCAGCGCCCGCGGCGAGGCCGAGGGCGTGCGGATCAGGCTCGACCCGATCGGGGTGCTCTAGCGTTCGCGCCCGGCCGGGGTCGCGCCCTGGACAGGAAGTCCCGGATCAGGCTCGCGCACTCGCGGGGCCGCTCGTAGTGCAGCAGGTGGCCCACCCCGGGCAACAGGACCAGCCGGCAGCGGGGACTCGCGGCGGCCACGTCAGCGGCGAGCGCCCGCTGGGCGGCGGGGGAGCCGAGCGGATCCTCGTCCCCGGCCACGAGCAGTACCGGCAGGCTCAGGCCGGCGGCCGAGTCCGGCACGGAGCCGGTGGTCGAGGCCCGATAGGACTGGGCCACCTGGGCGGGCGAGGCGAAACCCGAGAAATGCCGCCGGTGCTGATCGTGCGTGTAGGCCAAAACGCGGGCGTCATCGGTGCGGCTCATGAACACCGTGGTGGCCCAGGTGATCAGCGACGAGCGCAGCAGCGCGTCGCTGAGCCGGGCGGGCAGGCGGGCGGCCGCCTCGTAGTAGCCCTGCGCCAGCAACGCCGAGGCGCGGTCGAGCCACGTGGACGAGGCGGACAGGGCCGGCTCGGCGATCGGGTTCAGCAACGCCAGGAACGACCACGCCTGAGGCCGGCTCGCGCACAGGGCCGCCGCGACGATCGTGCCGTAGGAGTGGGCGACCAGGCCGGTTCTCTCGTCGAGCTCGAGTGCTTGGCGGACCTGGCCGAGCGTCTGAGCATGATGGTCGACCGTGTGCTCGGCGTGCGGGTACGCCGGGGAGGCGCCGAAGCCGGGCAGATCGACGCTGAGGATGCGATGCTCTGGCAGGCAGTCGGCGAGCAGGGCGAGCCCGTGGTGGTCGCCACGGAATCCGTGGACGAACACGAGCGTCGCCGGCCCCACAGCGATGTCGTCCTCGGGGGAGGGCTCGTCCCGGAGCGGCGGCGCGTACTCCCAGACGGCGACCTCGTGCCCAGCACCCGAGAGCGGGTCGGCGGCGGCCACGGTGCGTCGCCGGGTGGTGCGAGGACGGTGGCTGGTGAGCACCTCCGTCTTCGCCGGTGGGGCCGGCACCCGCAGCAGATGCCAGGCGCGCAGCCGCACGGGTTCCGAGGACAGACGCGTCGATCCAGACATGGCCGTCAGCTTAGATCAGGCATGCCGACACCCGGTGCCCGTGCTCGCTAGGCTCTCTGCCCATGGAGAGCAGCAGTCTGCACCGTGAGAGCGGCGTCGTCGCGATCGACCAGGGCACCACGTCCACGCGGGTCAGCGTCGTCGATGCTGAAGGCACGGTTCGTGCGACCGCGCAGGCCGAGCACGCCCAGCACTTCCCACGCCCGGGCTGGGTCGAACACGACGCGGCCGAGATCTGGGAGTCCACGCGTGAGCTGATGGGACTGGCCCTGACGCGGGCCCGCCTGCGCACCCGGGATGTGGCCGCGGTGGGCATCACCAATCAGCGCGAGACCGTCGTGGCGTGGGACGCCGCTACCGGGGTGCCGGTGCACCGCGCGATCGTGTGGCAGGACACTCGCACCGAGCCGGCGCTCGCGCGCCTGCGGGCGGACGGGCTCGACGGCCTCGTCCGTGAGCGCACCGGGCTGCCGCTGGCGTCGTACTTCTCGGCCTCGCGCATCGCGTGGCTGCTCGAGCACGTCCCCGAGGCAGCCACGTTGTCGGATGCGGGTCGGCTGCGCGTCGGGACCATGGACTCGTGGCTGCTGTGGAACCTCACCGGCGGCCCCGACGGCGGCGTGCACGCCACCGACGTCACCAATGCGTCCCGCACCAGTCTGATGGACGTGGAGACCGGGCGGTGGGATCCCGAGATGCTCGCGCTGTTCGGCATCGACGAGCGCCGGTGGGAGTCGATGGCGCCGACCATCCGGCCCTCGATCGGCGTCTTCGGCGAGGTCGCGGGCCCGGTCGCGCTCGATGGCGTGCCGGTCGCCGGCATCCTCGGCGACCAGCAGGCCGCGACGTTCGGCCAGGGCATCCTGAGCGCCGGCGGCGTGAAGAACACCTATGGCACCGGCTGCTTCTTGCTGCAGCACACCGGGAGCCAGCGGCCCCGCTCCGGGCACGGCCTGGTCGTGACGGTCGCCTCCCAGCGCGAGGGCGCCCCGATGCAGTACGCCCTCGAGGGATCCGTGGCCGTGGCCGGGTCCCTCGTGCAGTGGCTCAGAGACAATCTCGGACTGATCGAGCGTTCCGCGGACGTGGAGACCCTCGCTGATTCGGTCGCCGACGACGGGGGAGTCGTGATCGTCCCGGCGTTCTCCGGCCTCTACGCGCCGCACTGGCGTCCCGACGCCCGCGGGATCGTCGCCGGACTCACCGGCTACGCGACGCGCGCCCACCTGGCACGAGCCGCCGTGGACGCGACCGCCTATCAGAGTCGGGACCTGTTCGAGGCCCTCGTGGCGGACACCGGGCGTGCGCCCGAGCGGTTGCATGTCGACGGTGGAATGAGCGTGAACGACCGTCTCATGCAGTTCCAGGCCGATCTGCTGGACATCGAGGTCGTGCGACCGGCCCAGACGGAGACGACCGTGCTCGGGGCGGCCCATGCCGCCGGGCTCGCCGTCGGCGTGTGGGCCGACGAGTCCGAGCTCTCAGCCCTGGTTCGGCCCGGTCGGCGATGGCACCCTGGCATGGCCGCGCACGACCGTGACGCGCTCGTTCGTCGGTGGCGACGGGCCCTGGAACGCAGCTTCGACTGGGCCGAATGACGACTCGGCCACCGACGTGGCGGTCCTGACCGGCCGCCGATCCTGACGAAGGGACATGATGACCACTTCCCCGCTGCTGAAACCGATCCGCATCAGCCTGTCCTTCATCGGCTTGCTCGTGGGCGCCGGGTTCGCCACCGGCGCCGAGGTTGTCCAGTACTTCTCCGGTTTCGGCGTGCCGGGAATCGCCGGCGCGGGGCTGGCCGGGCTGGTGATGACCGCCGCCGGCGCGGTGATGCTGCAGTTGGGCAGCGTGTTCCTCGCCGACGAGCACAAGACCGTGTTCCGATCGGTCTCGCATCCGTGGATGGCGAGGTTCCTGGACGTCTGCGTGACGGTCACCCTGTTCTGTCTCGGGTTCGTCATGCTCGCCGGCGCGGGTGCGACTCTGAACCAGCAGCTGGACTGGCCGGTCTGGCTCGGCGGTGCGCTGATGGCCGTGATCGTCGGCGTGACGGGCCTGCTCGACGTCGACAAGGTCTCCGCGATCATCTCGGCGGTCACGCCTCTGGTGATTCTCGCCGTGATCGTCGTGTTCGCCGTCACGATGCTGAACCTGCCGACGGACATGGCGCCGGTGCACGAGGCCGTCGTCACCGCGCAGCCGCCCCTGGGGCCGTGGTGGCTGTCCGCGCTGAACTACGCCGGGCTCGCGCTGCTGATGGCGGTATCGATGTGCCTGGTGATCGGTGGCAGCCTGGCGCACCCGCGGGAGGCGTTCCTGGGCGGTGCCCTGGGCGGGGCCGTCTACACGGTGCTGCTGGCGATGCTCACGGCTGTGATGTGGTTGACCTCACCCGTGCATGCCGGGGCCGACGTGCCGATGCTTGAGGTCTACTCGGACATCGCGCCGTGGGCCGGGTGGCTCATGGTGTTCGTGATCTACGCGATGATCTACAACACGGCGATCGGCATGTTCTACGCCCTCGGCCGCCGGTTGACCGCCTCGCGCCCGCAGAAGTATGCGCCGGTGTTCCTCGCCACGGTGGCCGTGGGCTACGCCATCAGCTTCCTCGGCTTCGACACGCTGCTGACGACCGTGTTCCCGATTCTGGGCTGGCTCGGCATGGTGATGACCGCGTTCCTGCTCGTGTGGTGGGTGGTGCATCGTCAGCAGATCGGTGCCGAAGTGCTGCGACGTCTTCGCATCGGGGCGCTGCTGCAACAGCGTGAGGACCCCGAACGGCGGTTCACCGGCGGTCACGAGCAGGCCCTGGACGAGGCCCAGAGCGATTCCGAGGCACCTGCCGATCAGCTCGAGGACGCCCTGACCTCCGAGATGCCGGCCGTCGGCACTCAGCAGCGTCGATCGGCGGACCGGCCCGACTAACCCGGGCGGATACCGCCGCCGGGGTGGCGGTCCGCGTACGATGGTGCAGATTCGCCCCGGCCGTCCGCGCGCTCGCGGTCCACGGCACGAGGCCGCCCCCGCCCCCGCGACGAAGGACGCTGAACCGCCGTGAGCCAGACCCCTGCCGCCCCGTCTCCGGAGCGTCGTGCCCAGACTCCGAGCATCCCGGCCGACGCCGAGTACTCGTTCGCCGAGGTCGAGGCCCGCTGGGCCGGCTGGTGGGAGCGGGCCGGCGTCTTCACCCCCCGCGAGGACGGTTCGCCGCGGCGCACCGTCGTCGACATGTTCCCCTACCCGTCGGGGGATCTGCACATGGGCCATGCAGAGGCGTTCGCGATGGGCGACGTGATGGCCCGGCACTGGCTGCAGTGCGGCTATGACGTGCTGCACCCGATCGGCTGGGACTCCTTCGGCCTTCCCGCCGAGAACGCGGCCATCAAGCGTGACGCCCACCCGGCGGACTGGACCTACCGGAACATCGAGACGCAGAAGCGGTCGTTCCAGCGCTACGGCATCGCCGTCGATTGGAGCCGGGAGCTGCACACCTCGGACCCGGAGTACTACCGCTGGACGCAGTGGCTGTTCCAGCAGCTGTACCGGCGCGGGCTGGCCTACCGGAAGGACTCTCCGGTCAACTGGTGCCCGCAGGACCAGACCGTGCTCGCCAACGAGCAGGTCGTCGACGGAGCGTGCGAGCGCTGCGGGGCCGAGGTGACCAAACGGACGCTGAACCAGTGGTACTTCCGCATCACCGAGTACGCCGACGCTTTGCTGGACGACATGGACCAGCTCACCGGGCACTGGCCCGACCGCGTGCTGGCGATGCAGCGGAACTGGATCGGCCGCTCGACCGGCGCGACCGTGCGCTTCCAGGTCGAGAACGGCCCCGAACTGCCCGTGTTCACCACGCGGCCGGACACCCTGCACGGGGCCACGTTCATGGTCGTGGCGGCCGACAGTGCGCTGGCGCTCGAGCTGGTGGCCGAGGAGCACCGCGAGGAGCTCGAGCAGTACCGCGAGCAGCTCAAGAAGGTCTCCGACATCGAGCGGCAGGCCACCGACCGCGAGAAGTCCGGGCTCTTCCTGGGACGTCATGCGCGGAACCCGCTGACGGGCGAACGCCTGCCCATCTGGGCCTCGGACTACGTGCTCTCGGACTACGGCACGGGCGCCATCATGGCCGTCCCCGCGCACGACCAGCGTGACCTGGACTTCGCCCGGGCCATGGAGCTGCCGGTGCGCGTCGTCGTCGACACCGGCGAGGAGGACCCGGCTGTCAGCGGCGTCGCCACAGCCGGCGAGGGCACGCTCGTCAACTCGGGCGAGCTCGACGGGCTCGGCAAGCAGGAGGCGATCGCACGCGCGATCGAGCTGCTGGCCGAACGCGGGACGGGTGAGGGCACCACGACCTACCGGCTGCGTGACTGGCTGCTGAGCCGCCAGCGCTTCTGGGGCACGCCGATCCCCGTGGTGCACTGCCAGGACTGTGGCGAGGTGCTCGTACCCGAGGAACAGCTTCCCGTGACCCTGCCGACCGACCTGAAGGGCGAACAGCTCGCGCCCAAGGGCCAGTCGCCGCTGGCCGCGGCCGAGGACTGGGTGCGCGTGGACTGCCCGGACTGCGGCAAGCCGGCCCGCCGGGACACGGACACGATGGACACGTTCGTCGATTCGTCCTGGTACTTCTTGCGCTATGCCTCCCCGGCGGAGGAGTCGGCGGTGTTCGACGCGCAGGCCGTGGGCCAGTGGCTTCCCGTGGACCAGTACGTCGGAGGTGTGGAGCATGCGATCTTGCACTTGCTCTACGCGCGGTTCTTCACCAAGGCGTTGCACGATCTGGGCCTGGTGCCGTTCACCGAGCCCTTCCGTGCGCTGCTGAATCAGGGGCAGGTGCTCAACGGCGGCAAGGCGATGTCCAAGTCCCTGGGCAACGGCGTCGACCTGGGTGAGCAGCTCGAGCAGTTCGGCGTCGACGCCGTGCGCACCACCATGATCTTCGCCTCCCCGCCCGAAGACGACGTGGACTGGGCGGATGTCTCCCCGGCCGCGGCTGGTCGATTCCTCGCTCGCGCCTGGCGCCTGGCGCGGGACGTGCGTGAGTACGGTGAGCCCGGCGGCGACCCCGCCGCGTCGTCGGCGACGGTGCTGCGTCAGGCCACCCACAAGACCGTCCACGAGGCCCGACAGCTGGTCGAGGACGGCAAGTTCAACGTCGTCGTCGCCAAGACCATGGAGTTGGTGAACCTCACGCGCAAGCAGATCGACGGTGGTGTCGGCGCGGCGGATGCTGCGGTGCGTGAGGCGACCGAGGCGGTCGCCGTGCTGCTCTCGCTCTATGCGCCCTACACGGCCGAGGACATGTGGGCGATGCTCGGCCACGAGCCCTCGGTGGTCCGGGCCGGCTGGCCGACCGTCGACCAGTCCCTGTTGGTGGAGGACACCGTCACCGCCGTCGTTCAGGTCAAGGGCAAGGTTCGCGATCAACTTCAGGTCGCCGCCGACATCACCGAGGAACAGCTCGAAGCCGCGGCCCGGGACTCCGAGAAGGTGCAGCGGTTCATCGGCGATGCCGAGATCGTGAAGGTGATCGTCAAGGCGCCGAGGCTGGTCAACCTCGTCGTCCGCTGACGCGCATCGGCGCCGCAACGAAGCAGCTGAGCACAGGAGGGCAGCGGGATGAGCGAGACCGGATCGGCGCCCGCCGTCGTCGAGAGCGTGCGCGCGTGGCAGGCCGACTACCTTGAGCGGATGCGGCGCCAGCGCGGGCGTCTGGTCGGTCGTGCTCGTCTGGGCCTGCGCCCTCCGCGACGAGATCGCACCGCGGTCGTCACGGACTCCTCGGCGGCGCTTCCGGGAATCGTGCGCCGACATCCGCTGGCCGCGGGCGTACGTCAGGTTCCCATGCCCGTGATGGTGGGCGAGCAGATCTACACGGAGGGCTCGGACGAGTTGCAGCGCGAGCTGCCGTTCGCGTTGGCCTCCGGCACATCCGTGCGGACCTCCCGTCCGTCGCCGGGCCGCCTGCTGCAGGAGTACCGATCGCTCGCCGCGGACGGTTACTCGCGGATCGTCTCCGTGCACCTGTCCGGTGAGCTCTCCGGCACGGCCGAGGCGGCGCGGCTCGCCGCGCGTGAGTCCCCGGTGCCGGTGCGGGTCGTCGACTCGCGGTCGGCCGGGTTCGCACAGGGGCTGCTCGTGGTTGACGCGGCCGTCCAGGCCGGCTTCGGCTCCGCTGTGGACGCGATCGTCGCCCGGCTCGATCGGGCCGTCGCGGCCTCGTCCGTGCTGTTCACCGTGCCTAACCTCGAGCAGCTGCGGCGCGGGGGGCGCATCTCGGCACTGTCCGGGCTGCTGGGTTCGGTCTTCCAGGTCAAACCGGTGCTCGGGCTCCGCGACGGGGGCATCGTGCTGGTGGAGAAGCCGCGCAGCACCGAACGCGCCGTTGACCGGCTCGTGGCCCACGCGGCCGAGCGTGCGGCGGCCGGCTCCTGCCAGGTGGCCGTGCACGGCTACGGCAACCGGGCCGAGGCCGAGGCCCTGGCCGGCCGTCTGCAGGAGCATGCGGCGGCTCCGATCCCGGTGATCGACCTGCCCGCCGTGCTGGCGGCGCATCTGGGCCTGGGTGCGCTCGGCGTGATCGTGGTGCCGCTCGACCCGGACGACGACGAGGTGCACTGACCGGGGCGGTCCAGCCGTGCGTGTCCCGAGCGCGTACTGTGCCCGTTCCTGCACAGGCTGCCCGAGGGCCGTCCCCGTGCACCGCTACCTCCTCGGCACGCACGGGCGCGGGGCCGTGAGGCGAAACTCGAGACCATGCATCGGGTCCGCGTTCCTGACAGTTCCGAGACTCCGGCGGCCGCCGAGTCGCCACCGGCCACAGCACCGAAGGCCACAGCGCCACTGAGTGCCACAGCGCGGCCGAGGGCGGCTCAGCACGCGGCGCCGTCCTCGGCCCCGCACGACCCTGCACCGAGGCCGGCCTCAGATACGGCGGCACAGCGTCCAGCGGCCCTGTGGCGTGCGGCGACGCCGGTTGATTCGGCCGCCGCGGAGCCGGCCGAGGACAATGAGCGCCATGCGGGCTCGTCCTGGGAGCACTGTCCGCCCCGTGCGCCCCTGCTGCGATGGCGCGCCGCGGCGTCTGCCGTCCTCGTCCTGGCGGTTGCCGCCCTGACGTGGTGGGCGGTCAGCTGGCTGAACACCCCGGTTCCGGTGCAGAACCCGACGGCTCCAGTGGACGGGGCCGCCGAGACGGGCACGGTCGAGAGCCGTGGTGCCGCGATCACGGGACCGGCGGCCGGAACCGAGCCGACGGCGCCGGACACGGCCACGCGCTCCGGTGGGGACGCCGGATCCGCGGACCTGTCCACCGCGTCGGCGACGGGTTCCGCCACCGTCCAGGTGCACGTGGTGGGCGCCGTCGAAAGGCCGGGCGTGGTGCGCCTTCCGGCTGACGCGCGAGTGCGGGACGCCGTCGAGCGGGCCGGGGGAGCGGCGCGCGGAGCGCAGCCGGACCGGATCAACCTCGCTGCGCCGGTGCAGGACGGCCAACAGATCCTCGTGCCGGACGCCGCGGTCAGTGACGAGCAGCTGGCGGACGCCGGCGCGGCGAGCGGTGACCCGGCGCCCGTCGTCGACGCCGCACCGTCCGGCACCGACGCCGGCGAGGAACGGATCGACCTGAACCGGGCGACCGCGACGCAGTTGCAGACCCTGCCCGGGGTGGGTCCGGCGACGGCGGAGAGCATCATCGCCCATCGGGAACAGGTCGGGCCCTTCGCCTCCCTGGAGGACCTTGACGCGGTCAGCGGCATCGGACCGGCGACATTGGAGAAGCTGCGTGACCGGGTCACGTGGTGAGCCCGCTGCGCTGGATGCGCGGTGGGCCTTGGCCCTGTGCTCCGTCCTGGCGTGCGCGCTGTCGCTGCCGCCCGGTGACGCCGCAGCCGCCGCACGCGTGTCGCTCGCGTCCGGCTCAGGCGCGGCCGTCCTCCTCGCCGGTGCCGCTGTCCTCCGACGCGGGCGTTCCCGCAGCGATCGCGGCGGTCTTCTCGGTGCTGCGGGAGCCGGCGCCCTCGCTCTGCTCTGCGTCGCGCTCACGGCCCAGTCCATCGCGCAGACCGAGCGCCGCCTCGACGAGGTCGCCTGGCACGAGCTGGTGCGCAATCAACGCACGGTGCGTGTGGAGGTGCTGCTGCAGTCGAGCCCGAGCGAACGGGTGGACCGGTTCGGGGTGCGCCGAGCGGAGGCCTCGGCACGCATCGAGCGGTTCGGGGCGCAGGGCACTGTGTTGCCCGAACCTGTTCGTGCGCTGCTCAGCGTGCCGGCATCGGCCGAACAGGTGGGTCAGGCCGGGGACCGTGTGTGTCTGGTGGCGCGTCTGGCGTCGCAAGAGCGCACGACAGTGCTGCGAGCCCGGGCCGCCCCGCGTGCCGGAGGGTGCCCCGGTGCGTCCGCGGCCGCCGACCCCGGCGCCCCAGCGACCCGTCCGACGGAGGGCGTCGCCGGGCGGGACCGGATGCGTCAGGCGTTCCGCGACGCCTCGGCTGGCGCCTGGGCAGACGCCGACGAGTTGATCCCCGCCCTCGTGCTGGGGGACCGCGGCACGCAGAGCGCGCAGCTGGACCAGGCCATGAAGGACGCCGGTCTGAGCCACCTGTCGGCGGTGTCCGGGGCCAACTGCGCGCTGCTCTGCGGGGCCGTGACGGTCGGTCTGCGGAGTCTGCGGACGCATCGCCGCGTGGTTGTGACCGCTGTGCTGGGCACACTTGCGGTCTTCGTCGTGCTGATCGGCCCGGAGCCGTCCGTGCTCCGGGCGGCAACCATGGGCGGGCTCGGCGCCCTGGCCGTGTTCGCCGGACGAGGCCGCCAGGCGTTCTGCCTGCTGTGCCTGGCCGGGACGATGCTCGTGATCATCGAGCCGGCCCTCGCAGTGGAACCGGCCCTGCATCTGTCGCTGGCCGCGACGGCGGGCATCGTCGTCGGCGCACGGCCGACCGAGGTGCTGCTGCGCCGGGCGCTGGATCCGCTGCTGCCGGGGTGGGCGGCCGGATGGCTCTCGGTGAGCCTGGCGGTCACGGGCACGGCGCATCTGGCATGCCAGCCGATCCTGATCCTGATGACCGGCACCGTCAGCGCCTACGCCGTCCCGGCCAACCTGGCGGCTGCGCCGTTGGTCCCGGCCGTGACCGTTCTCGGCACGGCCGCGGCGGCCTGTGTGCTGATCGCCCCCGGGCTCACCGCCGCGCTGCTCTGGATTGTTCAGGCGCCGGCGGGACTGATCGGGGCGATCGCCCGCACGGTGGCGGGTCTGCCCCATGCTGTGCGTCCATGGCCGGAGGCGGACCTGGGCGTCGGCCTGTTCGTCCTCACTCTGGCCGGCACACTGGTGGGATTCACGTGGCTGCTCGCGCACGAGCGACGCCCCAGGCCGCCGGTGCGGCGCGTCGGTGGGCCGGCGGCGCATGCTCGGATCCCGGTGCGACCGCCGGTGCTGATCGTGCTGGCCGCCGCCCTGAGCGCCGCGGCGGCCGGTGGTTACACGGCGGTGCTGCTCCCATCGCCTGCGGCGCGTGCGGGGCAGGACTGGGCGGCGGCGTTCTGTGATGTCGGCCAGGGTGACATGACGCTCGTGCGTTCGGGCGAGCACGCCGCCGTGGTCGTCGATGCCGGCCCCGATCCCCGCGACGCCCGCGCGTGTCTGGACGCCCTCGGCGTGCGGCGTGTGGACGCGCTGCTGTTCACGCATCTGCATGCCGACCACACCGGCGGTGCTGAAGGGATACGGGACCGGCTGACATCCCCGTCGGACATCGGCTACGCCACCTCCGATGCGCCCGAGGCAGACACCGACGCGCCTCCCACCGGCGCCACGCGTCTGAGCGCCGGAGACCGGGGCGAGGCCGGCAGCGCCGTCTGGCACGTGCTGCACGCCGATTCCGCGGCACCGCGGGAGAACGACGCCTCCGCCCAGGTGCTGCTGCGCACCGTCGATGAGCACAGCCGCGCCACCACCGTGCTGGTCACCGGTGACATGCAGGACCAGGCCACTGCCCGGTGGATCAGCGCGCCGACGCAGCAACCGCCCCCATCCGCCGGAGAGGTCGACGTGCTCAAGGTCGCCCATCACGGTGCGCGCAACGGCGGTCTGGACCTGCCCCACCGGGTGCGCGCGGATCTGCAGGTCGTCTCGGTCGGCGCCGACAACACCTACGGCCACCCGCACCCGGGCACCGCCGCCGGGCTCGCACGGCTGGGCCCGGTCGCCCGCACGGACGTCAGCGGCACCCTCCTGGTGGGGTGGACGCCCCCGGATCACGGCCCCGTCGGCCCGCATCGGGTGGTGCTTGATCGGGACGAGTCCGGGGCGTGCCTGACCGTGCGGGCGCTGGGCCCGCGCCGCCGCGCACCGATACCGGCTCGACCCCGGTCGTAGGATGGGGCTCATGGCCGCCGCACGCTCTTCCCGTTCCGCCCGAGGCCGCGCCGCGGCGAACCCGCTGGCCTGGCGCACGGCGGAGCCCGGTCCGCTCACGCTGCTCAAGGGACCCGAGGATTACGCAGCCCGCTGGGTGACCGACCGGCTCCGGGCACGCCTGCTCTCCCAGCACGCTGATCTCGAGATCCACCGGATGCGCGCCGCCGAGTATCAAAGCGGCCAGCTGGCCATGGCGGCGTCACCGTCGCTGTTCGCCGAGCCGACGCTCATCATGGTCGAGGGGCTCGAGTCCATGAACGACGCCTTCCTCCACGACGCACTCGAGCTGGTCTCCTCCGGGCCCGCCGCCGACGATGTGACGCTCGTGCTGCGCCACACCGGGGGGAACCGAGGCAAGAAGCTCCTCGACGCCGTGGCTGCGGCGGGGGTGGTCATCGAGTGCCCGGCCCTGAAGAAGGACGAAGACAAGATGGCCTTCGTTCAGGCGGAGTTCCGCCAGGCCCGGCGCCGCATCGACGACGAGGCGGTCCGTGCCGTGGTGGCCGCGACCGGGTCGTCGCTGACCGACCTGGCCTCGGCCTGCCGGCAGCTCATCGACGACACGGAGTCCGCCGTCACACGGGAGACCGTCGACCGCTACTACGGCGGTCGCGTCGAGGCCACGAGCTTCGCCGTCGCCGATGCTGCCCTCGAGGGCCAGGCGGCCCGCGCGGTCGCCCTGACCCGCCACGCCCTGGCGACGGGGGTCCATCCCGTGATGCTCAGTTCGGCGCTGGCGATGAAGGCCCGTCAGGTCGCACGGATCATCGACGCGCGGGTTCCGGCCCATGAGCTGGCCTCGAACCTCGGCGTCGCTCCGTTCCAGGTGAAATACATCCAGCAGGCGGCCCGGCACTGGTCGGCCTCCGGCATCGCCGCGGCCCTGGAATGGATTGCGCAGGCCGACGCCGAGGTCAAGGGCGGCTCGCGCAACGCGGACTTTGCGATCGAACGGGCCGTGATCCGCGTGTCGACCGGCACGCGGCGCTGACCGTCCCGCGTCGCTGACCGGCACGCAGCGGGCGGTGGCGCAGTGCCGAGGCTCTGCCCGATTCGCAGCCGCCGCGCGGCGGGTGCATCGCGTCCGCGCAGACACGAGGGCCCCCGATCCGTGCGGATCGGGGGCCCTCGGTTCGCGTCTGACTCGACTCAGGCGGAAAGACCGTTCACACGGGCGGCGATGCCGGCCTTGCGATTGGCGGCCTGGTTCTTGTGGATGACACCCTTCGAGGCGGCCTTGTCCAGCTTGCGGGAGGCGACGCGCAGCGCCTCTGCGGCGGCCTCGGCGTCACCGGCGGCCACCGCGGCGTCGACGGCGCGGACGGAGGTCCGCAGGTTCGACTTCACGGCGACGTTGCGCTGGCGGGCCTTCTCGTTGGTGAGAATGCGCTTCTTCTGCGACTTGATGTTAGCCAAAACAGGTCCTTCATGATTGAACGGCGGCCGCGCTGGGCCGTGCCGAATGAACTGGGGTCGTAGAGGGAATCTCGGGTCCGGTGACTGAGCGGCGTGGGGAGTGCCTTGGTTCTCCGGCCCGAGGGTGCCCGTCGACCGACCGGACACAATGCCCACCACCCTACCAGTGACGCCACCTGACACGCCCGCGAATCCATGAGCGTGTCCCAGGGGAGTCGACCGTGACCGGCGGACCGGCGGGGTCGGCGCTCTCAGCGGCTCCAGCCGCGGTGCTCGCGCAGGGCTTCGGCCACGCGCTCGAACTCGCGCTCGGGGAGCACGCCGCCCTCGCGCCGCACCTGGTCCGGGTCGACCCGCACGATCCGCCCGAGGTTCACCTCGGAGGCTCGGGCCTGGCGATCCCAGGCGCCGGAACCGATGTCCACGTACTCGGCGTCGCTGCGCTGCGCGTTGTTGCGGTCCTTCGAGGTCAGCTGCAGGCCCAGCAGATGGCGCCCCGCGGTGCCGACGATCAACACCGGGCGGTCCTTGCCGCGTCCGTCCAGCTCCTCGAACGGAACCCAGGTCCAGACGATCTCCCCGGGCCCGGCCTGCTCGCCCGGGACGGGGGAGTACTCGACCTTGGTGCGGCCGGTGAAGTCACCGGCATAGGCGTCCGTGCGGGCTCGACCGTCCACCTGCCCGTCGTCCTGTCCCCTCCGGCGGCGCGGGCCGTCGTGGCTCGGGACCCCGGCCTGTCGACCGTTCCGTCGGGCGGCGGGCGCCGTGTCGCGGCCGGACTGGGCCTGAAGCCGCTTGACGATGGAGTAGGCGCGACGGCCCAGGCTGATCGCGCGCATGAGATTGAAAGCCATGCGCTCAGCCTATGCGGCGGCCGTTCGCCCGAGCACGTGGGCCTTCGGCGCGTGGACGTGGAAGAATGGCGCCTCAGGCTGGAAGCAGCATCTGTCCCGCACACGAGACGAGCAAAGGAAGTGCCCGTGTCGCCCCTGGCGTCCAATCCTCCGGTCCCGGCCCGCACCGATCCGGCCGTGATCCGCAATTTCTGCATCATCGCGCACATCGACCACGGCAAGTCCACGCTGGCCGACCGCATGCTGCAGGCGACCGGGGTCGTGCAGCCGCGTGACATGAAGGCCCAGTACCTGGACCGCATGGACATCGAGCGCGAGCGTGGCATCACCATCAAGTCCCAGGCGGTGCGCATGCCGTGGGAGGTCGACGGCGTCAACTACGCGCTGAACATGATCGACACGCCCGGGCACGTCGACTTCACCTACGAGGTCTCGCGGTCCCTCGCCGCGTGCGAGGCGGCGATTCTGCTCGTGGACGCCGCTCAGGGCATCGAGGCGCAGACCCTGGCGAACCTGTACATGGCGATGGAGCACGAGCTCGAGATCATCCCCGTGCTCAACAAGATCGACCTGCCCGCCGCGGACCCGGACCGCTATGCGGCGGAGATCGCCACGCTCATCGGCTGTGACGCCGACGACGTGCTGCGCGTCTCCGGCAAGACCGGCGTGGGCGTCGAAGCGCTGCTCGACGAGGTCGTCACGGCTACACCGGCCCCCGTGGGTGTGGCGGACGCCCCGGCCCGCGCGATGATCTTCGACTCGGTCTACGACACCTACCGGGGCGTCGTCACCTATGTTCGCGTCGTCGACGGCACGCTCTCGCCGCGCGAGAAGATCACGATGATGTCCACGGGCGCCACCCACGAGCTGCTTGAGATCGGCGTGTCCTCGCCCGAGCCGAAGCCGACGAAGGGCTTGTCGGTCGGCGAGGTGGGCTACCTGATCACCGGTGTGAAGGACGTGCGCCAATCCAAGGTCGGCGACACCGTGACGAACAGCGCCCGCCCGGCAGAAGACCGGATCGGCGGCTACGAGGACCCCAAGCCCATGGTGTTCTCCGGCCTGTACCCGATCGACGGCTCGGACTACCCGACGCTGCGCGACGCCCTGGACAAGCTCAAGCTCAACGACGCCGCGCTCGTCTACGAGCCCGAGACCTCCGTGGCGCTGGGCTTCGGCTTCCGCGTCGGCTTCCTCGGCCTGCTGCATCTGGAGATCGTGCGCGAACGCCTCGAGCGCGAGTTCGACCTCGACTTGATCTCGACGGCCCCGAACGTCGTCTACGACGTGACCAAGGAGGACAAGGAGGTGGTCACCGTGACCAACCCCTCTGAGTTCCCCGAGGGCAAGATCCTCGGCGTGACCGAGCCGATGGCCTCGGCCACCGTTATCGTGCCGGCGGAGTTCATCGGCGCCGTCATGGAGCTGTGCCAGTCCAAGCGCGGCAGCCTCACGGGCATGGACTACCTGTCTGAGGAACGCGTCGAGATCCGCTACTGGATCCCGCTGGCCGAGATCGTGTTCGACTTCTTCGATCAGCTGAAGTCCCGCACGCGGGGGTACGCCTCCCTGGACTGGAAGGCCGACGGTGTGCAGACCTCCGACCTGGTCAAGGTGGACATCCTGCTGCAGGGCGAACAGGTCGACGCGTTCAGCGCCATCACCCACAAGGACAACGCCTACTCCTACGGCGTGATGATGACGGGCAAGCTCAAGGAGCTGATCCCGCGTCAGCAGTACGAGGTGCCCATCCAGGCGGCCATCGGCTCGCGCATCATCGCCCGCGAGAACATCCGCGCGATCCGCAAGGACGTGCTCTCCAAGTGCTACGGCGGTGACATCTCGCGCAAACGCAAGCTGCTCGAGAAGCAGAAGGAGGGCAAGAAGCGCATGAAGATGGTCGGCCGTGTCGAGGTGCCCCAGGAGGCGTTCATCGCGGCGCTGTCCTCCGAGTCGTCCGCGGACAAGGCCGCGGCGGCGAAGAAGTAGCCCCGTGCCCGCGACGCTGCCGCTCGGGGACCCGGTGCCCGAGGACGGCCGGCTGCCCGAGCCAGTGGGCCGGCGTGTGCGTGAGGCAGCCGCGTCGGGCCGCCCGCGCACGTTCAGTCTCTATGTGCATGTGCCGTTCTGCACGGTCCGATGCGGCTACTGTGACTTCAACACGTACACCTCGGCCGACCTCGGTCCCGGTGCCGGGCGTGCCGACTATGTCGACACGGCCATCGCCGAGCTGGACCATGCCGTGGACGTGCTGGCCGCCTCCGAGGTACCCGCCCGTGAGCTGCACACCGTCTTCGTGGGAGGCGGCACCCCCACGCTGCTGCCCGCCTCTGACCTGGCCCGCGTCGTGCACGCCGCCCGGGACAGGTTCGGCATGGCCCCCGGCGCCGAGATCAGCGTCGAGGCCAATCCGGACACCGTCGACGCCGCGTATCTCGACGAGCTCGCTCGAGCGGGCGTCACGCGCGTGTCCGTCGGCATGCAGTCCGCCGTGCCGCATGTGCTCGCCACGCTGGAGCGCACACACACCCCCGAGAACATTCCGCGGGCGGTCGCCGCGGCGAAGCAGGCCGGGCTCGAGGTGTCCCTGGACCTGATCTACGGCACCCCGGGGGAGTCGATGCAGGACTGGCGCCGGAGCCTGGAGGCGGTGATCGGTCTCGAACCGGATCACGTGAGCGCCTACTCGCTGATCGTCGAGGAGGGGACGAAGTTCGGCTCGCAGGTCGCGCGCGGGCAGATCCCCGACGTCGACCCCGACGACCAGGCGGACAAGTACCTGCTCGCCGACGAGCTGCTCGGCGCAGCCGGGTACCGGTGGTACGAGGTCTCGAACTGGGCCCGGGACCCCGACGGCACGGGAGCCCGGCGTGCCCGCCACAACATGGTCTACTGGCTGGACCAGGACTGGTGGGGTGTGGGCCCTGGCGCCCACTCGCACCTGGCCGGCGTCCGGTTCTGGAACGCCAAGCACCCGGCCGCTTATGCTCAGCGCCTCGCTCAGGGAACCACGCCGGCGGTCGGTCGGGAGACGCCCGACGCCGAGGCGCGGCTGCTCGAACGCGTCATGCTCGCGGTGCGGCTGGACACGGGCCTGGACATGTCCGTGTTCGACGAGGCGTCCCCGGCGCAGCGGCGGCACGCGCGTGAGTCCGTCGCCGGGCTGATCGCCGAGGGGCTCGTTGAGGGCGCTGAGGCGCTGCGAGGTCGGATCGTCCCGACTCTGCAGGGGCGGTTGCGCAACGACCAGATCGTGCGCGAGCTGCTCGGCTTCTGACGGGGGCGTCGTGAGGCAGGCCCGTCACGACGGTCGGGCGGTGGACGGCTCGCCGCCGACCGTCGCCCGACCGTTCGACTCAGCGCAGGATCCGCAGATTGAACGGGTAGCGGTACGGTCGTCCCCGGTTCACTTGTGATCCGCCCATGAGCCCGTAGACCGCCATGGCGATCCAGGTCAGCGCGGCCAGGACCGCGAACACCGGGCCCATGACCGGCAGCAGGCTCAGGAAGAAGAAGAGCACCATCAGCAGTGTCGGCGGCACGGCGAAGTTCAGCGCTTCCTTGGCCTCCTGCGCTGTGAACGGTCCTCGATCCCGATACAGCAGCCACACGGCCAGGGGAGCGGCGAATCCCAGTGCGACGCCAAAGTGCGCGAGTGTGGCCCGTTCACGGTCCTGCTTCGCCGTCAGTGGGGCGCCCGGACCGTGCTCGGGGGCGGACCATGACGCCGTGCCGGTGGAGCCGGGGGCGTCAGGCGCGGCGGCGACGGGCTGGGCGGGGGCGGCCGAGGCGGCCCGCTTCGGCGTGGCCCGGCGAGGGGTCTGCGACACGGAGGAGTCCTTCGCGGTCGGTGGCGGCTGGGTCGTCGGGCCGTGCGCCCGGGTGGGATGCTGGCGGCCGAGACGGCCGACAGCCCACGAGTTGGGCGCCAGTCTACGCTCAGCGGGCCTCCGGCTCGGTGAGGAAGTCGATGAGCTCCTCGACGCGGCCCAGCAGTGCCGGCTCCAGGTCCGCGTAGGTGCGCACGTGCGAGAGCAGGCGCTTCCACCCCAGTCCGATGTCCGCCGGGGTGGCGTGCGGCAGGCCGAGGCCCTTGAGGACTCCGGTCTTCCAGTCCTGACCCTTCGGGACGACCGGCCATGCCTCGATGCCCAGCACCTGAGGCTTGATCACCTGCCAGACGTCCACATAAGGATGGCCGAGGATCAGCACGTTGCCGGCGGCACCGGGCACGCGCATCGCCTGCGCCGCGATCCGCTCCTCCTTGGAACCGGGAACCAGGTGGTCGACGAGGATGCCGAGCCGGCGAGTGGGCGAGGGGCCGAACTCGCTGATGAGACCGCCGAGGTCGTCGACGCCGTGGAGGGGCTCGACGACGATCCCCTCCAGGCGCAGGTCCTCGCCCCAGACCTTCTCGATCAGCTCGGCGTCGTGCACGCCCTCGACCCAGATGCGGGAGGCACGCGCGGTCCTGGCCCGCGCCCCGGTCACCTTCACCGATCCGGAGGCCGTCCGGGCGGGGCCGCGCGGTGCCGCCGCGGGATCGGGCCGGGGCGGGGTCAGGCGCACGGGTCGGCCGTCGATCCAGAACCCCGGACCGAGCGGGAAGCTGCGCGTGGTGCCGCGGCGATCCTCGAGGACAACCACGTGGACGCCGCCGCTGCGCTGCACTCGGACCACCGCGCCGACAAAGCCGGTGGAGACGTCCTCCACGACGGTGCCGCGGCGCGCGGGCACGTCCGGTACGTCGGCCGCGGGCGGTCGGGTGAGCTTGTCGTGGCCCGCCGGGCCCCACGTGTTCCAGTCCATGGGCGACCACGCTAGCGTCCGCCGGCGGGCGCGGCTGTGAGCGAACCGCCTCTGCCGCGGCTCGGTGGACGGGCGGACAGCACGTAGCATGGAGCCTCGAGCGCTGGCACTTCACCCTGTCGAGTGCCAGCATCCGGCCGGCAGCGCGGCAGAGCGTCCGCGTCGGGTCGGGCCCCGAGCCAGAGCAGTCCAGAGCGCAGGAGGGAGACATCCGAGGATGAGCGAACAGCCACGTCGCCTCCAGGTGCTGCAGGCGATCGTCGAGGACTACGTCGCGCTGCGTGAGCCCGTCGGGTCGAAGGCCCTCGTCGAGCGTCACGGCCTCGAGGTGTCCTCGGCCACCGTGCGCAATGACATGGCGGCCCTCGAGGAGGAGGGGCTCATCATCGCCCCGCACACCTCGGCCGGGCGGATCCCGACGGACATGGGCTACCGCGTGTTCGTCGACCGATTGTGTGAGGTGAAGCCTCTCTCGGCCGCCGAGCGCCGGGCCGTCAACTCCCTGCTGGAGCCCGAGGCGGACATGGAGGAGATGATGGAGACGACGGTGCGGCTGCTCGCGCAGCTCACACACCAGGTCGCCGTCGCCCAGTTCCCTCATGACGACGGCTCGACGGTGCGGCATCTGGAGCTGGTCGGGCTGGCGCCCGGCCGTGTGCTGGTGGTGCTGATCCTCTCCTCGGGACGCGTGGATCAGCGGGTCGTGTCCGTCGACGGCGCCCCGGACGAGGCCGGGCTCGCGGCGCTGCGCACGGTGCTGCGGCAGTGCGTCGACGACCTCACTCCGGCGCAGGCCGCCGCAGCGCTGGACTCGGCGCCCGAGCGGGTCCCGCCCCAGGAGCGGCCAGTGCTCGGCACCCTCGTCGAGGCCGTGCGGTCGCTGCTTCAGGCGGGACGACAGGACCGGATCGTCATGGCGGGCACCGCCAACCTGGCCCGCTCGCCCGGGGACTTTCCGGACTCGATCGGTCCCATCCTCGAGGCCCTCGAGGAGCAGGTCGTGCTCTTGCGGCTGCTCACAGAGATGGAGCAGGACGTGCGCGGACTCAGCGTGCGGATCGGCTCGGAGAATTCCGGGTCGCTCGCCGATGCCTCGGTCGTGGCGGCCTCCTACGGTCCCGGTGCGGTCGCCAAGCTCGGGGTCGTTGGCCCCACGCGCATGGACTATCCGGGCACCATGGCCGCCGTCCGGGCCATCGCCCGCTACCTCTCGCGCATTCTCACCACCTGAGCGGACGCCCCGGGCGCGTGAGACGCCCTGCCCGCCGTCCCGTCGAACAACCGTCCCCACGTCGAACAAGGAAGTGCCCCCGTGTCAGACCATTACGAGACGCTCGGCCTGAGCCGCGACGCCAGCCAGGAGGAGATCCGGCGCGCCTATCGCAAACTCGCGCGCAAGCACCACCCGGACGTCAACCCGTCCGAGGAGGCCGCCGACCAGTTCAAGCGGATCTCCCACGCCTATGAGGTGCTCTCCGACGAGGAGAAACGGCGCAATTACGACGCCACCGGCGACGAGAACGGCGGCGCCGGGTTCGGCGGCGGCTTCGGCGGAGGGTTCCCGGGAGGCTTCGGCGGCACCTTCTCCGATCTGTTCGAGACCTTCATGGGCGGCGCCGCCGGGGGCGGCCGCGGCCCGGCCTCGCGTGCCCGTCGAGGCCAGGACGCGCGCGTGGCGGTGCGCATCTCGCTGCGCGACGCCGTCTTCGGCTCCGAACAGCAGCTGCGCCTGCAGACCGCGGTGCGGTGCACGCGGTGCGAGGGCTCGTGCTGCGAGCCCGGTACCGGTCCCGAGACCTGTTCGACGTGCCAGGGCCAGGGTGTGGTGCAGCGTCAGGTCCGCTCCGTGCTCGGCACGATCATGGCTCAGGAGGCATGCCCGGCGTGCCAGGGCTTCGGCACCACCCTGCCCAACCCGTGTCACGAGTGCTCGGGCCAGGGGCGCGTGCGCGACGAGCAGCAGCTGACGCTGAAGATCCCCGCCGGGGTGGACACCGGCACGCGCATCCACCTGGCCGGACGCGGGGAGGCGGGGCCCGGCGGCGGCCCGAACGGCGACTTGTTCGTGCACGTCGAGGTCGAGGAGGACGAGACCTTCAAGCGCGACGGCGACGACCTGAGCACCACCATCACGGTGCCGATGGCCGCGGCCGCGCTCGGCACGACCCTGACTCTCGACACGCTGGACGGCAAGCACAGCGTCACGCTCGAGCCGGGAACCCAGCCCGGACACGTCGAGGTCCTCTCGGGGCTCGGCGTCACACGCCTGCGCTCTGGAGGACGAGGCGACCTGCGCGTGAACGTCCTCGTCGCCACGCCGACGGACCTGACCGGTGAGCAGAAGGAGCTGCTCGAACGGCTGGCCGAGCTGCGCGGCGAGGAGGTCGTGCACGGCGCGGCCCAGCACAAAGGCATGTTCGCCCGGATCCGCGAGAACCTGAAGAACCTGTGACGGCGCCGCTGTTCCTGGTGCCGGCGGGCGGACTCGATGGGCTCGAGCCCGGAGGGCACGTCGAGCTCACCGGCCCCGAGGCCCGGCACGCGGCGACGGTCATGCGGCTGGGTCCGTCGGAGCCGATCCTCGTGGCCGACGGCCGCGGCGCTCGTGTGCACGGTGAGGTTCTGCAGGCCCAGAGCGAGCGCGTGCTCGTGGTGGTTCGCGCACGCGATGACGAACCGGTCGAGGGGCCCGACGTGGTGCTCGTGCAGGCGCTGTCCAAGGGTGACCGAGACCTGCTGGCCGCTCAGACGGCCGTCGAGCTCGGCGTCGGCGGCGTCGTCCCGTGGGAGGCCGAGCGGTCGATCGTGCGCTGGAAGGGAGCCAAAGCCGAGCGTGCTCGGCAGAAGTGGGCCGACGCGCTCGCGACGGCGGCGAAGCAGGCACGCCGCGGGATCGTGCCGCGGCTGGACCCGACCGTCTCCGGCACGGGCGTGGCCGCTCTGGCCGCCGAGGACGTCTGCGTGCTGGTGCTGCATGAGCAGGCCGAACAGAGTCTGTCCACGCTGCCCGAGCAGAGCTGGGCGCAGGCGCGGCGCATCGCCCTGGTCGTCGGCCCGGAGGGCGGTGTCTCCGCGGCGGAGCTGATGGCGCTCACGGCGTCCGGGGCCCTGCCCGTGCGTCTGGGGCCGCACGTGCTGCGCGCCTCGACGGCCGGGCCGACCGGTCTGGCTGTGATGCAGCACCGGCTCGGTCGGTGGTGACCGGGGTGCGTAGAATGTGCCCGGTCGACCGCACACGTCTCGCACACACGAGGTGATGACCCCCATCGTGAGCACCCCCAGCTCCGACCAGAACGCCGGGACCGCCGGCCCGCGGCACCGCGACGACGCGCGTCTGAGCGCCGTCCACTTCGGCTCCGCCGACCTGATGGTGCGCACGCTCGGACCGCAGGACGCGCTGCTGCGCATCCTGGCGGGCGTGTACCCGGATGTCGACGTGACCGTCCGCGATCAGCAGTTGGCCCTGTCCGGACCGGCCGCCTCCGTCGCCGCCGCGCGGCGGATCGTCGAGGACCTGCGCGGCATCGCGCATCGGGACATGCCCGTCACCGCCGATGTGATGGAACAGGTGGTCGCACTGGTGCGCGGCGGACGTGCGCCCGATCCCTCGACGGTCTCCGGTTCCGTGCTCTCTGGCCGAGGCCGCAAGATCCGCGCCAAGACCAGGCACCAGCAGGACTACGTCGAGGCGATCGACCGGGCGACGGTGGTGTTCGGTCTTGGCCCTGCCGGTACCGGCAAGACGTATCTGGCCATGGCCAAGGCGGTGCAGGCGCTGCAGTCGAAGGAGGTCAACCGGATCATCCTCACCCGTCCGGCGGTCGAGGCCGGGGAGAACCTGGGGTACCTGCCCGGGAGCCTGAGCGAGAAGATCGACCCGTACCTGCGCCCGCTCTACGATGCCCTGCACGACATGGTCGAGCCCGAGTCGATCCCACGCCTGATGGAGGCCGGGACGATCGAGGTGGCGCCGCTGGCGTACATGCGAGGGCGCACGCTCAACGACGCCTTCGTGATCCTCGACGAGGCCCAGAACACCACCGGTGAGCAGATGAAGATGTTCTTGACGCGTCTGGGATTCGGCGCCCACATGGTGGTCACCGGCGACACCTCCCAGGTGGACCTGCCGCGCGGGACCGTCTCGGGACTGGCTCAGGCCGTCGATGTGCTCGAGGGCACCGAGGGCATCGAGATGATCCGCTTCGACTCCTCCGACGTCGTCCGTCACTCTCTGGTGACCGCCATCGTCGACGCCTACGACCGTGCCCGCCCGCAGGCCTCGCGTGCCCGAGCCGGCCGACCCCGCCACGACGAGAACGCCCGCTGACGGGCACGAGAGGAGAAGCGCATGGCCGTCGAGATCGTCAACGAGTCGGGCGTCGATGTGCCCGAGCAGGATCTGCTGACGATGGCACGCCACGTCTATGAGCGGCTGCACGTGCACCCGGCCGCCGAGACGGCGGTGACCGTCGTCGATGAGCAGCGCATGGCCCGGCTGCACGTCGAGTGGATGGGCTTGGACGGGCCCACCGATGTAATGAGCCTGCCCATGGACGAGCTCGCTCCGGGCACGGACGAGAACCCGTCCGAGGGGGTGCTGGGCGACATCGTCCTGTGCCCCGAGGTGGCGGCGCGCCAGGCCGAGCGCGGCGGCCACACCCGGGACGACGAGCTGATGCTGCTGCTCACACACGGACTGCTGCATCTGCTCGGCTACGACCACGTCGACGAAGCCGAACGCGACGAGATGTTCACGCTGCAGGGCTCGCTGGTCACCGAGGTGCTCGGTCGGCCGGCCCCGGCCCCGACGATCGAGGACTGATCGCCCGCCGTGTATTCCGTCCTCATGCTGGGCCTGGTGTTCCTGGCCCTGTTCGCCCTGACCTGGCTGCTCGCGCTGGCCGAGGCCGCCTTCACCTACCTGAACCGGCGCGATGCCGAGGAGATCGCCCGCGAACGCGATGACGCCAGCGTGCTGACCGTCACGGGTGACCTTGAGCGGCATCTGGCCGCCCTGCGCTTCTGGCGCTTCCTCGCGGAGGCCTTCGCGGCGGTGTGCGCCACCATCGCGATCGCCGAGCTGGCTGAATCGCTCTGGGTCGCCCTGTTCGGTTCGGCCGCGCTGCTCGTGCTCGTGGCCGGTGCGCTCGGTTTCTGGTCTCCGCGCCCGGTCGGTTCGCGCAACGATGCCGCCGTCGCGAAGCGGACCGTGGGCCTGGTGCGCCTGCTCACCAGGCTGCTGGGCCCGTTCGGCCACCTGCTCGGCCGGGACCGCCGCCGTGATGACCACGTCCAGGACGAGGAGGACGACTTCGAGGAGCGCCACCTGCGTGAAGTGGTCGCCCGTGCCCACGACGCCGACGTGCTCGCCGATTCGGAGGCCGAGCTGATCCAGTCGGTGTTCTCAATGGGGGACACGCTCGTGCGCGCCGTGATGGTTCCGCGCACCGACGTGGTCACCATCGACGCCGAGCACACGCTCGCTCAGGCGATGGAGCTGTTCCTGCGCTCGGGCTGCTCGCGCGTGCCGGTGATCGGCGAGGACGCGGACGATGTGCGCGGCATGCTCTACCTCAAGGACGTCACCCGGGCGTTGCATCAGGACGGCGCTCAGGACACGGACGGGGTGGTCACGGTCATGCGAGACACGCGTTTCGTCCCGGAGTCGAAGTCCGTGGCTGCGCTGCTGCAGGAGCTGCAGCGCGAGTCCACGCACATCGCCGTGGTGGTCGATGAGTACGGCGGCACGGCCGGTCTCGTCACGCTCGAGGATCTGATCGAGGAGATCGTCGGCGAGATCTACGACGAGGACGATCGGCCCGAGCTGCCGGAGGTCGAACGGCTCGAGGAGGGTGTGTACAGCGTGGACGCGCGCATGTCCGTCTCAGACTTCGCCGAAGACTTCGATGTGGACCTCGACGATGAGCTCGAGGTGGACACGGTGGGCGGGCTGCTCGCCAAGCACCTGGGTCGGGTGCCGATTCGCGGATCCCAGGTGACGGTGCACGGGTTGGTGCTGGAAGCGGACACCCTCGAACCGCGGCGGAACCGGGTCAGCCGGCTGCGGGTCACCGAAACGGCGGAGCGGCCCGCGCGCTTCCGGCCGTGGGACGATGACAGCGACGACGCACAGGACACGACCCCGGACCGCGCAGAACAGGAGCGCTCATGAGCACACTCGTGGACCCGCAGGGCACGCCGGAGGGGTACCGTTCCGGCTTCGTGTCGCTGGTGGGACGACCCAACGCCGGCAAGTCGACGCTGACCAACGCCCTGGTCGGGGAGAAGGTGGCGATCACCTCCTCGAAGCCGCAGACCACGCGTCACACCATCCGCGGCATCGTGCACCGCGAGGACGTCCAGCTCGTGCTGGTGGACACGCCCGGCCTGCACCGCCCTCGGACACTGCTGGGCCAGCGGCTGAACGACCTGGTGGCCGAGACCCTCGGGGAGGTCGACGCGGTGGGCATGTGCATCCCCGCCGACGAGTCCATCGGTCCGGGGGACCGGTTCATCGCCCAGCAGCTGAGCTACCTGCGTCGCACGCCGGTGATCGCGGTCGTGACGAAGACCGACAAGGTCTCTTCCGAACGGCTCATGGAGCAGCTGCTGGCCGTGACGGCCTTGGGGGACGAGGTGCTCGGTCCCGAGAACGGGGGTGAGGGCTTCGCGGCCGTCGTCCCGGTCTCGGCCGTCGCGGGTCGCCAAGTGGACGACGTCCTGCAGGTGCTGGCCCAGCGGCTGCCGGTCGGGCCGCCGCTGTACCCCGAGGGAGAGCTCACGGACGAGCCCGAAGCTGTCATGGTCGCGGAGCTGATCCGTGAGGCCGCTCTGGAGGGAGTGCGGGACGAGCTGCCGCACTCGGTGGCGGTGGTGGTCGAGGAGATGGTCCCCCGGCAGGGTCGGCCGCAGGAGCGCCCCCTGCTGGACATCTACGCCAATCTGTTCGTCGAGCGTGAGAGCCAGAAGGGCATCATCATCGGCCGCGGCGGTTCTCGGCTGCGGCAGATCGGCAGCCAGGCGCGCGAAGGCATCTCGGCGATGCTCGCGACCCCGGTTCACCTCGATCTGCGAGTGAAAGTGGCCAAGGAATGGCAGCGGGACCCCAAGCAGCTGGGCAGGCTGGGGTTCTGACGCCGCGACGACCCGGTCGTCCTGTATCACACTGTGGACGTCGGTCTCACTCTGCAGACTTTCGGTGCGGTGACGCTCAGCCTGGACCCCCGGTTGCTACGTTCGACCACACCGCGACGCACCCGGCGCCGCACCCCGGCCCTCGGGACCGGTCATGAGGACGTCAGGAAGTGAGGACTACGCCATGGCAGCACACACACAGCGGCCCTCGGGCATGAACGTGCATCGCTACCTCCCCTTCCACGAGCAGCTGGAAGTGAGCCTGCCGGACCGCACGTGGCCCGACCGCGTCGCCGAGTCGGCCCCGCAGTGGTGCGCCGTCGACCTGCGCGACGGGAATCAGGCGCTCATCGACCCGATGGGTGCCGAACGCAAGCTGCGCATGTTCCGACTGCTGGTGGAGATGGGATACAAGGAGATCGAGGTGGGCTTCCCGGCCGCCTCGCAGACGGACTTCGACTTCGTCCGCCTGCTGATCGACGAGGACCTCATCCCCTCGGATGTGAGCATCCAGGTGCTCACGCAGGCCCGCGAGCACCTGATCGAGCGCACGTTCGAGGCCATCGTCGGCGCCCCGCGCGCCATCGTGCACCTCTACAACTCCACCTCGGCGCTGCAGCGACGCGTGGTCTTCGACCAGGACGAGGACGGGATCGTCGACATCGCGGTCTCCGGCGCCCGGCTGGTCAAGAAGTACGGCGAGCAGCTGACGGACACCGACCTGGTCTACGAGTACTCGCCCGAGTCCTACACGGGCACCGAGCTCGAGTTCGCCCGGCGCATCTGCGATGCCGTCGTCGAGGAGTTCGACGCGAGCCCGCAGCGACGCATGATCCTGAACCTTCCGGCGACCGTGGAGATGGCCTCGCCGAACGTCTACGCCGACTCGGTCGAATGGATGCACCGCAGCCTGGCCCACCGGGACAGCGTTGTGCTGTCGCTGCATCCGCACAATGACCGCGGGACCGCGGTGGCGGCCGCCGAGCTGGGGTACCTGGCCGGCGCCGACCGGATCGAGGGCTGTCTGTTCGGCAATGGCGAGCGCACCGGGAACGTCGACCTGGTGACCCTGGGCATGAATCTGTTCTCGCAGGGGGTCGACCCCGAGATCGACTTCTCGGACATGGACCGGATCAAGCGCACGGTTGAGCACTGCAATCAGCTCGCGGTGCCCGAGCGCTCCCCGTGGGGCGGTGACCTGGTGTTCACCGCGTTCTCCGGCTCGCATCAGGACGCGATCAAGAAGGGCCTGGAGGCCCTCGAGGCGGACGCCGCGGCGGCCGGGCGCCGCGTGGAGGACGGCGTGTGGCAGGTGCCGTACCTGCCGATCGACCCGAAGGACATCGGTCGCAACTACGAGGCGGTCATCCGGGTCAACTCGCAGTCGGGCAAGGGCGGTGTGGCGTATCTGCTGCGCACCGAACACCACCTCGAGCTGCCGCGCCGCGCTCAGATCGAGTTCTCGAAGGTCATCCAGAGCCTCGCCGACGGCCAGGGCGGCGAGGTCTCCGGCGACCAGCTCTGGCAGGTGTTCGCCGACGAGTACCTGCCCGCCGAGGACGCGGATGGCACGTGGGGCCGCTACCACGTGGGGACGGTGCAGTCCGAGACCACCGCGGACGGCGCATACGCGATGAGCGTCGAGCTGAGCTCGGACGGGGTCACCGCCACACGCCATGCCCGAGGCAATGGTCCGATCGATGCCTTCCTCGCGGTGCTGGAGGAGGACGGGGTGGACGTCAGAGTGCTCGACTACTCGGAACACGCGCTGTCGGAGGGCGGCTCGGCAATGGCGGCCGCGTATGTCGAGGCGGCCGTCGGCGACCGGGTGCTGTGGGGAGTCGGACTGGATCACAACACCACCAGCGCGTCCTTGAAGGCCGTCGTCTCGGCCGTCAACCGAGCGCTGCGGGACGGGTGATCCGGCGACGATGAGCGGCGGCCGATCCCGCGGCGGCTACGCCGCGCCGACGTTCCTCACCGAGGCGATCGTGCTGCGCACGCATCGCCTCGGTGAGGCCGACCGCATTCTGGAGGTCCTCACCCCGCAGCGCGGCATCCTGCGCGTCGTCGCCAAGGGTGTGCGGCGCACCTCGTCGCGGCTGGGCTCGGTCGTCGAGCCGTTCATGCACGCACGGCTGCAGATCGCTGCGGGCCGCGCGGATCTGCACACCCTGCGCCAGGCGCAGCTGATCACTCCGTATGCCACGTGGTTGGCGGCCGACTACGAGCTCTACACGGTGGCCGCGGCCATGGCCGAGACGGTGGGGCGGGTGCAGGCCGTCGACGAGGCCGGGCACCGGGGGCAGTTCCGCCTCCTGCACGGAGCGATCGCCGCGCTGGCCCGTCGCCGTCATGCGCCCCGCATGGTGTTGTCGAGCTTTCTGCTGCGCACCCTCGCCGAAGCCGGCTGGCAGGCGACGTTCGCCGCATGTGCCCGCTGCGGTCGGCCGGGCCCGCACCCGTGGGTGAACGTGGCACTGGGCGGGACCGTGTGCGATGCCTGCCGACCGCCCGGCTCCGCTCATCCCTCAGCCGAGGCCGTCTGTCTGCTGCGGGCGCTCTCCGAGGGGGATTGGACCGTCGTCGACGCTGCCGGCGAGACCGCCGCGAGCGAGGCGGCCGGTATCGTGTCCGCGTACCTGCAGTTCCACGTCGAGCGCAGGCTCGTCTCCCTCTCGGTGCTGGACTCGATGGCTGAGCTGGACGCCGTCGCCCGCGGCGGGGACGGCAGCCCGCGCCAGCCCCGTCGCCCCGGAAGGACGCCCGATGACCCAGGACCGCGACACGACCCGCCCGCCGGCGCACCCTGAGGGGGCCACCCCGCCGGCGCTTGACCGCCGATTCGTGCCCGAACACGTGGCGATCGTCATGGACGGCAACGGCCGATGGGCGAACGAACGCGGCCTGCCGCGCACCGAGGGCCACCGCGCGGGAGAGGCCGCTCTGCTCGATGTCGTAGCCGGGGCGGTGGAGATGGGCATTGGCCACGTCTCCGCCTACGCGTTCTCCACGGAGAACTGGAAGCGCTCTCCGGAGGAGGTCCGCTTCCTCATGGGCTTCTCTCGCGACGTACTGCGTCGGCAGCGCGACACGCTGCACTCCTGGAACGTGCGCATCCGCTGGAACGGCCGCGCGCCGCGACTGTGGAAGTCCGTCATCCGGGAGCTGCGCGAGGCCGAGGAGCTCACCCGCCACAACACCGGCACCACCCTGCACATGTGCGTCAACTACGGCTCCCGGGCCGAGATCACCGACGCGGTCCGCTCGATCGCCGCACAGGTGGCCGCGGGCACGCTCACACCCGAGGGCATCCGCGAGGACACGATCACCCGTCACCTGGACAAGCGTGTGCGGGCGGGCCTGCCCGCCGTGGACCCGGTGCCGGACGTCGATCTGTTCCTGCGCACCTCGGGGGAGCAGCGCCTCTCGAACTACCTGCTGTGGCAGTCCGCCTACGCCGAACTGCTGTTTCTCGATGTGCTGTGGCCGGACGTGGACCGGCGCACTCTCTATGAGGCCGTCGAGCTCTACGCCCGCCGGGACCGTCGGTACGGCGGCGCCGTCGACCGCTCGGACGCCGGGGCGTAAGTCGCAAGCCACTCGATCATCTCGGACAGGGCCCGCTCGCGCACGTCGGCGCGCGAGGCGAAGACGTCGTGCAGTGCCTCGTCACAGCGGTGCACGGTGACGCGTCGGCCCAGGCGCAGGGCCCGCAGCGCCATGGCCTCCGGGTCCAGAATGACGTCAGCGGTGTGCATCGCCGCGTCGTAGCGGGCGGCGCGCATCCCGCGGCCGGAGACCAGCGTCAGGACCGGCGCGTCGATCTCGAGCCCTCGAGCCACGCGGGCATGCCCCTCGATCACGGCCGCCAGCCAGGCCGCGGGAACATCGAAGGAGTGCGGCGGCCGCCACAGCCGGTGCAGGTCCCATTCACCCTCGGCGTCGCGGGAGAGGGTCCGCCAGTAGAAGTCCACCTTCGGCAGGCGCAGCATCGCCTCGGGTCGGCGCACGGCCACGGGATCGACGATCGTGCGGGCCAGCCGGCGCACCCAGGAGCTGCCCTGCATCTCGAGCCACGGGCTGTTCAAGACCAGCGCCTCCAGCCGGCCCGGGTTGCGATGCGCCCACAGGCTGGCCACCAGTCCACCGGTCGAGTGCGCGATCACGGCCGGCCTCGGTCGGTGGTGCCGGGCGATCTCGGCCAGGGCCGTCTCGAGGTCTGGGTCGTACCGACAGAGGTCGTCCGTCCACCCGGGGATCTGTCCCGGCCGCAGGGAGCGGCCATAGCGGTGCAGATCCACCGCGTAGACGGCGTACCCGGCGTCGCTCAGGGCGTGGGCCAGGGGTGCGTTGTAGAAGTAGTCCGCCCAGCCGTGGATCAGCAGCACCGGCCGGGCAGCGGGGTGCTGGTCAGTACCGACGGGCCGGACGAGCGTGATGAGATTCCCGCCCCGGTCGGTCTCGTCCGGCTCGAACGTGGAGCGTTCGAACCCGGGCAGCACGTCCGGGCGCCACCGGCCGTCCGGTGGGTCAGTCAGCAGCGCATCCTCAGGCGGGGCGGGGGAGCCGGGCATGACCCCACGATAGGACCGCCGACGGCCACGGGCGTGGGAGAATGCCGCCATGGCTTCGTTCACCCTGTCCTCCGGTGCTCAGACCCTGTTGACCTCGCGGCTTCCGCGTCTGTATCCGCCGTTCTTCCGTGCCGTCTTCTCGGACATGGACGCCGAGACGGCGCATGAACGCGGCGTGCAGGGCATCCGCGTCGCCGAACGCACCGGCGCCTCGACGCTGACCCGCGCCGCGCTGAGCCCGGATCCGTGGCTGGCGCGCACGGTCATGGGCCTGCGGTTCCCCTCGCCGTTCGGGCTGGCCGCCGGCTTCGACAAGCACGGCACGTGCACCACCGCGCTGGCCGACCTGGGCTTCGGCCACATCGAGGTCGGCACCGTCACCGGGCAGGGACAGCCCGGCAACCCCGCCCCACGCCTGTTCCGCCTCGTCGAGGACCGTGCCCTGATCAACCGCATGGGATTCAACAACGAGGGGGCCGCGGCCGTCGCCCCTCGTCTGGAGCGGACGCGCCGTGTGCTCAGCGAGCGGTTCGGCCCCGCCCGCCCCGTGCTGGGCGTGAACATCGGCAAGACCAAGTCGGTGCCCCTGGAGCAGGCGGCGGATGACTACAGACGCTCGAGCGCGCTGCTGGCTCCGCATGCCGACTACCTCGTGGTGAATGTGTCCTCACCGAACACCCCGGGACTGCGCCAGCTGCAACAGATCGCCTCGCTTGAGCCGTTGCTGCGCACCGTTCGCGAGGAGTCGGACCGGGCCACCGGCGACCGGCGGGTGCCGCTGGCCGTGAAGATCGCCCCGGATCTGACCGACGACGACATCGTCGCGGTGGCCCGGCTGGCTCAGGCCACGGGTCTGGACGGGGTGATCGCCACGAACACGACGATCTCGCGTGAGGGTCTGGTGACCGACGCGGACGAGGTGGAGCGGATCGGAGCAGGAGGCCTCTCCGGGGCCCCCCTGCGCGAACGTTCGATGCAGGTGCTGGGGCTGCTGCGCGAGCACCTGCCCGCGCAGACGGCCGTGATCTCGGTGGGCGGGGTCACCGACGCCGATGACGTGCTGGCCCGCCTCGGCGCGGGGGCCGATCTGGTGCAGGGCTACACCGCGTTCCTGTACGAGGGGCCGTTCTGGGCCGGGCGGATCAACGCCGGGCTGAACCGCGCGCTGCGCCGACGCTGACGGTCGGCGCAGCCGGTGCCGGCGGGTCAGGCCGGGTGCTCGCCGCGACGCACCTGTGGCTTCGGCAGGCGCAGCCGCCGGAACTGCAGGGCGCGCATCACGCCGTACATCCGGGTTCCGGATTCGGGCTCGCCGAAACGTTCGGTCAGCCGGCGGCGGATCGTGCGGCCCAGCAGGACGGATTCGACGATCACGACGGCAACGATGGCCCACAGGCTGTACATGAGCACCAGCTGCACCTCGCGTCCGGGGATGAACATCAGCAGCACATAAAGGAAGACCAGCGGCATGAGCCATTCGCCGACGCCGGTGCGGGCGTCCACCAGGTCGCGCACGAAGCGGCGCTGACGACCGCGATCACGTGCCGGCAGGTGCTGCTCATCGCCGGTCTCAAGCGCCATGCGCACCTTCATGCGCTCGGCTGCGGCCGCCTCGCGCTGCGCCTTCTTCGCTGCCTTGCGGTCTTCGGGGACGACGGGGCGACGCCGAGCCGCCTGCTGGTCCTTACGACGAGGGGTGGGGCGACCCTTCCCCTGCGCGGCACCGACGGCGGTGGAACCGTGGGGTGAGGGCGGAGTGGTTGCTGTGTTCTTCTTACGTCCAGGCACCCGTCCACTTTAGGGGGTGCCGCGTTAGGGTGAGGCCCATGACTCAGAGCACACCGCAGAATGCCGACCCGACCGCACCCCTGGACGCCGAGCTGGTCCAGGCCCTCACCGAGGCCGTGGACGCCGAGTTCGAGACGACCCTGGCGACGCTGACGGATCTCGTCGCGCACGGGGGCATCGCATGGGATTCCTTCGACCGGCAGCCGCTCGAACGCTCGGCGCAGGCCGTGGAACGCCTTGTGAAGGAGGCAGGTCTGCAGGATGTGCGCGTCGTGACCGAGACCCGGGAGGACGGCCAGCCCGGCGGGCCCGCCATCCTGGGCCAGCGTCCGGCAGCCGCGGGGAAGCCGACGGTGCTGCTCTATGCGCACCACGATGTGCAGCCGGTGGGAGACGAGGCGCTGTGGGACACCCCGCCCTTTGAGGCCACCCGCCGTGGTGACCGGCTCTACGGGCGCGGGGCCGCCGACGACAAGGCCGGAATCATGGTGCACCTGGCGGCCGTGAAGGCGCTGCAGTCCGTGATGCCGGAGGCCGGCGTCGGCGTGCGCGTGTTCATCGAGGGGGAGGAGGAGGCGGGCTCGCCCACGTTCCGCGCCTTCCTCGAGAACCAGAAGGACGATCTGGCCGCGGACGCGATCGTGGTCGCGGACTCGGCGAACTGGGCCGTGGGGGAGCCGGCGCTGACCACGAGCCTGCGCGGCGTCGCCGACGGCACCGTGACCGTGCGCGTGCTGGACCACTCGGTGCACTCGGGAATGTTCGGCGGACCCGTGCTGGACGCACTCACCCTGCTCTCGCGCCTGATCGCCACGCTGCACGACGAGAACGGCGTCGTGGCGGTACCGGGCGTGGGCGCCCGCACGCATGCCGACGTCGACTACTCCGAGCAGACCTACCGCGCTGACGCCGGGGTTTTGGACGGGGTCCGCCTGGCCGGGGACGGTTCGCTGGCCGATCGACTGTGGAACGGCCCGGCCCTGTCGATCATCGGCATCGACGCCCCGAGCGTCGACGAGTCCTCGAACACGATTCAGTCCGTCGCTCGGGCGAAGTGGTCGCTGCGCGTGGGCCCGGGCGTCGACCCCGAGCAGGCATACGAGGCGGTCACCACCTATCTCTCCGAGCAGAGCGAAGCGGTGCTGGGGGCGCAGATCAGTTTCGAGCGGGGACATTTCGGACAGCCGTTCTCGACCGACACCTCTGATCCGATGGCCGCGGCGATGATGGGCTCCTTCGAGCAGGCCTGGGGCGTGGCGCCGAAGGCCACGGGCCTGGGCGGCTCGATCCCGTTCACCGCGGATCTGGCGGAGGTGTTCCCCGAGGCGACCATCCTGATCACCGGTGTGGAGGACCCGGACTCGCGCGCGCACTCGGCCAACGAATCGCTGCACGTCGGAGACTTCCGCAACGCGATCCTCGCCGAGGCCCTGTGGCTGGCTCGCCTGAGTCGGTGACACACTGGGACCGGTCACGCCCGGTGCCGCCCGCAGGCGAGAACTGGCAGGAATGCCGCGGCGCTGCCGAGCGTTGACGCGAATGTCGGTACCGTCGCCCGTGCGCACCGCGTGGGCGACGCGGCATACGAACCACCACCCACCCCACTTCCAGGAGGCCTCCCGATGGCTCTTTCCGCAGACGAGACCGGCGTCGAGATCGGCGCCACCCAGCCCGCCGACGGCCTGCCGCCCCACGAGGTCGAGCTCTCTGACGTGGCGGCGACCAAGGTGCGTTCGCTGCTCGAGCAGGAGGGTCGCACGGACCTTCGGCTGCGCGTGGCGGTGCAGCCCGGTGGCTGCTCCGGCCTGATCTACCAGCTGTACTTCGACGAGCGCGTCCTCGAGGGCGACACCGTCCGCGACTACGACGGCGTCGAGGTCATCGTCGACAAGATGTCCGTGCCGTACCTGATGGGCGCGAGCATCGACTTCGAGGACACCATCTCGAAGCAGGGCTTCACGATCGACAACCCGAACGCCGCCGGCTCCTGCGCCTGCGGCGACTCCTTCCACTGATCCTGCATCCCCCTGAGTGTCGAGCGCACCCGTCTGTGCCGCGCTGACCTGCTGTCTTCTGCGGCAGAGGGTCGATGATCGTCCGGCGCTCACCACCGCGAGCCGCCGTCCCTGCCCGGGACGGCGGCTCGCGTGCGTGTACCCGGAGTCGGCCAGCGGCGTCGAGGCATGACACGCGGACATGATGGCGCTGAATTCGTCGAGAGGGCATAGAGTAGAGGGGACTCATCCGGGTCTGCTGTGTCCGCTGTCAGAGGAACGTCCTTCCAGGACGGGCCAGACGGCGTCTCGGCGACCCGATCGCACACGAGATGAAGAGGAAGGCCGTCTGTGAGAGCACAGAATGACGCCGGACGTCGGACTCGACGCACGTTGAAGGTCGCCGCCCTGTCGGGCGCGGCGATGCTCGTGCTGTCCGGCTGTTCGGCAGAGGTCCAGCGCGGATGGCTCCCGGGGACCCGGGAGACCACCAACCACAACGACGTGCTCACGGATTTCTGGGTGAACTCCTGGATCGCCGCGATGAGCGTCGGTCTGATCGCCTGGGCGGCGATGCTGTGGTGCATGGTCGCCTATCGTCGGCGTCGCACCGACCAGGGCTTCCCGAAGCAGGTCGGCTACAACATGCCCATGGAGACGATGTTCACCGTCATCCCGGTGGTGCTGGTGCTCGTGTTCTGGGGCTTCACCGACCGGGTGCAGACCGAGGTCGACGAGCCGGTTGACGATTCGCCGCTGACCGTCACCGTGTACGGCAAGCAGTGGTCCTGGGACTTCGGCTACGAGTACGAGCGTGAGGGTGGCGAGAAGCTCGAGGCTTACGAGCAGGGCATCCAGGCGCAGCTGAACGGTCAGGACGGCGTCCAGGACACCCTGCCGACCCTGTACCTGCCCGAGGACGTGCCGGTGCATTTCGAGCTGAAGTCCCGTGACGTCGCCCACTCGTTCTGGATCCCGCAGTTCCTCCAGAAGCGCGACACGCTTCCCGGCAAGACCAATCACTTCTATGTGACTCCGCAGGAGACCGGCAGCTTCGACGGTAAGTGCGCCGAGCTGTGCGGCGAGTTCCACTCCGAGATGCTCTTCAACGTCGAGGTCGTCCCCGAGGACGAGTTCGTTGAGAAGATGGAGCAGATGGAGCAGGGCCAGCTGCCGGGCGACGAGTTCAACCGCAACCCCAACGAGAATTCTGACGGCGCCCAGGAGATGGAGGTCGACCTCCAGACCCCGCGCGGTGGAGGTAGCCACTGATGACCACCTACGAGTACGCGACGGAGGAGACGACCCGCGCGGCCCAGCCGCGTGTGGTGCCTCGCTCCCTCGGCAAGATCGTCGTCAGCTGGCTGACGACCACGGACCATAAGACGCTCGGGTACATGTACCTGATCACGTCCTTCGTCTTCTTCTGCGTCGGCGGCGTCATGGCGCTGCTGATCCGTGCCGAGCTCTTCGAGCCGGGCATGCAGATCCTGCAGACGAAGGAGCAGTACAACCAGCTGTTCACCATGCACGGCACGCTCATGCTGCTGATGTTCGCGACGCCGCTGTTCGTCGGCTTCGCCAACGTGCTGGTCCCGCTGCAGATCGGCGCCCCCGATGTGTCGTTCCCGCGTCTGAACGCCCTGGCGTTCTGGTTCTTCCTGTTCGGCTCGCTGATCGCTACCGCCGGCTTCCTCACCCCGCAGGGTGCGGCCTCCTTCGGCTGGTTCGCCTACGCGCCGCTGTCGGACACGACGTACTCGCCGGGCATCGGCGGTGACCTCTGGGTGTTCGGTCTGGCCCTGCAGGGCTTCGGCACGATCCTCGGTGGCGTCAACTTCATCACCACGATCCTGACGATGCGCGCCCCGGGCATGACGATGTGGCGTATGCCGATCTTCACCTGGAACACGCTGATCACCGGCATCCTGATCCTGATGGCGTTCCCGACGCTGGCCTCGGCGCTCTTCGCGCTCGGCCTGGACCGCCGCTTCGGCGGCCACATCTTCAACCCGGAGAACGGCGGCGCCGTCCTGTGGCAGCACCTGTTCTGGTTCTTCGGCCACCCCGAGGTCTACATTATCGCGCTGCCGTTCTTCGGCATCGTCTCGGAGATCGTTCCGGTGTTCTCGCGCAAGCCGATCTTCGGCTACAAGTCGCTGGTGTTCGCGACCACCGCGATCGCCGCGCTGTCGGTGACAGTGTGGGCCCACCACATGTACGTGACCGGTTCCGTGCTCCTGCCGTTCTTCTCGCTGATGACGATGCTCATCGCGGTTCCGACCGGCGTGAAGTTCGTGAACTGGATCGGCACCATGTGGCGCGGCTCGATCACCTTCGAGAACCCGATGCTCTGGACGCTCGGCTTCATGGTGACCTTCCTCTTCGGTGGTCTGACCGGCGTGATCCTGGCCGCCCCGCCGATGGACTTCCACGTGTCGGACACCTACTTCGTCGTGGCGCACTTCCACTACGTCATCTTCGGCACCGTGGTGTTCGCGATGTTCGCCGGCTTCTTCTTCTGGTGGCCGAAGTTCACCGGCAAGATGCTCAACGAGAAGCTCGGCAAGATCCAGTTCTGGATGCTGTTCATCGGCTTCCACGGCACGTTCCTGATCCAGCACTGGCTGGGCGTCATCGGCATGCCGCGTCGCTACGCCGACTACATGATCGAGGACAACTTCGCCGGGATGAACGCGTTCTCCACGGTCTTCTCGCTGATCCTCGGCGCGTCGATGATCCCGTTCTTCTGGAACGTGTACATCACGGCACGTTTCGGCAAGAAGGTCACCGTGGACGATCCGTGGGGCTTCGGCGCCTCCCTCGAGTGGGCGACCTCCTGCCCGCCGCCGCGGCACAACTTCCACTCGATCCCGCGCATCCGCTCGGAGCGTCCGGCCCTGGACCTGCATCACCCGGAGCTCTCGCCCCATTCGCCGCAGCACACCGCTGAGGCCTTCGGAGAGAAGGTGGCCAAGTGAACGTCGCAGCCAAGATCTTCGGGATCATCGGCGTCTTCTTCGTGATCGTCGGGTTCGTCTACGGTTTCTGGACCGAGTGGACCGAGTGGGCCGGGATTCCCGCGCTCCTGGCACTGGGCGGCATGGGCCTCATGATCGCCTGGTACCTGCAAGCCACGGAGAAGCGGTACGGACAGGGCGTGTCGGACGACGAGGACGGCGAGATCATCGCCTACGCGGGCACTTACGGCACCTTCGCGCCGTGGAGCTGGTGGCCGCTGGGCCTCGGCCTCGGCTGCGCCGTGTCCTTCGCCGGGCTGGCGGTCGGCTGGTGGGTGTTCATCATTGGCGCCGCTCTGTCCATGTTCTTCTGCATCGGCTGGGTCTACGAGTTCTCGCGCGGCAAGTACGCGCACTGACCTGCCCCGTCTGAACGCCTCGGGCCCGGTTCCTCCTCGGAGGGCCGGGCCCGAGGCGTTTTTGTGTCCATGCTGCAGAGCAAGGGATCCCCGGCAGGCAGAGACGTGCGTGGCACTGGGCCAGACGAACAGGGCCAGGCAAGGTAAACAGGGCCAGGCAAGGGGAGAGTGTCCTGGGCGCAGTGGCGCCCGGTGACGTCAGACGGGGAAGTGGCAGGACAGACGGGGCCCCGGAGCTGCTAGCCCTGCGCAGCGCTTGATGCCTGCGGTGCGGTGCCCCCCCTCTCTCGTGGCACACGTCTGCCGACAGGATCCATATCGGTGCCTGTCCACCGGGGGCTCAGAGCGCTGTGATCAAATGGGGAGCTGGAAGGGGCGCAAGCGCGGGCATCGTCGCTGCGAGGCACTCCCGGTGAATCTGGTGGGCGTATGAGCTGACCCGACGGTGAGTTTTCATGCAGCGCCAGCAGGTGTCGCAGAGGCGTGGTTTCCGGCACTGTGCGCCCGCCAGCCGGTCACAGACGCCGTCGTACGGCGCCGTGAGCACCGTGACTGGCGCAGAGCGGCTGCGGCGCATGCCGGGGGCCAGCACTCCGATCTCGCCCGGGCAAGGCTCGGCACGCTCCGCGCGGCGTGACGAGCGGAGCCTGATTGGTTGTCGAACGCATCGTGGTTGCGTCGGTATGGACCCGCATACCGACGGTTTCAGGCTGGTTCGATGCTCGTGCCCAATCCAGCCCGCAGGGGACGCAACTCGGAAACAGCGCCGCAAGCGGAGCACACAGAGAAGGGCCCCGCATCCGAAAGGATGCGGGGCCCTTGACGTCAGGTCAGCTCACCTCAGTGGTGGCCGCCCACCTGACGGTTGTTCTGGATCTCGTAGAACTCGAGGTCCTCGCCGTGGGAGACGTGGTCGTGGGAACGAGCCTCGACCAGCTCGTCCCGGGACACCGGCTCCACGCGCTCCTCGTAGAAGAGGCGGGAGAAGCCGGCGCGGGCCTTCTCGAGACCGGTCACCTTGCCCTTGCGGTTCGGCGTTGCCGGCAGCGGACGCGGGCTGTCGAAGGAGACCAGGCGGTACAGCTCATAGTCGGTGAGCTGGCGATGACGCTCGTGGAAGCCGCCCTCAGGGGACATCTCGATGACGCCGGCCTCATGGCCGTGGAGCACCAGCTCGCGGTCCTTGCGCTGCAGCGCCAGGCAGATCCGACGGGTGATCAGGAAGCCGATGATCGGCCCGAGGAAGAACAGCGCGCGCAGGAAGTAGAGCACGTCGTTCAGCGACAGCTGGAAATGCGTCGCGATCAGGTCCGAGGACGCGGCAGCCCACATGGTGCAGTAGAAGATCACGCCGGCGACACCGATGCCCGTGCGGGTCGGGGCGTTGCGCGGACGATCCAGGATGTGGTGCTCGCGGTCGTCCTTGGTGATCCACCGCTCGATCCACGGCCAGGCCATCATGCCGACGATGAGCGCACCGGCCGGAACCAGCGGCAGCAGAACGCCCATGGGCAGGGACACCGAGGAGCCCCACGGCATCGGGATGTTCCACAGGAAGCTGAAGTCGCCGATCATGCCCGGCATCAGGCGCAGAGCGCCGTCGAACATGCCGATGTACCAGTCGGGCTGAGTGCCGGCGGAGACCGGGGAGGGATCGTAGGGGCCGTAGACCCAGATGCCGTTGATCTGCACGAGACCGGCGATCAGCGCCAGCACGCCGAAGACGATGAAGAAGAAGCCACCGGCCTTGGCCGCGTAGACCGGGCCGACCGGGTAGCCGACCACGTTGTTCTCCGTGCGGCCCGGCCCCGGGTACTGGGTGTGCTTGTGGGTGACGACCATGAACAGGTGCACGACGATCAGCAGGATGATGATCGCCGGGACGATCATGATGTGCAGCGCGTACAGGCGGCCGATCACGTTGTATCCGGGGAACTCGCCGCCGAACAGGAACATCGACAGGTGCGAGCCCACCAGGGGCAGCGCCTTCAGGATGCCGTCGATGATGCGCAGACCGTTGCCGGAGAGCACGTCATCCGGGAGGGAGTAGCCGGTGAATCCGGCGGCCCAGCCCATCATGAGCAGACCGCAGCCTACGAGCCAGTTCAGCTCACGCGGGCGACGGAACGCGCCGGTGAAGAACACGCGCAGCATGTGCACGGACATCGCGGCCACGAACAGCAGCGCGGACCAGTGGTGCAGCTGACGCATGAACAGGCCGCCGCGGACGTCGAAGGAGATGTCCAGGGTGGAGGCCATGGCCGCCGACATCTCCACGCCGTACAGCGGGGCGTAGGCGCCTTCGTACGTCACATGGGCCATGGACGGGTCGAAGAAGAACGTCAGGAACGCACCCGAGACCAGCAGGATGACGAAGCTGTACATCGCCACCTCGCCGAACATGAACGTCCAGTGGTCCGGGAAGATCTTGCGACCGAACTCCTTGACGATCGGGGAGAGCCCGACGCGGGTGTCCAGGTAGTTCGCCAGGCGGCCCGTCTGGGTGGCCGGGCGGTAATCGTTGGCGGTTGTGCTCATTGTGATCAGCCACGCTCCCAGTAGACAGGACCAACGGGCTCATGGAAGTCGCTCTGGGCGACCAGGAAGCCCTCATCGTTCACGGCGATCGGCAGCTGCGGCAGCGCGTGGCTGGCAGGGCCGAAGATGACCTTGCACTCCTGCGTCAGGTCGAAGGTCGACTGGTGGCAGGGGCACAGCAGGTGGTGGGTGTGCTGCTCGTACAGCGCGATCGGGCAACCCACGTGCGTGCACACCTTGGAGTAGGCGAAGATGCCGTCCACATTCCAGTTCTCCCGGCCGGGGGAGATGTTCACCTTGGCCGGGTCGAGGCGCATCAGCAGAACGACGGCCTTGGCCTTCTCGTTCAGCTTGCCCTCGTGGAGCTCGTTCAGGCCCTCGGGGATCACGTGCACGGCGGAGCCGAGGGTGACGTCGGAGGCCTTGATCGGCGCGCCGGTGGGGTCACGGACGAGGCGGACGCCCTCGGCCCACATGGTGTGGCGGAAGCGCTCGACGCCGAAGTTCTCGGTCTCCTTGTCGGAGAAGTTGTCGGTGTCGTCGAGGTCGCGGAACACGGCGATGAACGGCAGGGGAGCCAGCAGCATCGCGCCGATCATGGTGTTGCGCAGCAGCGGACGGCGCTTGATCTGGGACTCGTCGATGATGTCCTGGACCATCCCGGCGGCGACCTGACGGTCGGCCTCGGTGCGGATCTCGTGGCGATCCTCGGCCATCTCGTGGTCGGGCATGAGCGTCTTCGCCCAGTGCACGATGCCGATGCCGATGCCGAACATGGCGAGGGCGGTGCCCACGCCGAGCAGCACGTTCTGCAGGTGGATGACGTCGAAGCCCTCGTTGTTGCCGATCTGACCGACGCCGAAGTAGCCGATGAAGAACAGCAGGGTGCCGACGATGGAGATCAGGAACAGCACCGAGACCTGACGCTCGGCACGCTTGGCCGCCTTCGGATCCTCGTCCGCCAGCCGCGGGCGGTGCGGAGGCAGGCCCGGGTTGTCGATCGCGTACCGGGAGGTGCGGTCACCGGCATGCTCGAGGGCGTCCGAGGGCCGCTGGGTCCCTCCGTAGCCTTGCTCGCCCATATGATCCATTTCCTTTGCTTGAGTGATGTTCTGCAGTGACTGGGTGGGGCCGGGCCGCGTGAGGACGACCCGGCACCGAGTTCAGGAGGACCGAGAGGTCAGCCAGACCATGAAGCCGATGATGATGGCCAGGCCCGCGGTCCAGATGAACAGGCCCTCGGACACCGGGCCGAGCGAGCCGAGTGACAGGCCGCCGGGCGAGCCGTTGTTCTCGATCGTCTTGAGGTAGGCGATGATGTCGCGCTTGTCCTCGGGCTTCAGGTTGCCGTCGCCGAACACGGGCATGTTCTGCGGGCCGGTCTGCATGGCCTCGTAGATGTGCTTCTCATCCACGCCCTGCAGGGTCGGGGCGAACTTGCCGCGGGTGAGCGCGCCGCCGGCAGCGGCCGCGTTGTGGCACATGGCGCAGTTGATGCGGAACAGGTCGCCGCCCCTGGCCACGTTCACGTCCTCGTGGTTCGTGTCCAGGTGCTCCTCCTCGGGGACGGCCGGGCCGGCGCCGAGCGAGGCAACGTAGGCAGCCAGCTGGGCCGTCTGCTCCTCATTGAACTGCGGCTCCTTCTGGCGGGCCTGAGGGCCGTTCATCTGCATCGGCATGCGGCCGGTGCCGACCTGGAAGTCGACCGACGCCGCGCCCACGCCGATCAGCGACGGGCCGGAGGGGCCGCCGTCGGCGCCCATGCCGTGGCAGGAGGCGCAGTTGGCGTTGAAGAGCTTCTCGCCCTCGGCGATCTCATCGCTCGAGGCGGCCGTCGTGACCTTGTCGGCCGCCTGGGCCTGGTTGACCGTGCTGGCGACCGAGTACAGGCCGCCGGTCACCAGGAGCCCCAGCAGGAGCAGAGCCAGACCCATGAGCGGGTGGCGTCGATGCTGCGATAGTGCCTTCACAGTGGTTCCTTACGTTGTCGTCCGAATCGTCGGGATGCACCCGACAGATTCGCCTCAGGTGCGGAGGTGGTGAGCGTGTCTCGTCTTACCGCAGGAAGTAGACGATGAAGAACAGGGCAATCCACACGACGTCAACGAAGTGCCAGTAGTAGGACACGACGATGGCGCTCGTGGCCTCATGGTGCCCGAAGCGCTTGGCGAGGTACGCGCGACCGATGATCATCAGGAAGGCGATCAGGCCGCCGGTCACGTGGATCGCGTGGAAGCCGGTGGTGATGTAGAACGCCGAGCCGTAAGCGTTGGCAGCGATCGTCACACCTTCGGAGACGAGCACGGCGTACTCGTAGGCCTGCACGGACACGAAGATCGAGCCCATGATGAAGGTGAGGATGAACCACTCGACCATGCCCCAGCTCTTGATGGCGAACAGGCCGCCGGTGCGGCGGGGCTGTAGGCGCTCGGCGGCGAGCACGCCGAACTGAGCCGTGAACGAGGAGAGCACGAGGATCGTTGTGTTCGCGGCGGCCAGCGGCACGTTGAGCAGCTCAGTGTGGTTCGCCCAGAGCTCCGGGGACGTGGAGCGCAGGGTGAAATACATGGCGAAGAGGCCGCCGAAGAACATGAGCTCGCTCGCCAGCCACACCATGGTGCCGACTTGCACCATGTTGGGACGGCTCGGGAGCCCGGTGGGCGCGGCCTGATGGAGTGTGGGAGTTGCAGTGGTCACCTGGCCATTATGGCCCCTAAGGCCCCCGCGCGCATAAACCGAAACTACCGTGTCGCACCCTCCCTGACCGTCGCGCGCAACGAATTGTGGGCAACCGTGGGGTCAGCGTTCAGTCAACGTTCAGAATCATGGTGGTCTGCGCGACGCCTCGGTAGGGTCGAGCCCGTGCATACCATGCGAGACGATGCTGTCGACGACCACAGCTGGACCACCGTCCTGAGTGCGCTGCTGAGCTCTGCGGACCTGTCCGAGGCTCAGGCGGGCTGGGCGATGGAGGAGATGATGAGCGGCAATGCCGCCGACGCTCAAATCGGCGCCTTTCTGCTCGGGCTCGCGGCGAAGGGCGTCACCGTCACGGAGCTGTCCGCGCTGGTCCAGGTCATGCAGGCCCGAGCCCGTCCCGTGGAGGTCGTCGGCCCGATTCTGGACATTGTCGGCACCGGGGGAGACCGCCTCGGCACAGTCAACATCTCGACGATGTCCTCGCTCGTGGCTGCCGGCGCCGGAGTGCGGGTGGTCAAGCACGGCAACCGCGGAGCGTCGTCCACGGCGGGAGCGGCCGACGTGATCGAAGCGCTGGGCGTGGACCTGGACATGGACGCGGATCGGGCGCGTCGGTGCGCGCATGAGGTCGGTCTGACCTTTCTGTTCGCCCAGAAGTACCACCCGTCGATGCGTTCGGTGGCCCCGGCCCGCAAGCAACTGGGCGTGCCGACGGTGTTCAACTTCCTCGGCCCCCTGAGCAACCCGGCCCGCGTGGACGCGCAGGCCCTGGGCTGTTCCTCTGCGGACATGGCCCCTCTTCTGGCCGGGGTGTTGGCGCAGCGAGGCGTGCGCGGCGCGGTGTTCCGTGGCGACGACGGCCGCGACAAGATCACGACCTCCGGGCTCTCCACCGTGTGGGAGGTCCGCGATGAGGTCCGAGAGCATCGGTTGGACCCGCGCGAACACGGGATCGACCTGACGAGTGTCGAGGCGCTGGCCGGCAAAGACGGCGCGCACAACGCGGACATCGCACGCAGACTCCTGGCGGGGGAGCGCGGGCCCGTCAGGGACGCCGTGCTGCTGAATGCGGCGGTCGGACTCGTCTGTTTCGACGAGACGGCCGACGCACCGTTCGACCGTCGGGTCGCGGAGAAGATGGAGATCGCTCGAGAGTCCATCGACTCGGGCGCCGCCGCGCAGGCCCTCGAACGGTGGGTGCGTTTCTCGCGCAGTTGAGCGCACGTGGCGGTCGGGACCCGGAGGCCGGGCCGTCACGGCGTCGTGGCGGCGCGGCGGGGGAGCGCCGGGGTGCGGCTGAGATCAGTCCTCGAACCCCAGGGCCCAGCCCTCGTCCAGGTCCTGGGGGGAGTAGGCCCGGAAGGCGAGCATCGTCTCGGTGTCCTGGATCCCATCCACCTTCGACAGCTGGTCGGCGATGACGGAGTCGAGGTCCTCATAGCGGCGCAGCTGGACCATGGCCACCAGATCCCAAGAGCCGGTGACGGAGTAGACGCTGCTCACGCCCTCGATGTCCGCGATGCGCTGGGCCGTCTCCGGAATGCCAGCCTTGGCGGTCTTGATCATGACGATGGCGGTCACCATGGCTGTGCGTCCTTTCAGTTTGAACGTGGCTCGCTCGGGGCGGGAGTGTCTCAATTCGGGCGAGGGACGCTCCCACTTTAGGGGGTCACGGCAGCATGCACAGGGCGTCGCTGCTCATCCGCCGCGTGAACGGTCGACAACGCCGGCCTCCAGCGGCGCCAGGGTTCACGTAAACCTTCACGTTAACCGCGGCGTGACCAGTCAACGAGTCATCCATGCTGTGATCAGGCGGCGGCCCAGCAGCACCAGGGCCAGAGACGCGGCCGCGACGATGATGAACGCCAGGGGTGCGCCGCCCAGGCCCAAGATGACGCGCAGGCTCATCCCGAGTGCCAGCGTCCCTGCCCAGACGATCACTCCGTGGGGCCAGATTCGCGTCCACGAGCGATGGCGGAGCGACAGGCCGCCGGTGGCAGCGGTGGTGAGCAGTAGGGCGATCACGAACGGCGCGGCCGTGGCCAGTAAGCCGAGCAGGCCGGCGGCGGAGTCGTGCTCACGTTGACCGACCGCAACGAATCCGATCACCAGCGCGACGTCGATGAACAGCGCCAGCGGTGCAAGCCACCGTGGCGTCGGTCGACGGTGGGTGCTGGAATCGCGGTCCGGGAGTTCGGCCGGGGGCGGGGTGTGGTCGACGACCGACTCGGGCGTGCGTGAACTGTCCATGTCCGCCATGGTCGCATGCAGGCCAGGCACCCGACGTCCGGCCGCCATCTGTAGTTAACATAATGTACATTATCGGTGCTCTATGAGCCGGGCGGGTGCGGCGGCTCTCGAGACGTCTGCGCGCGGTCCGTACACTCGCGTGCATGAGCATGATCACCGATCAACGAGATCGTCCGCTGACCGCCACCATCGCGATCGTCGTGGCCATCGTGACCGCCGGCTACATGGCGCCGTGGGCCATCGCCGCGGCACGCGGCCGCTCGAACCACTGGGCTGTCTTCTGGGTCAACCTGCTCACCGGCTGGACGGTCATCGGCTGGGCCATTGCGCTGTACATGTCCCTGACCAGCCATCGGGCCCTGCGGCGCCGGATGTTCTGACGCAGTCCCGCGTCAGCTCCTCACGTAGCGCGCCAGGTGTTCACCGGTGATGGTCGCATCGTCGGTCCCAACGGCCTCGACCAGCGCCCGGGGTGTGCCCTGGAACACGAGACGACCGCCGTCGTGCCCAGCACCCGGCCCCATGTCGATGATCCAGTCGGCGTGAGCCATGACGGCCTGGTGGTGCTCGACCGCGAGCACCGAGACGCCCGAGTGCACCAGCGTGTCCAGCATCTCGAGCAGCCGCTCCACGTCCTGCAGATGCAGACCCGTGGTCGGCTCATCCAGGACCACGACGGTGCGTGCGGCCTCCTTCTTCGCCCGGCGCTCCCCCAGCCGCGCCGCCAGCTTGAGCCGCTGACGCTCCCCGCCGGAGAGTGTCGTCAGCGGCTGGCCGAGCCGTAGGTATCCCAGCCCGACGTCCACCAGCAGTCGCAGCGCACGCGCGGCGGCCGGCACCGACGTCTGCTGCTGTGAGAAGAACCGCAGCGCGTCGTCGACCGGCATGTCGAGCACCTCGTCGATCGAGGCGGAGCCGAACCGGTGCTCCAACACCTCCGTTTGAAATCGTCGACCGTCGCACGCCTCGCAGACCGCCGCGGCATCGCCGGCGGCCGCGTGCTCGGAGTACAGCACGCCGGCTCCCGAGCACTCCGGGCACGCCCCGTAGGAGTTGCTGCTGAACAGGCCGGGCTTCACCCCGTTCGCCTTGGCGAACGCCTTGCGCACCGGCTCGAAGACTCCGGTGTAGGTTGCCGGGTTCGAACGGCGTGAACCCTTGATGGGCGCCTGGTCGACGTGCACGACGTCGAGACGTTCCTGCTCGTCCGCGCGGCCGGACTGGACGAGCAGCTGCGTCATCAGCGAGGACTTGCCGGAGCCGGCGACTCCGGTGACGGCGACGAGACAGCCGAGGGGCACGTCGACGTCAACGTCGCGAAGGTTGTTGGCGTTCGCGTTCCGAACAGCGATCGAACCGCCGCCGGAGCGCACTGCGGTGTCCGGCTTGAGCCGAACACGGTCGTGCAGATGGCGGCCCGTGGGCGTGTCCGCCTGCTCCAGCTCGGCGACGGTGCCGGCGAAGACGACCCGGCCTCCGTCGGTGCCCGGGCCCGGGCCCAGGTCGATGACGTGGTCGGCGATCGCGATCGTCTCAGGCTTGTGTTCGACGACAAGAACCGTGTTGCCCTTGTCTCGCAGGCGCAGCAGCAGGCGGTTCATGCGGTCGATGTCGTGCGGGTGCAGGCCCGCGGTCGGCTCGTCGAACACGTAAGTGACATCGGTCAGCGGCGAGCCGAGGTGACGGATCATGCGGATGCGCTGCGCCTCACCGCCGGAGAGCGAGCCGGCTGCACGGTCCAGGCTCAGATACCCCAGTCCGATCTCCACGAAACCGGTCAGCAGCTGTCGGATCTGCCGGATCAGACCGTCGGCGCGCGGGTCCGAGAGCTCGTCGAACCAGGCGGCGAGGTCGCAGATCTGCAGGGCGCACAGTTCGGCGATCCCGCGCCCGCGGATCCGGGACTGCCGTGCCCGCTCATTCAGTCGGGTGCCCTGGCAGTCCGGGCAGTCGAGCGTGGTCACGGCCCGGTCAACGAAGGCCCGCACGTGCGGCTGCATGGCCTCCCGGTCTTTCTGCAAGAAGCTCTGCTCGAGGGCCGGGAGCAAGCCGGTGTACGTCATGTTGGCCCCGCTCATGCGGATCTTGACCGGCTCCTTGTGCAGCAGGTCGTGGCGCTCGTCCTCGTCGTAGTCCCGCAGGGGCTTGTCCGGGTCGAAGAACCCGGACTCCACGAACTTCTGCACCATCCAGCCGTCAGCGGTGTAGCCGGGAATGGTGAACGGTCCTTCGCGCAGGGACTTTGAGTCGTCGAAGAGTTCGGCGAGGTCCCAGTCCTGAGCGGTGCCGTTGCCCTCGCACGCCGGGCACATGCCGCCGAGCACCTCGAAACTGCGACGCTGGGGGCGCCCCGTGCCCTTGCCGGCTGAGACGGTCAGAGTCCCTGAGCCCGAGGCGGAGGCGACGTTGAACGAGTAGGCCTTCGGCGAGTCCAGCGCCGGCTCGGACACGCGCGTGAACAGGATCCGCAGCAGCGCGTTCACGTCCGTGACCGTGCCGACGGTGGAGCGCACGGTCGAGGCCAGGCGCTCCTGGCCGACCCTGATGACCGGGGTGAGCCCAGAGAGGGACTCCACCGCGGGACGAGCGGGCGTGCTCATGAAGCCCTGCACGAAGGACGGATAGGTCTCGTTGATCAACCGCTGGGACTCCGCGGCGATAGTGCCGAACACCAGGGAGGACTTTCCGGAGCCGGAGACTCCGGTGAACACGGTCAGCCGTCGTTTGGGCACCTCGACGGTGACGTCGTCCAGGGTGTTCTGCCGAGCCCCGACGACGCGGATGACGTCGTGAGGGTCGTTGGCGGGGGCGGTGGAGTCGTCGTGGGGCACGCCCCGATCCTAGGCGTGTTGCTAAAGGAGGGTAGTCAGCCAGTGCAGTGTCGCTGCGAGGCTGAGCCCGGCGTGATACTTCCGGGCGTACTTGTCCGAACGCATCGCGATCCCTCGCCACTGCTTGAGCCGGTTGAAGCACCGCTCCACGACATTGCGTCCCCGGTAGCGCTGGCGCTGGTCTTCACAGAAGTCGATCGGCCGGCCCGAGCGTCTGCGCCGGTGCGTGATCTGATCGGCCCGCTCGGGGATCGTGGCCGCGATGCCATGCCGGCGCAGCCAGGCCCGGTTCACCTTCGAGGGGTAGCCCTTGTCTGCAATCAGGCGGTCAGGCCGTATCCGGGGCCGCCCACGGGCCCGGCAACGCTGATCTGCTCCAGCGTGGTGGCCAGCTTCGAGGTGTCCGCCACCTGCCCGCCGGTCACCACGAACGCCAGCACCCTGCCCTTGCCATCACAGACCAGATGATTCTTCGTCGTCAGACCGCCGCGGGAGCGTCCGATGGCATGGTCAGCCGGCTCGTCCGCTGATTTCTCGTAGTTCATCCAGCCCCCCTGTGGGGCGGGGCAGGGTCGCCCCGTGCTGGTGGACGCGCACGATCGTGGAATCGATCGAGGCCACCCAATCCAGCTCGCCAGCCTGCTGTGCCATTGGCTGGGTCTTCTCCAGCACCCGCTCCCACACGCCCTGGGCGGCTCACCGGTTGAAGTTCTTGTAGATCGTGTTCCACTTCCCGAACCGCTCGGGCAGATCCCGCCACGGCGCCCCCGTGCGGAAGCGCCACGCGGTGGCCTCGACCACCGCGCGCCGATCCACCGGCGGCCGACCGGTGGACTTCGGCGCGGGGAACCGCGGGCCGATCACGGCCCAGACCTCGTCCGAGATGACATCACGCGATATGACCCCAGACTCGCGCATCTACGTCCCCGAACCCTTTAGCAACACGCCCTAGGTGGGTGTGTAGGCCTCGGGCGGTGGGCCGGTTGACCGGGGGCGGTTCAGAGGATCACTCGCCTGTTCGTGGGGATGGGTCTGGGCCAGGTTGGGGGGCGGGGAGAGTCTCTTAGACGGGGGTGGTGAAGGTTCCGGCGAGGTTCTGGAGTTGGTAGATCCACGCCGTCCAGATTCCGGTGGCCATCAGGACGCCGACCACCACGAGCAGGGTGCCGCCGGCGATATTGAAGGCGCGCATGTGGCGGCGCACGAAGCCCAGTGCGGTGCTGACCCAGTCCAGGCCTCTGGCGACGAGTACGAAGGGTATGCCCAGTCCCAGGCAGTAGACGAAGCCGAGCAGGGCCCCGCGCCATGCCCCTCCGGTGGTGGCGCTCAGGGCCAGCACGGCGCTGAGGGTCGGTCCCATGCAGGGTGTCCAGCCCAGGCCGAAGCCCAGGCCCAGCAGTGGGGCTCCGGCCAGGCCGGTCCGGGGGGTGAAGGAGGGAGTCGTGGTCCGTTGCAGGAAGGTGAGCATGCCCATCAACGCCAGTCCCATGAGGATGACGAGGACGCCGAGGGTGCGGATCAGCAGGTCCTGCCAGCGCAGCAACCAGCCGCCGATCAGACCGAAGGCGGCCCCGTAGAGGGTGAAGACGGCGGCGAAGCCGAGGATGAACAGGCCCACTCCGGTCATCACCCGGCGGCGGTTGTCCGGGCGGGTGGGGTCGGACAGTCCGGAGACGTAGCCCAGGTATCCGGGCACGAGCGGCAGGATGCACGGCGAGAGGAAGGAGACGATTCCGGCGATGGCGGCCAGGGGGATGGCCAGCAGCAGGGCGCCGGATTGGACCGTCTGAGCGAAGTACTCGCCCATTTATTTCCTCCTATGGGTCAGGACGGGGGTGCCGGGCCAGAGGTCTCGGGCGGGCTGGGCACGGTGGGTGGGGGTGAGCGATAAAGGCATGTTCTTTCCTGGGCGGCCACCGTGCGATCCCCCCGTGGATGGAGGGGTGTGGGCCGGGCGGGAGGTTCAGTGGATGTAGGAGAAGACGCCCATCATCCCGGCCTCGGCGTGGTAGGCGTTGTGGCAGTGGGTTAGCCACTGGCCCGGGTTGTCCGCCTCGAAGTCGAAGGTGATGGTTTGCCGGGGTTTGATGATGACCGTGTCCTTGCGGGCGCCATGGTCGGCCAGCTGGAAGGTGTGGCCGTGCAGGTGCATGGGGTGCCACATGTCGGTGTCGTTGGTCATCGTGACCCGCACGCGTTCGTCCAACCGGAGTTCGAAGGCGCCATTGAAGGGGTTGGCCGGGTCGAAGCGTCGCCCGTTGATGCCCCAGTCGTACTCCATCATCGATCCGGTGAGGCGTACCTCGTGGGTCCTGGTCGGGTCCTTGGGTGGGAGCAGGACGGATTCGTGTGCCTTCAGTCGGCTGCCATCGAGCACGGTTCCGCCCAGGGTCTGCGGGAGCCGACCGGAGAGCGTGGTCTTTGGACCGGCTGTGATGATGCCGTAGGTGTGGCCGGTCTTGCCGTCGGGCAGGGCCAGTACGGGCACCGCGTGGTCGCCGAGGGTGATCAGCACGTCCAGGCGTTCGCCCATCCCCAGGACGACGGCATCGGCCTGGCGGGGCTGGACCGGGAACCCGTCGGTGTGGGTGATGGTCAGTTCCTGGCCGGGGATCCCGACCCGGTAGGCGGTGTCTCCGGCCGCGTTGATCAAGCGCAGGCGGATCCGGTTGCCCGGGGTGCTGGAGAAGGTGTCCGGGTCGGATGGGGGGCGGCCGTTGAACAGGTGCACGGGGATCTTCACGTCGCCGGCGTCCCCGCCCAGATAGTCGCTCTCAGCGCCCATGAGCATGTGCTTCATGGGCATGCCCGAGGAGCTGTCCTGGCTCATGGACCCGTGGTCCATGCCGGCCATGCCCTCCATGTCGCCGGACATGTCCATCCCGGCGGAGAGTTCCTCGACGACGTCCTGCGGTGTTCCGGTGATCCCGTCGAGCCAGTCGTCCAGGATCACGACCCACTCCTGGTCGTAGCTGAGGGGCTCGTTGGGGTCCTCGACGATCAGGGCCCCGTACAGGGCGCGTTCGCGCTGGGTGTCGAAGTGGGAGTGGTACCAGTACGTGCCCGGATGGGACAGCCGGAAGCCGTACGTATAGCGTCGTCCGGCGGCGATGGGGTCCTGGGTCACCCCCTGGACTCCGTCGGCGTCGTTGCGCAGGGCCAGCCCGTGCCAGTGCACGCTCGTGTCCTCGGGCAGGTCGTTGGCGACGCTGACCTTGAGCAGGTCCCCGATCTGGGCGCGCAGCAGCGGCCCGTTGAGGCCGTCGTTGTATCCCCAGGTGGTCAGGCCCCGACCCTGGAGGGAGGTCTCGAGGGGTGCGGCGGAGAGCCGGTGGGTGACGGTGGTGCCCGAGGCGGCGCGTCGTTTCTCGTACTCGGCGACCAGCGGGTCGGTGGGCAGGATGCGCCCTGACGGTTGGGGGCTGGTGGCGGGATCGGCGCAGGCGGCCAGCCCGGCCAGCGCCAGGGACCCGACGGAGGCGCCCAGGAAGGTGCGGCGGGTGGTCAGTGAGGAGGTCATCGGTTCTTCTTTCCGTCATCCGGCCCCGTGTCGCAGGCGGGTGCGACGGGGCCGGGCATGGCTGATCAGTTGCTGGGTGAGGCCGGTGGCGTACCGGGGCTGCGTGCCGCTGTCACCCGGAGGTATTGGCGGACCCTGCGCTCACCGGTGGGGCGCGGCCGGGGGGGTAGGTGCGGCTGATGGCCAGTTGAGCCAGTGAAGGGTCCACGGGGGCCGGAAATGGGCAACCCAGGGCAGGGGTGGTGCGGTCAGTCCCCCACCGGGGCTAGGCAGGAGGGCCCGGGAGGCCAAGTGGGACACGACAAGTGCCTTGGTCAGGGCCGAGGCGCAGGTATCGTCCACGGCCTCCAGGGCACAGACCGGCAGCCCGGGGTCGGGTGCCTCATCCCCGGCAGGCTCGGCCGGGAGCACGACCTCGGGCACCATGCCGGCCGGACCGATGGCCCCTGGCCCGAGGTGATGAACAGTTGTGGCGGCGGCCGTACCGGTGGCGGCCCAAGCCGCGCTGGTGCCCGTACCAGCGGGCATCCCGAGCAGGCCCAGGATCAACACGAGGGTGCCCAGAACGGTTCGAAGGGCGGGCCAGCCGGACAGGGGACGGCGGGAGGAGGTCACAGCAGCGATTCGGTGGTGTTCCCGCCGTCCGTGGTGGACAGCACGGTCGAGCCGACGACCAGCAGTGCTTCGGTCTGCCCGTCGTCGGTGATGCCCGCTCCCAGGGCGGTGGCCGTGCCGACCGGGCGGTCGCTGACGGTCCAGGTGTCGCCGGCGTCGGTGCTGGTCAGCAGGTGTCCCTCGGTGCCGGCGCCCACGGCGGTGGTGTCATCGGCCCAGGCGACCAGGTGCATCAGCTGGGGGGTGTCCAGGGTGGTCCAGGTCGCGCCGTGGTCGGTCGAGCGCAACATGCCGGTTTCGGTGGTGGCCAGCACGGTCCCGGTTTGGGGGGAGATCGCCAGCGATGCCGGGGCGACGGGGATCTCAAGGCTCTGCCAGGTGAGGCCGTCGGTGCTGGCGCGCAGTTGCCCATCGAAGCCGAGGACCCCGTTCGGGCCGGCGGCCAGGGCGTGGAAATCGGATGCGCCGCCGCGGGAGAGCACCGTCCAGCTCTGGCCCCGGTCGGTGGACTCGGCCAGGCCCAGCGGCTCGGGCAGGTCGGTGCCCGGCGCGGGGTGACCCGAGGCCAGGTAGCGGCCCTCGGGAGTCAGGGTGAAACCCATGAAGTCCACGACCGGACCGACCTGGGTCAGCTCCCCGTCCTGGAGCCGGAACAGGCCCTCGTGGGTGGCCAGCAGCACCTCACCGGACTCGGGGTCCCGGGTGAGGGCATGGACGTGGGTGATGGCCGTGCCGGTGCCCTGCGTGCCGGTGCCGGCCGCCGGGGATGTCGCGGGGTTCGGCGCGGCGCAGGCGGTGAGGGTGCCAGCGCCGAGCAGGGTCAGCCCGCCGGCGATCAGGGTTCTGCGGGTCAGGGGGGTCATGGAGCCTTTCCGCCCCGGGCCAAAAGGCGGGGCTATCTACTATTGTCGGCCGGTGACGCGCTACTATTGTCGGCCGGTGACGCGCTGGGATGGGGCGGTTTGCCTTGAAGATTCCATGAAGGTTCCCCGCCCCGGCACCGTTCTGAGCCGCCGGGGCGCGAGACAGAGCGAGACTGGACCCATGAACTCTGGCACTGGGACTGACACTGGGATTGGTCCGGCGGCCGGCCGGGTGTTGGTGGTCGATGACGAGAAGCCGCTGGCGCGCATGGTGGCCACCTACCTGGAGCGGGCCGGCTACGAGGTGGCCCTCACCCACACCGGCCTGGCCGCAGTGCAGGCCGCCCGGGTTCACGAGCCCGACGTGATGGTCCTGGACCTGGGCCTGCCCGGGCTGGACGGGATCGAGGTGTGCCGGCGGGTGCGGGCCTTCTCCGAGTGCTATGTGCTGATGCTCACCGCCCGCGGCCATGAGCACCACCGGTTGGAGGGATTGGCGGTGGGGGCCGATGACTACATCACCAAACCCTTCAGCGTCCGGGAGCTGGTCGCCCGGGTGGGGGCGGTCATGCGCCGGCCGCGCACAACGGTGTCAGCCCCCGAACCGGAACGGGTCTGCGGTGACCTGGTCATCGACCTGGCCGCCCACGAGGCCCGCGTGTCGGGCCAGGTGGTGCAACTAACGCGCACGGAGTTCGACCTGCTGGCCGCCTTGTCGGGGCGCCCGCACCAGGCCTTCTCCCGGCGCCAGCTGATCGATATCGTCTGGGACCCGGCCTGGGTGGGCGATGAACGGCTCGTGGACGTGCACATCAAGAACCTGCGCCGCAAGCTCGACACGGACCCGGCCCGCTATATCGACACCGTCCGCGGGGTCGGCTACCGGATGGCGGAGCAATGACCGGCCGGCGGCGCTACCAAGGATTAGCGGCCCGGTTCTTCCTCGCCCAGCTGCTGGTGGTGGGGGCCAGCGTGCTGGCCGCGGTGGTGGTGGCCTCCCTGGCCGGCCCACCACTGTTCCACGAGCACCTGGAACAGGCCGAGGCCGGACACGATGCAGCCCAGGTGCTGCACGTGGAGCAGGCCTACCGGGACGCCAATTTCTGGACCCTGGGCGTGGCCCTGGCCACGGCCTTGATCTGTTGTCTGGCATTGACCTGGCATGTCGCCCGCCGGATCCAGAGTCCGATCAACGCCCTGACCCAGGCGGCCAAGGCCATGGCCGGTGGACGGTACGACACCCGCGTGCCGGCCATGGGCGCCGGCACCGAGGTGGAGGAGCTGGCAGGGTCTTTCAACACCATGGCCGCACGGCTTCAGCGCACCGAGGACACCCGTCGACGGATGCTCTCGGACCTGGCCCACGAGCTGCGCACCCCCGTCTCCGTGCTGACCGTCTACCACGAGGCCCTGCAAGACGGGGTGTCCCACTGGGACGAGCCCACCGGTGAGCTGATGGGCGAGCAGCTGGCCCGGTTGACCCGGCTGGTGGAGGACATCAACGACGTCTCCCGCGCCGAGGAGGGCCGGATCGAACTGGACCGCAGCCCCCAAGGGGTCAGCGGGCTGCTGCATGCCGCGACCGAGGCCCACAAGGAGGCCTACGCCACCAAGGGTGTGGCCCTGACCATGGACGCCGATCCGGGCCTGGCCGTGGACGTGGACCGCCAGCGCATGGGCCAGGTCCTGGGCAACCTGCTCACCAACGCCCTGCGCCACACCCCGGCCGGGGGCCGGGTCACCCTCGAGGCCCGACAAAGCCCGTCCGGGGTCACGCTCAGCGTCACCGACACCGGGGAGGGGATCTCTCCCGAGCACCTGCCGCACGTCTTCGAACGCTTCTACCGCGGGGACACCGCCCGCGACCGTGACCACGGCGGCTCCGGGGTCGGCCTGGCCATCTCCCGAGCTCTCATCCAGACCCACGGCGGCACCCTGAGCGCCACCTCCACCACGGCCGGGGCGACGTTCACCATCGACCTGCCCACCAAGCAACCCCCCAACCAGCCCACCTACCGGCGCACCCGTTTATCCACCGTGAACACCGACGCTCCACCCCTTGAATGATACCCCCGGGGGGTATATACCAAGAGGAGAGGCGCCGTCCGGCGCCGCTCTCAGACCTGAAGGAGACCGTCATGACCGAATCCGCCCGCACCCCGCTGCCGGGGGCCACCAACGGCTGCTCGTGCTGCGCCCCAGTCGCCGACGCCACCGCCCCCGCCGGGCGCCAGAATGCCGACCCAACCGGGACGAGCGCCGGCACCGCGACCTACCAGGTGGAGGGCATGACCTGCGGACACTGCGTGGGCTCCGTAGCCGAGGCCGTGAGCGCCCTGGACGGGGTGGACGATGTCCGGGTCGAACTGGTCGCCGGCGGGGCCTCCCCCGTCACCGTGACCGGGCCCGCCTCCGCGGACTCCGTGCGGACGGCCATCGAAGCGGCCGGCTACCGCGTCCGGATCTAACCGACCCATCCCCTCGAGGTCGGCGCCCCACCGCCGAGCCGGTCGCCGAACAGACCGCCGAGCAGAAGGAACACCATGAGCACCCCGCACCACCACGATCACCCCGCCGAACACCCAGACCCGAACCCCCACGCCGGCCACGCCAACCACACCGACCATGCCGCCCACCACCCCGCGGACGCGGCCACCCACGGGCAGGCCGTGCCCCAGGGCCACGCCCACTCGGCCCTGGACGAGGAGCACCAGGTCCATGACCACGGCAAGCACGCCGGGCATTCCACCGCGATGTTCAAGAACCGGTTCTGGGTCTCGCTGGTGCTGTCACTCCCGGTGGTGTTCTTCAGCCACATGGTCGGACAACTGCTGGGCTACCACGTCCCTGAGTTCCCCGGTTCGGCGTGGATCGCCCCGGTGCTGGGCACGGTGATCTACCTCTACGGCGGCGCCCCCTTCCTCAAGGGCGGACTCACCGAGGTGCGCGCCCGCCAGCCGGGGATGATGCTGCTGATCGCGATGGCCATCACCGTGGCCTTCGTCGCCTCCTGGATCACCTCCCTGGGCATCGGGGACCTGATGCTGGACTTCTGGTGGGAACTGGCCCTGCTGGTGACCATCATGCTGCTCGGGCACTGGATGGAGATGCGCGCCCTCGGCACGGCATCCTCCGCCCTGGACGCCCTGGCCGCGCTGCTGCCGGAGAAGGCCGAGAAGATCGTGGACGGAGACACCGTGACCGTGCGCGTCGGCGAGCTGGCGGTCGGGGACACCGTGTTGGTGCGCTCCGGGGCCCGCGTGCCGGCCGACGGGACCATCCTGGAAGGTGCCGCGGAGTTCGACGAGTCGATGATCACCGGCGAATCCCGGGCCGTGGCCCGCACCGTCGGGGAGCGGGTGGTGGCCGGGACCGTGGCCACCGACAACACCGTGCGGGTGCGCATCGAGGCCGTCGGCGCCGACACCGCTCTGGCCGGGGTCCAGCGGATGGTCGCCGACGCCCAGGAGTCCTCCTCCCGGGCCCAGGCGTTGGCGGACCGGGCCGCCGCGTTGCTGTTCTGGTTCGCCCTGGGGGCGGCGATCATCACCGCGATCGTGTGGACCGTGACCGGTCAGCCCACCGATGCGGTCACCCGCACCGTGACCGTGCTGGTGATCGCCTGCCCGCACGCCCTGGGCCTGGCCATCCCGCTGGTGATCGCGATCTCCACCGAACGCGCCGCCAAGGCCGGGCTGCTGATCAAGGACCGGATGGCCCTGGAGAAGATGCGGACCATCGACGTGGTGCTCTTTGACAAGACCGGCACCCTGACCGAGGGCGCCCACGCCGTCACCGGTGTCGCCGCGGCGCCCGGCATTTCCGAGGCCGAGCTGTTGGCCTACGCCGCCGCGGCCGAGGCCGACAGCGAGCACCCGGTGGCCCGGGCCATCGTCACCGCCGCCACCAGTCATGCCGAGGCCGCCCGGTTGGGCCTGCGCGGCACCGGATTCCAGGCCGCCACCGGCCGCGGGGTCACGGCCACCGTGGCCGGGGCCGAGGTCCTCGTCGGCGGGCCGAACATGCTGCGCGAGCTCACCCTGGACACCCCCGAGGCACTGGCCGCCGATGTCCGGGCCTGGACGGATCGGGGGGCCGGGGTGCTGCATGTGGTCCGCGACGGGTCCGCTATCGGCGCGGTCGCCGTGGAGGACAAGATCCGCCCCGAGTCCCGGGCCGCCGTGGCCGCCCTGCACGCCCGGGGGGTCAAGGTCGCGATGATCACCGGCGACGCCCGCCAGGTCGCCGAGGCCGTGGCGCGGGATCTGGGCATCGACGAGGTCTTCGCCGAGGTCCTTCCCCAGGACAAGGACACCAAGGTCACCGAACTGCAGGCCCGGGGCCTGTCCGTGGCCATGGTCGGGGACGGCGTGAACGACGCCCCGGCCCTGGCCCGGGCCGAGGTCGGCATCGCCATCGGCGCCGGCACCGACGTGGCCATGGAATCGGCCGGCGTGGTGCTGGCCGGCAATGACCCCCGTGCCGTGCTATCCATGATCCACCTGTCCAAGGCCAGTTACACCAAGATGATCCAGAACCTGGTCTGGGCCACCGGATACAACGTGCTCGCCGTCCCGCTGGCCGCCGGCGTGCTGGCCCCGATCGGCTTCGTGCTCTCCCCCGCGGTGGGCGCGATCCTGATGTCCGTCTCCACCATCGTGGTGGCCCTCAACGCCCAGCTGCTGCGCCGCGCCGACCTGGACCCGGAGCACCTGGCTCCTCTCGAGCGCCCCCGGTCGCAGGCTGCCCTTCAGCCGGCTGCGGTTTCCTGATCTCGCCCCTTGGCGTGAACCCTGATGTGAACCCTCAACCCACCATGAAAGGACCCACCATGAAACGCACCATGACGCTGACCGCCCTGACCCTGGCCTCCGCCCTGACCTTGACCGCCTGCGGCACCGGGGCCCAGGACGAGAACGCCGGCGCTGAGGCCTCGGCCACCGCGACCGGCTCCGCCCCCGCCGCCACCCCTGCGGCCACGGACACCGCGACACCGTCCGCCACGGAATCGGCTACTAGCTCGGCCACCGGCACGGCCGAGGAGGTCTCCGCCGAGCACAATGACGCGGACGTGATGTTCGCTCAGATGATGATCCCGCATCACCAGCAGGCGGTGGAGATGAGCGAGATGCTGCTGGCCAAGGATGAGATCCCGGCCGAGGTGACCGCGTTCGCCCAGAAGGTCATCGACGCCCAGGGCCCGGAGATCGAGCGCATGAACTCCATGCTCACCGTCTGGGGTGAAGACCCCGTGGACATGGGAGACATGGGCGATATGGAGGGCATGGACCACGGCGGGATGTCCGGGATGATGTCCGAGGAGGACATGGCCGACCTGGAGCAGGCCCAGGGCACCGAAGCCGCCCGGTTGTACCTGGAGCAGATGACCACCCACCACAAGGGCGCCGTGGACATGGCCAAGGACGAGGCCAAGGACGGCCAGAACCCGCAGGCCGTGCAGCTCGCCGAGCAGGTCATCGCCGACCAGGAGGCCGAGATCACCGAGATGGAACAGATGCTTCAGGAGCTGCCCGCGACCTGACCGGCATCGCCGCACCACAATCCCGAGGAGGGCCGGTTCGGTGGACGGGCCGTCCTTGGAGGTGTGGTGCCGTCAGCGGATGATGGGCCGCCCTGGGTGAGGCCGGCCCCTGCTTCGACGGCAGGAGGGCCATCCCTTAGGGCGTGTTGCTAAAGGGTTCGGGGACGTAGATGCGCGAGTCTGGGGTCATATCGCGTGATGTCATCTCGGACGAGGTCTGGGCCGTGATCGGCCCGCGGTTCCCCGCGCCGAAGTCCACCGGTCGGCCGCCGGTGGATCGGCGCGCGGTGGTCGAGGCCACCGCGTGGCGCTTCCGCACGGGGGCGCCGTGGCGGGATCTGCCCGAGCGGTTCGGGAACTGGAACACGATCTACAAGAACTTCAACCGGTGAGCCGCCCAGGGCGTGTGGGAGCGGGTGCTGGAGAAGACCCAGCCAATGGCACAGCAGGCTGGCGAGCTGGATTGGGTGGCCTCGATCGATTCCACGATCGTGCGCGCCCACCAGCACGGGGCGACCCTGCCCCGCCCCACAGGGGGCCTGGATGAACTACAAGAAATCAGCGGACGAGCCGGCTGACCATGCCATCGGACGCTCCCGCGGCGGTCTGACGACGAAGAATCATCTGGTCTGTGATGGCAAGGGCAGGGTGCTGGCGTTCGTGGTGACCGGCGGGCAGGTGGCGGACACCTCGAAGCTGGCCACCACGCTGGAGCAGATCAGCGTTGCCGGGGCCCGTGGGCGGCCCCGGATACGGCCTGACCGCCTGATTGCAGACAAGGGCTACCCCTCGAAGGTGAACCGGGCCTGGCTGCGCCGGCATGGCATCGCGGCCACGATCCCCGAGCGGGCCGATCAGATCACGCACCGGCGCAGACGCCCGGGCCGGCCGATCGACTTCTGTGAAGACCAGCGCCAGCGCTACCGGGGACGCAATGTCGTGGAGCGGTGCTTCAACCGGCTCAAGCAGTGGCGAGGGATCGCGATGCGCTCGGACAAGTACGCCCGGAACTATCACGCCGGGCTCAGCCTCGCAGCGACACTGCACTGGCTGACTACCCTCCTTTAGCAACACGCCCTAGGCGGCACCCCCGCGTGGGCTGAGGACCGACTCGTGCAGCGTCGGTGTGTTCGGGTCAGGGCTGTGGAAGAATCGGCGCCATGGAGTGGATCGAGGCCGGGTCGTGGTGGATGTGGCTGGTGGCCGCCCTCGTGCTGGCCGGCATCGAGATTCTCCTGTTGGACCTGCTGTTCCTGATGCTCGCCGCGGGCGCGCTCGGCGGCATGGTCGCGTCCCTGCTCGGAGCTCCCCTCGCGATCCAGGCGATCGTCTTCGCCGTCGTCTCGCTCGGGATGCTCGCCGCGGTCCGGCCGGTGGCGCTGCGGCACCTGCGGCAGAGCACCCCGGAGTCCGTCTCCTACCTCGAGTCCTTGCCCGGACGGCGGCTGCAGGCCGACTCCCCCGTCGACGGACGCGACGGTCGGATCCGCCTGGACGGCGAGGTGTGGTCGGCCCGGGTCGAGCCTGGCCATCCCGACGTGGCCCCGGGCACGCAGGTGGACATCGTCGCCGTCGACGGCGCCAGCCTGATCGTGCGCCCCGTGCCGAGCATCGACTGGGATTCTCCGGACTCTGCTGCACACTGACACTGACACGTGACACCGACCGTCGACACCGTCGGCGCTCCCCCGCTATCAAGAGAGGCAACGCTCCATGGACTCCCTGATCGTGCTCGTGGTGCTGGTCGTGCTCGTGGTGGTGATCCTGATCAACACGGTCAAGATCGTCCCGCAGGCCCGCACCGCGAACATCGAGCGGCTCGGCCGGTACCAGCGCACCGCCGGCGCCGGCCTGACCCTCGTCATCCCGTTCATCGACCGCATGCTCCCGCATATGGACATGCGCGAGCAGGTGGTCTCCTTCCCGCCGCAGCCGGTCATCACGGAGGACAATCTCGTCGTCTCGATCGACACGGTCGTCTACTTCCAGGTGACCGATGCGAAGGCGGCGACCTACGAGATCGCCAACTACATCCACGCGGTCGAGCAGCTGACCACCACGACGCTGCGCAACGTCGTCGGCGGGATGAACCTGGAGGAGGCCCTGACCTCCCGCGACACGATCAACAACCGGCTGCGCGGCGTTCTCGACGAGGCGACCGGGAAATGGGGTCTGCGCGTCTCCCGCGTCGAGCTCAAGGCGATCGATCCGCCGCACTCGATTCAGGACTCGATGGAGAAGCAGATGCGCGCCGAACGGGACCGCCGTGCCGCGATCCTGACGGCGGAGGGCACCAAACAGTCGCAGATCCTCACCGCCGAGGGCGAGCGACAGGCCCAGATCCTCGCCGCCGAGGGCGAAGCGCAGTCGCGCATCCTGCGGGCCAACGCGGAGGCCGAGGCCATCGACGTGCTCTTCCACGCCATCCACGCCGGCGGCGCCGACAACGAGGTGCTCGCCTACCAGTACCTGCAGCAGCTGCCCAAGCTCGCCGACGGACAGTCCAACACGGTCTTCGTCATTCCCTCGGAACTCTCGGACGCACTCAAGGGCGTGGGCAGCCTCTTCGAGTCCAACCGGTCCCCCGCTGCCGGCACCGCCGCTCGCTCGGCCCACGATGACGCCTCGGCGCGAACGCACTCGCCCGAGGCACCGGGTGAGCGCCCCGGACGACCCGACGCCGCGCCCGCGACGAGCTCGGCCGGGGCCTCCGAGGCTCCCGCCGCCGACACCTCGCGAGCCGAGCGCCGTTCCCGACCGACGACGGCCGAAGGCCTGCGCTCGACGGGGGTCATGGAGTCGATGACCGCCCGCGCGATGACCGCGGACGAGATGCGCATGACCTCGCTCGACGAAGCGCTGGCCGTGCCTGAGAACCTCGATCTGCCCGTCGGTGAGGCGGCCGACGGCGCACCCGCCCCGGGCACTCGTCCGGCCGGTCGTGACGAGGACGAGGGAAATTCCGTGGGACAATGATGCGTTGAACGAGGTGGTCGTCGTGTCACGCCCCGAAGACGGGGCGTCTGCGACGACGCACAGTGCGACTGACCAAGGAGTGAGTACGTGAGCGATCGAAGCCTTCGCGGCATGCGGCTGGGCGCCCAGTCCCTCGAGTCGGAGGCCGGCGTCGAGCCGGCGGCCCGCCAGCGCGTCGAGTACCGCAGCGAGGACGGAGAATCCGTGGTCGTGGTGTTCTCCGTCGAGGCGGAGATCCCGGCGACCTGGACCACCAAGACCGGCAAGGAGGCCTTCCTCGTCGACGGCGCCAAGCCGGAGGAGGGCAATGAGAAGCCCGTGCGCACCCACTGGGACATGCTGCTGGAGCGGCGTTCGCTCGAGGAGCTCGAGGAGACCTTCCAGACCCAGCTGGCGAAGCTGCGTGCCCAGCGCGGCGAGTCCGCCGAGGCCTGAACCGGTACCCGGCCACACACGGCAGGGCCCCGCATCCTTGCGAGGATGCGGGGCCCTGTGTGTCTGCGGACGTGTGTGCGGACAGCCCCGCGCTCCGGGCCGTCGCGTCCCGGTCAGCGGCCCAGCAGCGAACGCAGCTTCGCGGCGCGTGCCTGCAGGCCCCAGCGGGTGACGTTGACGACGGCCTCACCGATGATGCCCCCGGACATCTTGGACTCGCCAAGCTTCCGCTCGACGAAGGTGATCGGCACCTCGACGATGCGTCGACCCAGGCGCGCGGTGCGGAAGGTCATGTCCACCTGGAAGCCGTATCCCTTGGACTGGACGGCGTCCAGGTCGATCTCCTGGAGCACGCTCGCCCGGTAGGCGCGGTAGCCGGCGGTGATGTCGGTCAGGTTCAGGCCGAGCAGAAGACGCGGGTACAGCGAACCGCACATCGAGATGAGCTTGCGGTGCGCGGGCCAGTTCACCATTTTGCCCCCGGGCACGCGGCGCGAGCCGATGACGAGATCGGCCTCAGGCACCTTCTCGAGCAGGCGCGGCAACTGCTCGGGCTGGTGCGAGCCGTCGGCGTCCATCTCGACGAGCACCTCGTAGCCGCGCTCGAGCGCCCAGCGGAAGCCGGCGATGTAAGCGCCGCCGAGCCCGTTCTTCTCGGCGCGGTGCAGCACGTGGACCTGCGGGTCCTCGGCAGCCGTGGCGTCGGCCCAGTCCCCCGTGCCGTCCGGGGAGCCGTCATCGACGACGAGCACGTCCGAGGACGGCACCGCGGTGCGCAGCCGACCCAGCGTCAGGGGCAGGGACTCGATCTCGTTGTACGTGGGGATGATGGTCAGAACTCGCATGGTGGTCTCCGCCCTCCAGTCGGTGTCTGGCGCGCGGCAAGCATGAGGCCGCCCGCACCGGTCATTCGAGCCAGTATAGGGACGGAACCCTCACGCGGAGGTCAGCGACCCACAGACCGTGCGCCCCGCGGCGAGGGTCGCGATGAGGCGGGGCGGGGCGGCCCCGTCCTCGAGGTCGGGCAGCAGCGGCGTTCCTGCTCGGGTGTCCGTGCTCCAGGCGGCCACGCGCGAGTCCGGGGCCTGCACCCCGACGGCGTCCGCCCGCCACACGGCCAGGTCCGCCGCAGCGGACACGGCCAGACGAGTCGGCGGAGCCGCGTGTACGGAGGGGCCCGCGGCGGCGGCGCGCAGGCCGGCACGCGTGCATGCGGCGAAGGCAGAGCGCGCCGAAACCCGCTCGGCCGGCTCGGGGTGATGCAGGGCCGCCTGCATCGCCTCCCACGGGCTCGTGCCGGGTTCGGGGCCCAGGCACACCGGCACGCCTGCCGCCAGGAGCGATCCGATCGGGGCGTCGAGCCGGCCTTGGGAGGGCATGACGGTCACGGAGCTGGCCGTCGCGCCGAGCAGGGCGGTGTCCTCGTCGTCGAGCCGCCCGTCGAGCACGAGTCGCGGCCGCACTCGTCCCAGAGCCGGTACGCCGAGCCGCTGCTCGGCTGCGCGCAGGGCCGTGAGGCTTCGGCATTGAGCCTGCGCGCGGGCCTGCGGGTCGTGGCCGGCGGAGGAGGCCAGGTAGGGCTGCTCCCCCGCCTGGATGGCCTGGATCAGCGCCTCGTTCACGTCCGTCTGTGACAGCTCGTCGGTGGGCACCCAGACGCCGAGCGCGCCGGTCGCGACGGCGTCGAGGTCGCGGTACAGCAGGGTCATCGGGGCCGGTGAGCAGGAGCGCTGCCCCGATGTGCCGCCGGCGGCCAGGACCGTGATCGTGCCCACGCCACGGGCCAGGGCGCCGTTGCCGCCGTGCTTCGTGGCCGAGTCGTCGAGGTCCGAGGCGGCCAGGACAAGCGGGTCGACGAACAGCGGGGCGACGACGGCCCCCTCCAGGTCGACGCGTTCGGCCTCGGGGGCGATCTGGGTGTGCGTTTCTTCGGAACCGAGCCAGGCGATCATCCCGTCCTCGACCAGCAGGGCGGTGGCGTACGGGTCCGTGGGCGAGTGGATAATGCCGTTGTGCAGGATCAGGGGGTTCACCTGGGCCAGCCTAGTTGTAGGAGGGCCTGACGTTGTTGACTCGCGCCGGGGCCAGTGAGGCCGGCGGGATGTTCCCGCAGGAGGTATGAGGCCGATGGTAGTTGTAGTGGTTCACCCACACCTGCAGGGCCTCACGCCGGGCCGTCTCTGAGGAGTACGGGCGGGCGTAGAGGACCTCGTCCACCATCAGCCGGTTGTACCGCTCGACCTTCCCGTTGTGACGCGGGGTGTAGGGGCGGATCCGGTGGTGCCGGCCCCCGAGCGAGACCACCTTCCGGGTGAAGTCCACGGCCCGGTAGTTGTTCCCGTTGTCCGTGACCACCCGGTCCACGGTGATGCCGTGGGCGGCGAAGAACGCCCTCGCCCGGCAGAAGAACCCGATCGTGGTCACCGCCTTCTCGTCCTCCAACGCCTCGGTGTACGCCAGGCGGGTGTACCCGTCGATCGCCGAGTGCAGGTACGTGTACCCGACCCGTCGGCCAGGCCCGCGTTTGGCCGCTCGCGCGTTCTCGGAGTCCCGGCCGTGAGCACGCCAGCCTCCCCCTTCGGGGATGCGCCCGATCTTCTTCACGTCCATGTGCACCATGTGCCCCGGGCCGCGGGCGGTGATCTTCCGTGGTCGTTGGCGCAGGCCCTCACCCGTGGGCGCGAGGTCTCGCAACCGGGAGATGCCCAGCCGGTGCATCCACCTCCCCACGGTGCGCAGGCACAGCTGGTGGCCTTCGGAGACGAGGTGGTGATGGATGCGTCGGGCGGACCACTTCTGGTCCCGGCGCAGGGCCTCGATTTCGACCAGGATCGCGGTGTCGAGCTGGGCGGGGCAGTGGTGGGGCCGGCTCGAGCGGTCCTGCAGTCCTGCCTCGCCCTCGGCGCGGTAGCGGGCCACCCAGGTGGCCACCGTGGGGCGGCTGACGCGGAACTCGGCTGCCACGTGCGCTTGGGGGATGCCGTCGTTCAGGTGGCGTTGGACCATCCTGAGACGGCCGGTGGGAGTCAGGGGTGCATTAGCGTGAGTCATGAGTGGGTCTCTTTGCGCGGATGGGTGGTGTAGGAACTTCCATCCTGCGGGAGAGGCCCACTCGTCTCATCTCAGCCCGGCCCTCGTGCCAAGAACCTCATGACCCACAACACCTAGTCCTGCCCCGGCCGCTCGGGCTCGTCCTGGTCGATCGGCCGCTCGGCGTCGTGAGCGCCGACGCGTTCGGTCACCGAGGCCGGCAGGGACGTCGCCACGACGCCGCGGGCCACCAGATCGGCCGCGCTGCGGCAGGAGCGGGATCGACGGTCATCGCCGGGCACCTGCGCCAGCTGGCCCAGCACATCCACCACCTGCCGAGCCCAGCGCACGAAGTCGCCGGCGGCCAGGTCCGAGCCGTGCAGGGTGTCGCTGAGGTTCTTGCCGCGGACCCACCGATGCATCGGCGCGACGAGGCCGGAGTCCAGCGGCGGTGTGCCCTCGAGCCGGGCGGCTGCCTCATCGTCGTGCAGCCGCGCTTCGAGGCGTTCGGCGGCGTCGTGGACGCGTTGCAGCCGTGCGGTCGGCATGACCGCCGGGCCGCGATCGCGGTCCGACTTGCCCTGGTAGACCAGCAGTGCGGCGACGCACGCCCAGTCCTCGGGCGTGAGTCGTGACGTCGACTCGTCCTGCAGCACCAGCGAGATCAACAGATCCCGTTCCCCGTAGATGCGGCGCAGCGCCTGTCCCGGATCGGCCAGGGCCGTGCGCGGGCTCGAGGCGTCCTCGTTCACGTATCCGTAGGTGCGCAGCAGCCCGACCAGACGGTCGAAGGTGCGCGAGATCGTGTTCGTGCGACCGGCGATGCGCTCGCGCAGCGTGGTCACCTCGCGGCGCAGAGACCACCAGCGTTCGGCCCAGCGGGCGTGCTCCTCCCGGTCCTCGCACACGTGGCACGGGTGCAGGGTCAGCTCCCGCTGCAGCTGCTCGACGCGCGGGTTCTCAGGCTCGGCCGGTCGGGGACGGAATCCGGCGCCGCCGGAGGTTGGCGGCCGGCCCTGACGCAAGGCCTCGCGCATGGCCGAGGCGACGTCGCGCCGCTGCGCCGGTGACTTCACCTGCACCAGTTGCGGCAACGCCGCCGCGGCGATCGGCTCGACCGGGTCGGCCAGGTCATCGATCGTGATGCGCCGCAGCTGCGCCGCGTCCGTGATGAGACCGACGCGAGGATTCTGCGGGTTCTGGGCGGGGAAGACCACGACGCACGACCCGAGGGCCCGGCCCTGCTGCAAGTCGATCACATCGCCGACGGCCAGCTCGGAGAGTGACTGCTTCAGCGCGGCGATGTGCGCGCGTCGACGTCCCTGGCTGCCGGCCTTCTGGGCCGAGGCCAGCTCCTTGCGCAGACGCATGTAGTCGCCGAAATCCCCCAGATGACACTCCATGGCCTGGGCGTACTCGGCCAGGGAGGTCTCCTTCGACCGCACCTGACGGGCCAGCCCCACGACGGATCGATCGGCCTGGAACTGTGCGAAGGAGGACTCGAGGATGCCGCGGGCCCGTTGCTGTCCCACCCGGGCCAACAGGTTCACGGACATGTTGTAGGTCGGCCGGAAGGACGAGTCCAGCGGATAGGTGCGTCGGGAGGCCAGGCCGGCCACGGCCGACGGGTTCAGTCCTGGCCGCCATGCGACGATCGCGTGGCCCTCGACGTCGATCCCTCGGCGGCCGGCGCGGCCGGTGAGCTGGGTGTACTCCCCCGGCGTCACGTCCACGTGGCTCTGACCGTTGAACTTCTCGAGCTTCTCCAGCACCACCGAGCGGGCGGGCATGTTCACCCCGAGGGCGAGGGTCTCGGTGGCGAACACCGCCTTCACCGCGCCCGCGACGAACAGGTCCTCCACGGCCTCCTTCAGCGGCGGCAGCAGGCCGGCGTGGTGCGCTGCGAAGCCACGGGCCAGGCCGTCGCGCCACGCCCAGAACCCCAGCACCTCGAGGTCCTCCGGCGGAAGGCGACGTGCGACCGCGTCGGTGCGCTCGTAGACGAGGGCCTTCTCGGCGGCCGTGGTCAGGTCCAGGCCCGACCCCAGACACTGCTCCACCGCGGCGTCGCAGCCAGCCCGGGAGAAGATGAAGGTAATACAGGGCAGCAGGGCCTCGCGGTCGAGCACCCGGACGGTCTCGGCTCGTGAGGTCCGCAGACCAGCCGTGCGGTGCTCGCGCGGGCCCGTGCGGGAGCTCACGGGCCGATCGCTGTGCAGCGCGGCCTCACGGTGCCGGCCGCGGCCGCCGGCCGAGCCCCGGGATCCGTTCGGACGCCCGCCCGATCGACCACCGGTGTGACGGCTCTTCTTCCTGCCGCTTCGGCCCTGACCACGCCCTCCGCGCGGGCCGCCGCGTCCCCAGTCGGCGCGCTCGCCCTGGCGCGAGGCTTGCGCGGCCAGCTTCGCCAGTTCCGGGTTGAGCAGGGTCGCGACGTCGCGTTCGGCGGTCTCCTCGAAGGCGACGTCCTCGGCGAAGAGGTCGTAGAGACGGCCGCCGGCCAGCACGTGCTGCCACAGCGGGACCGGCCGGTGCTCCGAGACGATCACGGTGGTGGCGCCGCGGACCGTGTCCAGCCAGGCGCCGAACTCCTCCGCATTCGAGACGGTCGCTGACAGAGACACCATCTGCACGTGCTCGGGCAGGTGGATGATGACCTCCTCCCACACCGGTCCGCGGAACCGGTCCGCGAGGTAGTGCACCTCGTCCATCACGACGCAGCCCAGGTCCGTCAGGGCCTGGGCGTCCGCGTAGAGCATGTTCCGCAGCACCTCGGTGGTCATCACCACGACGTCCGCGTCCGCGTTGACGGAGGTGTCGCCGGTGAGCAGCCCGACGCGCTCGGCCCCGTGCACGGCGGCCAGATCGGCGTACTTCTGGTTGCTCAGGGCCTTGATCGGGGTGGTGTAGAAGGCCCGTCGTCCCTGGTCGAGGGCCTGGTGGATCGCGAACTCCCCCACCACGGTCTTCCCGCTGCCCGTGGGCGCGGCGACGAGGACGCCGTGGCCGTCCTCGACCTCATGGCAGGCTCGGCGCTGGAAGTCATCCAGTTCGAAGCCCAGCGAGGCCTCGAACGCGGCCGTCCGGCTGGCGGGGTGGGCGCGGCGTCGTCGGGCCGCGGCATAGCGTTCCGCCGGGCTGGGCGCGGAGTCGTCATGAGGCTGCGGGACGTCGGACATGGGCTCACCCTACGTGCCGATCCGGGCCTGAGACGACGACGGCGCCGCACCGTGTCGACGTGGTCGATACGGTGCGGCGCCGGGCGCGCAGCGAGGTGCGGCTCAGAGCTCGTGCAGCGGCTTCGGACCGCTGGCGATCTCCTGCTCGAGCCGGGCCTCATCGACCTTGCGGCGACGAGATCGGCGCTTGTCGTTGACCAGGCACAGAGCGATCGCCACGCCGAAGAGCACGACGAGCGGCGCGGCGAGGTAGAACATCGAGATCGCGTCACCGCCGGGAGCGGCCAGGGCCGCAATGACGGCGATGCCGAACACCGTGATCCGCCAGTGCTTGACGATCGTGCGGCCGGGCAGCATGCCGAGCATGTTGAGGCCCACGAGCAGCACCGGGAGCACCAGAGCCGCGCCGAAGGCGAGCAGCAGACGCAGCACGAACGGGATGTACGTCTGCGCCGGGATCATGTTCGCGCCGGCCTCCGGGGTGAACCCGAAGAAGAAGATGACGGCCTGAGGCAGCACGAGCCAGCCCAGGAAGATGCCGAGCAGGAACAGCGGGATGGCCGCGGAGAGGAAGCCGATCGCGTACTTCTTCTCGTTGCGCTTCAGTCCGGGGACGATGAACGCCCAGATCTGGTAGAGCCACACCGGCGAGGACACGACGACACCGATGAAGAACGCGACCTGGAGCATGACGTCGAAGGGCGCACCCACCGTGTCGAACGTGACAGCGGAGAGCTGTCCCTCGCCCGAGGCCTCCGCGATCGGCTTGGTGACCGTCTCGAAGACCGGCTTGTAGACGATGAAGCCGACGACGGCGCCCAGGACGACCGCGATCGCGGCCTTGATCAGCCGGTCGCGCAGCTCCTTGAGATGCTCCTTGAGCGGCATCTCCCCGTTCGGGTTCTTGGGCTTCTTCGGCTTCCTGCGTCGCCCGCGCGTGCGTCCGGGGGCGTCGGCGCGCACCTGCTCGGCGCGGTCGGGCTCCGCCTCGGCGGAGATCCCGCCCTGGGCGACGGGGGCCTCGTGCGGTGTGGACTGTGAGGTCATGGATTCAGCGACACTCCCTGATCCGACGGATCAGCGGACGTCGCCGTCGGCGCTGTGCGAACCGGTGTCGCCGGCCTGCGGACGCTTCTCGGCGTGGTTCTCCACGGTCTCGCCCGGAACGGTCTCGCCGGTGGCCTCGGAATTCGCCTTCTTCTCCTTGCCCTCGTTGCGCATCTCCTTCACCTCGGAGGAGAAGATGCGCATGGACTGGCCCAGGTTGCGGGCCATGGCGGGCAGCTTCGGCGCTGCGAACAGCAGCACGACCAGCACCAGGATGATGACGAGCTGCCACCCGTTGATCCCTGCGAGCATGGTGAGTTCCTTTCGTCGGTGGTCTCGGGGCTTAGCCTACCCGGCGGACGCGTCCGCCAGCGCCGTCAGAGCGGCGTCGATCCGCTCGCGTGTCTGGACCCGCAGCGCGGCGGGCAGGATGACCTCGACGTCGCCTCCGTGCGCGCCGACGAGGCCGTGCGCCACGGCGGCGTCGACGAGCCCGACCTCCACGAGTCGGGAACCGTCCTCGAGCCGGGCCTGCGTCACCGGCCCGTACTCGTCGGCCAGGTCGGCGATCCGGTGCGCGAAGCGCAGCACCGCGGTCAGTTCGGTTCGCTTGTGATCCGGTCGCGCCGTCGTCGCCACCGCAGCGTGCCGACGTCCCGGCGAGAAGGTCTCGTCGGTGGCCTCAGGCCGGGTGATCCGGTCGACCCGGAAGGTCCGCGCCTGCTCGGTGACGCGGCACCAGGCGGACAGGTACAGCCGCGGTCCCTCCTGAAACAGCTCGACCGGCTCGAGCACGCGGGTGCTGTGCCGGTCGCCGTGGACCGAGTGATAGGACACGCTCAGCACGCGCCGGTCCCGGACTGCCTGGTCGAGCACGCGGACCACGTCCGGGTCTGCTCGCACATCCCAGAACGTCGCCACGGCGGCCACCGATTCGGTGCTGGGCTCCGCGGCATCGGACCCGGCTCTCACGGGCGCCGGTGCCGGGCTCGCCGCTGTCTCGTCGTGACCGGTGCCGCTGTCGTTGCCTCCCTGGTGGGCGCTGGTGCCGACCGGTGCGTCCTCGCCCAGCAGCTCGACGCGGATCCGGTCCGCCGCGCGCCGTGCCGCCGGCCCCAGCCGGGGATCGTGATGCGGCATCTGCTCGACCGTGGCCAGGCCCGCGATGAGCCGGTGGGCCTCAGGACGGGTCAGCCGCAGCGGAGCATCGATGTCCTCGGCTTGCTCGATCCGCACCACGTCGCCGTCCTCAACGACCTCGAAGAGCCATCCGGCGTAGTAGCGTTCCGGCAGACCGCAGAAACGCAGCAGCTGCAGGTGCGTGGTGAGCTCGGCCTCGCTCAGACCGAATCGTTCACGCAGCTCGGCGCGCGTGACCCCGCCCTCGCGGTTGGCGATCCCCACAATGTCCAGGAACCGCGCGGCCCAGTCCAGTGCGGAGGAGCGTCGGCGTCCCCGCTTGGGCGGACGCATCTGCTCGACCGCGCGCAGCACCGCTTCGTCCGGGGACCCGGCATGGACGCGGCGGGCCTGCTCCCACCAGCGGCCCAGACGCTGACGTGCCGACGAGGCCTGAGCATCGGGCAGGGCCCGACCGAGCAGCTCGCCGAGCATCTCCTCCAGCCCGTCGTGGGCGGGCACGGGGATCTCGTAGGCCTCCCAGCCCGGTGCCGGCGCCTCGTCCTCGGCGCCGGGCGCGGGCACGCCGGCGACCCGTACCGACTGGGCGCGTCCGGGTTGGACCCACACGCGCAGGGTGTCGGCCTCCTCCTCGCCCCGCAGCCGGTCGTGCACCTCGCGCAGGGAGAAGTCTGGTCCGGGCAGGCTCATCTGCTCCGCCGGGTCGCCCTGCTCGGGCCGCGGATCGGTCTCGATCCGCGAGAGCCGGAAGGTGCGCGAATCGTGCCGATCCGCGTCCCAGCCGACCAGGTACCACTGACCGGACACGCGCACCGTGGCCCAGGCGCGCACCCGCCTCCGAGACAGGGCGCCACGGGCGTCGCGGTAGTCGAAGCCCACCCAGCGGCGCTCGACGGCCGCCGCCATGAGCGTGTCCAGCCGTGGCGTGGAACGGGGCACCACCCGCGGCATGACGGCCTGCTGCGTCGGTGCCGACGACGGAGCGACGAGCAGCCCCACGGCGCGGGAGACGTCGCGTCGCAACGCGTCGTCGTCCCACACCGTGGCCGCCAGTTCGAGGGCGCGCCGCTCGGGTTCGTCGAAGTCGATCCGCGGCAGGGTCAGCGCATCGTGGTCCACCCGCAGCACCGGCTCCTCGTCATCGCTCTGCTGCTCGATCAGCCGCACGCCCAGCTCGGAGAGCACCCGGCGGTCCCAGGCGAAGAGCTTCTCGAAGGACTCGTCGTCGCCCTGATAGCCCTCCACCTCGCGGCGCAGCTGAGAGCGGCTGCGACCGCGCTCGTGGTACAGCAGCAGGCACAGCACCGAGATGACCCGCTCGACGGGGTCGAGCAGAGACCGAGAGGGGACGGCGGCGGCCACGTCAGCTCAGGAGACGGAGACGAGGTCGCAGACGAAGACCAGCGTCTCGTTCGGACCGATGGCCGATCCGGCACCGCGGGCGCCGTAGCCCAGGTGCGGCGGGATCTCGAGGCGGCGGCGGCCGCCTTCCTTCATCCCGATCAGGCCCTGGTCCCAGCCGGCGATGACCTGGCCCACGCCGACGGTCAGCGGCAGCGGGGTGCCGCGGTTCCACGAGGCGTCGAACTCTTCGCCCGTGGACCACGACACGCCGACGTAGTGCACCTGGACGGTGGAGCCGGGCACGACCTCGGCGCCGGTGCCGGGGATCAGGTCCTCGATCACGAGCTCGGTGGGCGGGTTCTCCCCCGGGAAGTCGATCTCGGGGCGGGTGCGGTCGTAATCGCGCTGTCCGAAGGACATGGTCTCTCTCCTGGTGATGGTGGGGTGCTCGAGGCGGTGTGCCTCGCAGCCGTGCGGCGGGGTCACCGCGTCGGTTCAGTCCTGGGGCTTCTGCGACGTCGGGGACTTCTCTGAGGTCTCCGGTTCCTCGGACGACTCGGCGCCCTCGTCCTGCTTCTCCGGCGAGGACGATGGGCTCTGCGCCTGACCGGACTCGAGGATGTCCACGACGAAGACCAGCGGCTCGTTCGGACCGATCTTCGGCGGGCTGCCCTGCTCACCGTAGGCCTGCTCGGCGGGGATGGTCAGCAGCACGCGAGAGCCGACCTTCTGCCCCTCGAGGCCCTCGGACCACCCTTCGATGACCCCGTCGAGCGGGAACGTGGCCGGCTGCCCGCGCCCGTACGAGGAGTCGAAGACCTGACCGTCCTTCCACGTGACACCCGTGTAGTGGACCGTGACCTGGTCCTGCGCGGAGACCTCGTCGCCGTCGCCTTCACGCAGCTGCTCCACCTCGAGCTTCTCGGGCTTCGCGGAGTCGTCCTTCGGCGGCGACCACAGGGTCTTCTCGACGCGGAAGACCACGAGCTGGTCCTGCGCGGCGCCCTGGGCTTGCCCGTCACCGCTACCGGGCACAAAATACGCGACGACCGAGCCGGGCTTGGCCGTGCGCAGCGCCCGGTAGAGGACCGCGTTCTGTTCCTTGAGCTGGCTGTCGACGGTGAAGACCTCGGATGGGCCGGCGAAGTTGTCGGCCTGCTGCTCCCCCGTTTTCGGGTCCACCGCGACGCTGGACAGGGCGACGATGTCGCCCTCGCTCACCTGCTCGCCCGTGCCCTCGGCGAGCACGCGCGTGCTCGGCTCCTCGGCCTTCAGCGGGGTCTTCGCCTCGATCTTCGGCTTCTTGCCGTCCATGGAGAAAGACAGCGAGGACAGCGCCTCGGTGTCGCCGGAGCCCTCACCCTGTGCGGCCGGCTCGTAGGAGTCTTTCTTGCTGGCCTCGTCCTTCTGCTCGTCTCCGCCCTCGGACGCCGACGCATCCTGGCCCTGACCATCCTCCTTCTGCCCGGACGCGCCGGCCTCGGAGTTCTCCACGGCGGAGGAGGTGCCCTCGCTCTGCTCGGACGCGTTCGGGTCTTCACCGGCGCCGCAGGCGGTGGCGAACAGCAGCGCGCTCAGGCCCAGTGACAGGGCGCTCAGGCGGCGCCGGGCGCGGGTCCCGTCGCGGTGGGGTCGGCGGATCTGTGTGCTCATGGGCCCCACCATAGCGACGCTGCCGCGATCATGACCTGCCCGAGACCGGCGCGTCGATCAGATCGAACAGCCAGTCCAGGCACGTCTGGTCCGTGTCGAAGGGGTCCTTCAGGCTCAGCGCGTGCCGCGGGTGCTCCTCGAGTTTCAGGTGTGTCCAGTCCACCGTGTACGGCAATCCCCGCTCCCGGGCCCGTGCGATGAAGGCGGCCCGCACGGCCGCGCGCGTCGTGGAGGGAGCGTGAGCGACGGCGTGCTCGATCTGCGCGTCCGTCACAACGCGCTCGACCTGCCCGGCCTGGCGCAGCATCGAGAAGAGCCCCCGGCCTCGGGTGATGTCGTGGAACGCCAGGTCCATCTGGGCCAGGCGGGGCGCGTCCCAGTCCAGACCGTGTCGACGGCGGTAGCCCTCGAGCACGCGGTGCTTGATCGCCCAGTCGATCTCCCGGTCGATGCCGGTGAAGTCCCCCGAGTCGACGGCCTGCAGCGTGCGGGACCACAAATCGAGCACGCGGGGCACCGCGTCGTGGTGGGCGCCCTCGGCGTCGACGAAGCGCTGGGCGTGCTCGAGGTAGCGGCGCTGCAGGTCCAGGGCCGTGGTGACGGCCGAAGAGCGCAGCTCGATCGCGGTGCGTCCGGTCAGGTCGCGGCTGATCTGCCGAATGGCCTGCCGTGGATGGCGCAGCTCGGTCTCACGCGGTCCCCGGCCGGCCTCGAGCATGCGCAGCAGCAGGTCGGTCGCGCCGAAGCGCAGCAGGTGCGTGGGCTCGGCGAGGTTCGAGTCGCCGACGATCACGTGCAGACGCCGGTACTTGGACGGGTCCGCGTGCGGCTCGTCCCGCGTGTTGATGATCGGTCGCGCTCGCGTCGTCGCCGAGGAGACGCCCTCCTCCATGAAGTCCGCGCGCTGGCTGAACGCGAAGTGGGCCGCCCGTCCCGTGCTCGACTCCGCGTCGGACGGGTGCGTGCCGGGCACGACACGGCCGGCCCCGACCAGCAGCTGGCGCGTCACCAGGAAGGGCACCAGTGATTCGGCGAGGCGTCGGTACTCGGTGCCCCGGCGCAACAGGTAGTTCTCGTGGGATCCGTAAGAATTGCCCGCGGAGTCGACGTTGTTGCGGTACAGGTGGACGCTGCCGCCGATGCCGTCCCGGGACATAGCGTCCTCGGCCTGGGCAGCGAGCTCGCGGAACATGGCGTCGCCGGCCGCGTCCTGCGCGATCAGCTCGGTCAGGCTCGAGCACTCCGCGGTCGCGTACTCGGGGTGCGAACCGACGTCGAGGTAGAGCCGAGCCGCGTTCGGCATGAACACATTGGACGAACGCCCCCACTCCACGATCGAGCGGAACAGGTACCGGGCGACCTCCTCAGCCGGCAGCGGCCGGCCCTCGGGGTTCCAGTGATGGAGTCCGTACTCGGTCTCCAGCCCGAGGACGCGTCGGGTCTCGGAGCTCACTGGCCGCCCTTCTGCACGAAGCCCTTCACGAAGTCCTCCGCGTTCGTCTCCAGGACCGAGTCGATCTCATCGAGCAGGCCGTCGAGGCCCGCGCTCTGCTGCTGGGCCCGCTCCTGACTCTGGCCGACGGCCTCCGGGACGGCGGTGGGCTGCCCGGCAGCGTCCTGGGTGCTCGCGCTGCGCTGCGGCTCCTGCGGGCTGAGGTTCTGCTGGGCCATGGTCGCCTCCTGGCGCTCGGGGACGGGACGCGGCGGCGCGGACGCGCTCTGCGCCCGGAACCTGCCGCGACCTCGAGCCTACGCGTCGCCGCGGCGCCGGTGCCAGGATGGACGAATGCGCTTGTGGACCCTGCACCCCCGCTATCTCGACCGCCCCGGCCTCACCGGTGCCTGGCGTGAGGCCCTGCTCGCCCAGGCCGTCCTCGCGGGCCGGACCCGGGGGTACCGCTCCCACCCGCAACTGGAGCGCTTCCGCGCTCAGTCGCGCCCGCTCGAGTCCGTCGGCGCTTTCCTGACGGGGCTGGCCGAGGAAGCGGCCGCGCGCGGTTACCGCTTCGACCGCACCCGGATCGACCAGCCCGCGGGCCTCGGCCCTGGCGGCGGCCTGGCGGAGCACCTGCGGATCGACGCCACCACGGGCCAGCGCGACCACGAGTGGCGTCACCTGCGCGCCAAGCTCGCCGATCGCAGCCCCGAGGTGCTCCGTCGGTGGGAGGCTGAGCACGTGCCCGAGCTGCACCCGATGTTCCGGCTGTGCCCCGGTCCCGTCGCCGCCTGGGAACGTCTCTGATGGCCCCGGCGGCGCGGGCCTAGTCCCTCCTCGTCGCGAGCAGACGCTCGAGTTCCTCGCGAAGTCGTCGGGGGTTCGGGCGCGGCCCACGGTCGTCGTCGTGCCACCACGCGGGCAGCTCGGCTGCTCGACCGCGCAGCGGTTCGGCCAGGCTCAGCCGCCACAGGGGTGCCTGCGGCTCGAGCCGCAGCAGCAGCGAGTCCCACGCGGCGCCCACGACCTGGCTCGAGTGCGCGGCAACGAGGTTGCCCCGCAGCCAGGCGCGCGTGGTGCGCGGCGGGCGCTGCACGGCCGCCGCGATGCGCTCGGGCTCCGCCAGCTCGCGCACCGTCCCCGAGGACGCCAGACGGGCGTGCAGCCCCCGGCTCGTACTCAGGTCCGCGTATTGCAGGTCGGCCATCGCCAGGCGCGGGTCGGCCCACCCGGTTCCGGCGCGGTCGATCATGCCGCGCATCAGACGCAGTTTGGCGGCCCAGTCGACGCGGTCTGCCAAGCGCAGCGGATCGGTTCGTGCGTCCTCCAGGTCCTGCTCCCAGGCCCGCAGCAGACGGTCCGTGGCCGCGTCGGCGCCGAAGCGAGCACAGTGCGCCCGCGCCGCCGCACGGTACTCGGCCAAGATCTGCACCCCGCTCAACTCGACCCGCTCAGCGGATGTGCCGTCGGCGGACCACCGACGGGCGGGGACGCTCGCGCGCAGGCTCGGGTCCCGGCTGATGGTCCGCAGCGCGGCGACCGGGTCGAGCAGCTCGAGCCGCGGAGCGGTGCCGGCCTCGGCCATCGCCAGGACGAGGGCCGTCATGCCCATGCGCAGCCACGTCGCGTGCTGACTCAGCGTCGCATCGCCGATGATCACGTGCAGCCGTCGGTACGCATCGGCGTTCGCGTGCGGTTCGTCGCGGGTGTTGACGATCGGTCGGTGGATCGTCGTCTCGAGGCCGATCTGCTCCTCGATGTAGTCCGCGCGCTGGCTCAACTGGAATCCAGGCTCCTCGCCCTCGGCGCCCATGCCGACCCGGCCAGCGCCGACGAGCACCTGTCGGGCGGCGAAGAACGGCAGCAGCACGGCGGCGAGCTCGTCGAAGTCGAGCGCCCGGGCGACGAGGTAGTTCTCGTGGGCCCCGTAACAGGCGCCCTTGCCGTCGACATTGTTCTTGTACACCCGCACCTGGGCGCCGTGCTGCGTCGCGGCGATGTGCTCGGCCGCCGCCTGGGCGATCCGGTCCCCCGCGGCGTCCCAGACCATCGCCTCCCACGGGTTCGTGGTCTCCGGAGCCGAGTATTCGGGGTGGGCGTGGTCGACGTACCAGCGGGCTCCATTGGCGAGCACCGTGGAGTTGAGCAGGTGCACGGGCTCGCCGTCGGGGCCCACGAGCGCCTCGTCGGTCAGCTGGCTCGGGTGGGCCGCCGAGCGGGGCATGCGCCAGCCCCGTGCGTCGATCAGCGGGGACTCCCCGGTGTAGTCCCACTCGGTGCCGGCGACGGGCAGCCCCGACCGCGTGGACAGGTCGGCGTAGGCGTTGACCAACTCGACCGAGAGCACGGTGTGCCGGGCGTGCGGGTTCGTCGGGGCGTGGATGCCGAACTCCGTCTCGGTGCCCATCACCCGGTGCACACCCCAGCCGGCCGCGTCGCGGCCGCCCGGCGGCACGTCCGGCATGCCCGCGGCCAGGCCCGGCGCCTGGCTCTCCCACGCGGGGAAGGACCCCGGCCGGTGGGACGCGGAGGCAGGCCCGGACAGGGACTGGGGCGTGGTGCCGCGCACCGACCAGCTCATCGCCCCGCCTCCTGCTCGCCGAGCACCCGCAGGCTCGTCAGTCGAGGACCGCGCCAGCCGGCGGTCTGGGCCCACTGGTCCACCGAGACGGCGGCGAGCATGTCGCGCTGGTCGTCCTGGACCGCAGCCACGGCCGCCAGCAGATGCTCGGTGCGCACCCCGCGCGCCGCCTCGGCGCCGTCCGCGTCGATCAGGTCGCGCACCGCGTGCCGCTTGGCCCGGTCCACGACGTCGGCGACGACGGCGCCGGAGACCAGGTCCGACAGGTGCACGATGTGTTCGGCGCCGGTCACGTCGGTGAGCTGACCCAGCGCCGCGGCACGGTCGCGCGCGTAGAGCGCGTCCACGGTCCGTTCGATCATCCGCGTCCGAGCCGCCTGCCGCGATCCGGCGTGGGCGACCTCGTCCGGGTGCACCGGGACCTGATCGCTCAGGTGCGTGCCCATGATCTGCGCGGCGCCGTCGCGGTCCGGCCGCGCCACGCGGATCTTCACGTCGAGGCGTCCGGGCCGCAGCACGGCAGGGTCGATCATGTCCTCACGGTTGGAGGCGCCGATGACGATCACGTTCTCGAGGGACTCCACGCCGTCGATCTCCGCCAGCAGCTGCGGCACGATCGTCGTCTCCACGTCCGAGGACACCCCCGAGCCACGTGTACGGAACAGGGCCTCCATCTCGTCGAAGAACACCACGACGGGCGTGCCCGAGTCCGCCTGGGCTCGGGCGCGTTCGAAGATCAGCCGGATCTGGCGCTCGGTCTCGCCGACGTACTTGTTCAGCAGCTCGGGACCCTTGATGTTCAAGAACAGCGGCGGGCGCCCGCCCTGGCGGTGCTGTGAGAGAGACTGCGCGACGGCCTTGGCCAGCATCGTCTTGCCCGTGCCCGGCGGACCGTAGAGCAGGATCCCCTTGGGGGCGCGCAGCCCGTGCTGCCGGTACAGCTCGGGGTGCAGGAACGGGATCTCTACGGCCTCTCGGATCTGGGCGATCTGCGCGCCCAGCCCGCCGATGTCCGCGTAGGTGACGTCCGGGACCTGCTCGAGCAGGACGTCGTCGACATCGGAGAGCTCGACGCGTTCCACGGCCCACTCCTGCCGGGAGTCCAGCCGCACCGCATCGGCCCGGCCGAGCGTGACGGCCTCCAGGTCCGGGCCGCAGGCCACCACGCGCTCCGTGTCCCCGCCCAGGTCCACCACGAGGCGACCGTCCTCGCGGCGTTCGCGCACGCGGGCCAGGGGCCCGGCCGTCATGGGACCGGCCGTCCCCACGACGAGGCTCGACTCGTCCATGAGCACCTCGTCGCCCGGTCGCAGGGACGCGGGGTCGACCAGCGGAGAAATCCCGACCCACAGGCGACGGCCGTTCTGCACCACGTCCGCTCCCCCGCGGGCCACCGCCTCGGCCTCGACCCCGGTGCGGGCGGCGCGGGGTGCGTGCACGGCCAGCAGCGTCGCGACGGTGAACGGCGGGGTGGTCGCCGTCTCCAGCGCCTGCTTCAGCTCGGTGATCTCCTGCCGCGTCGCCTCGAGCAGCTCCACCATCCGACGGTTGTTGCGTGCGGCGGCCTCGAGCTGTCGACGCAGCCGATCGGCTTCGATCCGGGCCGAGTCCCGGCGCGGCTGGTCCTGCGTCCCGGGCACGCTCATGCCTCCTCCCCCGGCAGCGCCCGCCCGAACGCATCGACGCCCTGCTCGGCCGCACGAGCCCGGCGGGCCGTCAGGCGGGCCTCCTTGAGGTTCTTCCGGGCCTTCTTGTCTGAGCGGGGGCGCTCGCCGAGGGCCTGCGGCGTCCATCGGGACTCGTCGGAGGGGGTCCAGGCTTCGACGTCCTCGCGGGAGAACCCGGAAACCTTGAGCCGCTTCTTCATGGTCAGGGCCTCCTCGCCGGAGGCCAGACGGCGTGCCGTGAGCAGGAACCCGGTGTGGGCCACCATGCGGTGATCGGGGCGCACCGCCAGTCCGTCGAGGTGCCAGCCGCGTTGCAGCGTCTCGTTCGCCTCGATCTGCGTGAACTTCCCCGAGGCGCGGATGGCCTCGGCGACGCGGGAGAGCTGCGTCGCGGTCGCCACGTAGTTCAGCCACACGCCGCCGGGAGCGAGCACCGTGGCCACGGCGTCCACGCACTCCCACGGCGCCAACATGTCCAGCACCACGCGGTCCACCGTGTGCGGCTCGTGGACCTCAAGCATCTTCTCTTGGGCGTCCCCGACGTGGATCGACCATGCCGGATGATCGGCCCCGAAGAACGACTCGACGTTGGCGCGGGCGATCTCCGCGAACTCCTCCCGCCGTTCATACGAGTACAGCCGCCCCTGGTCGCCGACGGCGCGCAGCAGCGACATCGACAAGGCGCCTGAGCCGACGCCGGCCTCGACGACGGTCGCACCGGGAAAGACGTCCGCCTGCTGGACGATCGCCCCGGCGTCCTTCGGATAGACGACCGTCGCCCCGCGCGGCATGGACAGCACGAAGTCGTTGAGCAGCGGACGCAGCACCTGGTAATCGCGCCCCGAGGAGTTCGTCACGACGACGCCCTCGGGCCCGCCGATCAGATCGTCATGGCGCAGCACACCCTGGTAGCTGTGGAACTCTCCGCCGGGGATCAGCGTGATCGTGTTCAGTCGGCCCTTCGCGTCCTTGATCTGCACGCGCTGGCCCGCGCGCAGCGGTCCGCGGCGGGCGCTGACTCCGGTGGGGTGGGTCATGACGTCTCTCTCCTTCGGGGGCCGCGGCCGGCGGGCCGCGACAGGGTCGGCAGGGCTGCGCGCGGGAGCACCCCGAGCACGCGGCCCTCGTGGTCCAGGACGACCCACTGCGCAGTCTCCGTGCCGCGCAGCCGGTCGATCAAGTCGGGTCCGGCCGCCGAGAGGCTCTCGGCGACCACGAGCGCTCCGGGGCCCAGAGCCACGGCGGCGGCCCCGAGGGGGGTGTGCGCCGCCTGGGCCTCGGGCACGCGGGCCAGGGCCGCCGCGTCGACGAGCCCGACGGGGCGGTCATCGTCGGCCAACACCACGAGCGTCTGCGCGCCGGCCAGCGTGCGGGCCTGAGCCACGCTCAGGTGCGCGGAGACAGCCCGGGCCGGTCGGATGTGGGCGGCCACGTCCAGGGCCTCGGCGCTCAGTGCGTCCTTGCCGTGGCGTACCGCGTGTCCTGCCCCCTGCCACAGCGTCGCGCACACCGTGGCCAGGACCGCGAGAATCCACCACGACGGGGCCGTGACGCCGGGCAGCAGGGGCGGCACCAGCACGGCGACGACGAGGCAGACCGCCACCACGCGACCGGCCTGGCCCGCCACGACCAGTCCGCGCGCCCGAGACCCGGTGCGCGTCCAGACGGCGGCCTCGACGACCCGTCCCCCGTCCAGTGGCGTGCCCGGCAGCAGGTTGAACCCGCCCAGCAGCAGGTTCGCCCACGCGGTCATCTCCAGCAGCAGTCGCGGGACGGGGCTCGGGTCGAACACGGTCAGCACCGTCCATGCGAGAACCCCCACCACGAGGTTGGCAGCGGGACCGGCCACGGCGACGAGAACCGTCGCCCGCGGCGAGGCGAGCGATCGGCGGAACTGAGTGTGCCCGCCCCACAGGGTCAGGACGATCTCCTCGGCGTGCTGGCCGTGCCGGGCGCCGGCCCAGGCGTGGGCGGCCTCGTGCACGAGCACGGACGCCGCGAGGCACACCGCGTAGCCGGCGGCGACCGCGTGGCCTGCCGGGCCCAGCCCGCCGGCGGCGAGCCGAGGGCCGAACAGGAGCATGATGACCCCGGCGATCAGGAACCAGGACCAGGACAGGCGCACGGGCGTGCCGGTCCCACCGGGCGCCGCGCCTGCCCCGCCGAAACGGAGGACGCCGAGCGGGATCCCATCGATCAGCCCGCGGCCGTTCACCGGGCCCCGTCGCCGGTGCGGGGGTCGCGGCGGGGTGGGGTCGCCATGGACCCGTGGGCCGCCACCACGTCGGCCAGATCCGCCAGCCCACGGCCAGCGAGGGTGTCCCACTGCACGGTGCCGGCGTCAGGGTCCAGCGCGAGCACTGAGGGCACGGCGGCGGTGGGCAGCCCGGCCGCGGTCGCCGCGGCGACGCCGACCGGAGAGTCCTCGACGGCCGCACAGCGCTGCAGCGACAGGTCGGGACGCAGCTGGCGCAGTCGCGAGAGCCCCAGCCGGTAGGCCTCGGGATCGGGCTTGCCACGAGAGACCTCGTCGCCGCTGACGACGATCCGCAGGGAACCGGCGGGCGCGTGCTCAGCCAGCACGCGCGCCAGGGGTGCGTGCGACATCGTCACGAGCGCTCCTGGGACCCCCGCAGCCGCTTGGTCCTGCAGCAGTTCGAGTGCCCCGGGACGCCACGGCACGGCACGGCGCACCGCCTGGATCACGTGGGAGATCGTCACGTCGATGATGCGTTCCACCGGCAGGTCCACGCCGGCTGCCTGGAGGCGGCGGGCGCCCACGTCGAGCGCCTGCCCCACCAGGGACTCGGCCAGCTGCTGCGTCCAGGTGCCGCCATGGTCGGCCACCAGCTCACGCTGCGCCTCGTTCCACAGCGGCTCGGTGTCCACAAGCGTGCCGTCCATGTCCCACAGGACGGCGTCGGGAAGGCGAGGCTGCGGCGAAGCGGGCATGAGGCCATCCTATCGGCGAGGTCCGGGTCTAGGGTGGCGAGCATGAGTGATCTGGAGCCCAGGCAGCGGCCTGACGACGTGCTCGGTCCCCTCCGGGCGTATCTCACCGCGACCGTCGACGAGGTGGACGCGGGCGTCCGTGCACCACGCGTGATGCTGCTGGCCTTCGAGGGGTGGAACGACGCCGGCCACGCCGCCAGCGGGGCTCTCGAGACCCTGCGCGAGCAGTGGGAGGCGCCCCGGACCCAGACGCTGTGCACGGGCGAGTACTACGACTTCCAGGTGACTCGCCCGGTCGTGCACCGCGATGCGGACGGACTGGGGACGATCGACTGGCCGTGCGTGAACGTGCACGAGGCGCACCTCGATGCCCGGGGACGGCCCGTGAGCCCGGACGCGGCGGACCCGGCAGGGTTGCACGTGCGCCTGTGCACCGGGGTGGAGCCGAACGTCGGGTGGCGCTCATTCACTGACGAACTGCTCGGCGCCGCACGGTCGTGGGGGGTGGACGCCATCGTGACGGTCGGCTCCCTGCTCGCCGATGTCCCGCACACACGGCCGTTGCCGGCGCAGTTGTCATCGGCGCAGGTCGACCTGCGCGTCGCGGTGGACGCGGAGCAGCCCACCTATGAAGGGCCCACCGGCATCATCGGCGTCGTCGCGGAGACGGCGGCGCGGGCGGGCTTCCCGACCCTGGCGCTGTGGACCGCGGTGCCGCACTACGTGGCGCAGTCGCCCTCGCCCAAGGCGCTGCTCGCGCTCGTGCAGGCCCATCAGGACCTGCTGAACGTGCAGGTCAACACCCGTGAGCTCGAAGCGGAGGTCGACAGCTGGCAGCGAGGCGTGGATGAGGCGGCCGAGAGCGACGCGGACATCGCGGCGTACGTGCGGCAGCTCGAGGAGGCCTTCGACGCGCAGGAGATGCCCGAGGCCTCCGGCGACGCGATCGCCCGGGAGTTCGAACGCTATCTGCGCGGGCGCCGCAGCACGTGAGCCCGGCAGACGCCTGTCGGCTCAGCGCAAGCGCAGCCCGAGCAGCGCGTCGACGACCTCGGTGACTCCGGCGGCGTCCGCCCCCGCAGGGAGAGCATCGGTGCCCGGTCCGCTGCCCTCGGCGTGGCCCTGCTGGGCCGTCCGGGCCTGGGCCTGGTCGGCCCACCGGTCGAGCGCGGCCAGCGCAGCGGGCGCGTCGAGGTCGCGGCTCAGCGCCTCGACGATCTGCCGCCGCAACGACTCGGCGTCCTCCGGACGCTCGGCTGCCAGGGCCTGCCGCCAGGCCGCGACGCGGGCCTGCGCACGCTCGAGCACCTGAGCGGACCAGTCCCAGTCGGAGCGGTAGTGGTGGTCGAGCAGACCGGCGCGAATCGCCACCGGGTCCACACCCGCCGCTCGCAGCCGGGAGACGAGTTCCAGATTGCCCAGCGACTTGGACATCTTCTGCCCGTCAAGGCCCACCATCCCCGAATGCGTGTAGGTCAGCGCAAGCGGGGCGTCGTCCAGCCCCGTGGCATGCGCCGCAGAGAACTCGTGATGCGGGAACCGCAGGTCCGAGCCGCCTGCCTGCACCGTGAACGGTGCCGGCAGCGTCGACCGGGCGATCACGGAGCACTCGACATGCCAGCCCGGACGTCCCGCACCGAGCGTGCCGCCGTCCCACGACGGCTCGCCGTCACGGGCGGCACGCCACAGCAGCGGGTCGAACGGATCCCGCTTGCCCGCACGATCAGGGTCCCCGCCGCGTTCGGCGAAGAACCGACGCATCTCGTCCTCGTCGTGCGCCCCGATCGCGCCGAGGCGCCAGGGGGTCTGGCGTTCGGCGGCGCGGGTGTCGAAGTACACGTCCCCGTCCGGCTCGCCGTCGCCGCCCGGCACCCGATAGCCCAGGCCGCGCTCGACGAGCGCCTCGACGGCGGCCACGATCGCGGGCACCGTCTCCGACACGCTCAGGTAGTGGTGCGGGGCGAGGACGTTGAGCGCCTGCATGTCCGTGCGGAACAGGTCCGTCTGCTCGCGGGCCAGATCGTCCCAGGCGACCCCGGACGCGTCAGCCCGTTCCAGCAGCGGGTCGTCGACGTCGGTGACGTTCTGTGTGTAGGCCACCTCGAGGCCCGCGGCGAGCCAATAGCGGTGCAGCAGATCGAAGGCCACGTAGGTGTTCGCGTGTCCCAGGTGCGTCGCGTCGTACGGGGTGATGCCGCAGACGTACAACGAGGCCGAGTCGGCGTCATTGCCCGGGTGGCGCGTGGTCCCCGTCGAGGTGTCGAACAGCTCCAGGCGATCGTCGTGAGGGCGGATACGCGGCGGGGCGGGGTCGGTCCACGAGTGCATGACGGTGTTCGGATCCTCTCGAGACGGCGGGGACGCGGGGCGGGTCGATGGGGTCAGGTCAGTGTGCCGGACGCGGCCGCGCCGTGCCCGGCGCGGCGGGCCGGGAGTCGGCGGTCACACGGCACGCTCAGGCGGTGATCATGCCGGTGCCGAGCATCACGTAGAGCGCCAGGCCCAGGACGATGCGGTACCAGACGAACGGCATGTACGAGTTGGAGGAGATGAACTTCATCAGCCATGCGATGACCGCGTAGCCGACGCCGAAGGCGATGACGGTCGCCAGCAGCGTTTCGCCCATTCCATACGGGGCGGCCTCGGCCGCGCCGCTGTCCGTGAGCGCCTTGGCCAGCTTGTACAGGCCGGAGGCGAACACGGCCGGCACGGCGAGCAGGAACGCGTAGCGGGTGGCGGCCTCACGGGTGTATCCCATGGCCAGACCGGCGGTGATCGTGCCGCCGGAACGAGAGACGCCGGGGATCAGGGCCAGAGCCTGCGCGAAGCCGTACAGAATGCCGTGCTTGACGGTCAGCTCCTTGAGCGGACGGTGCTGGCGACCCTTCTTGTCCGCCACGGCGAGCAGGATCGCGAAGACGATGAGCATCGTCGCTGTGATCCACAGGGAGCGGAACTCGGAGTCGATCCAGTCCTCGAGCAGCAGGCCGAGAATCGCGATGGGCAACGAGCCGATGATGATCAGCCAGCCCATGCGCACGTCTGGGTCCGAGTGCGGCAGCTTGCCGAGGCATGCCTGGAACCAGCGCGCGATGATCCGTGAGATGTCCTGCCAGAAGTAGATGAGCACCGCCAGTTCGGTGCCCAGCTGCGTGATGGCCGTGAATGCGGCCCCGGGATCGTCTCCCGAGGGCAAGAACTCGCCGACGATGCGCAGATGCGCGGACGAGGAAATGGGCAGGAACTCTGTCAGGCCCTGGACCAGGCCGAGGATGATTGCTTCGATCCAACTCACGACGGGTCACTGTACGGCACGGGTCGGGGTTCCGCCTGGACGTGCCGACCCGCCCCGGGCGCGGATCGGTTCGACGCCGGCTCAGTCGTCGTCGAGGTCCTCGTCCTCGTCGTCCTCGAACACGTCGAGCGGCGTGACCTCACCGGTCGCATCATAGAGGGCGTCCTCATAGGCCTCGAAGGCGTCGGCGATCGAGAAGAACGCGGCTTCGACGGTGGGATCGTCCTCCCCGCGGCTGTTCTGCGCCGCGACGAGGTGTTCGGTCAGGGCGGCCTGCAGGGCCTCGAGGGCGACACGCGGATCTGTGCTCATGGGTTCACCGTACTCCGCACCGCCCGGCCCCACCAGACCCCGCCCGACCGCGCCGGTCGCCCGGGGGCCGTTCGGGCGGCGCCCCGTGGCTCCAGGCGCGCAGGCGAGGACGGTCGGTCAGGCTTCCGCACGCGGTTCGAGCATGCGCTCGAGCACCCGGCATCCGAACTCGAGGGCGTCGACCGGCACACGCTCATCGATGCCGTGGAACAGCGAGGTGAACTCGAGCTCCGGCGGCAGGCGCAACGGGGAGAACCCGTAGCCGGTGATCCCGAGCCGCGAGAGCGACTTGTTGTCCGTGCCTCCGCCGAGCATGAACGGCAGCACCTCGGCCTCCGGGTCCTCGGCACGCAGGGCGGTCACCATGAGCTCGACCAGATCGCCGGAGAACGGCGTCTCGAGCCCCACATCGCGATGCTCCGGCTCGACCGTCACGTGCTCCCCCGCCAGCTCGGCGACGGTCGCCAGCGCCTCCTGCTCCGATCCGGGCAGCAGGCGCATGTCGACGGTCCCCGTCGCGGTGGACGGGATGACGTTGTGCTTGTACCCGGCGGTCAGGCCCGTCGGGTTCGTGGAGGTCCGCAGCGTCCCGGCGACCCAGCTCATGGCATGTCCGAGCTGTTCGAGCTGCGGCGTGGGGTCCGCCTCGTCGAACACGGTTCCGGTCAGTTCGGCCACCTGCTCCAGGAGCATGCGGGTCGTCTTGGTGTATTCCAGCGGCCACTGATGGGTGCCGATGCGATGCATCGCCGCCGCCAGATGGGTCACCGCGTTGTCCGGGTGCTGAGCCGAACCGTGGCCGGGCCGGTCCACGGCGGTGAGATTCAGCCACGCCAGGCCCTTCTCCGCGGTCTGCACCAGGTAGGCGCGAGCGTCGCCCACCTGGGTGGAGAAGCCACCGACCTCACTGATCGCTTCGGTGCAGCCGTCGAACACCTCGGGGTGGTTGTCCACGATCCACTGAGCGCCGTAGACGCCGCCGGCCTCCTCGTCAGCGAAGAACGCGACGGTCAGGGGACGCCGCGGGCGCTGTCCGGTGCGCGCCAGGTGCAGCAGCGTCGAGAGGATCATGGCGTCCATGCCCTTCATGTCGACGGCGCCGCGGCCCCAGATCATGCCGTCCTTCATCTCGGCGCTGAAGGGGTCGACACTCCACTCCTCGGCCTCGGCCGGCACGACGTCGGTGTGTCCGTGCAATACCAGGCCGGGGGCGTCGGGGTCCCAGCCGGGCAGATGCCCGATCACGGACACCCGGCCCGGGGAGGACTCGAAGAATCGGGGGCGCATGCCCGCCTGACGCATCCAGCGCGCGCAGTAGTCGGCCGCCTCGGGCTCGCCGACCGAGACGTTGCCGCCGCGGTTGGTGGTGTCGATGCGGATCAGCTCGCGGCAGAGGCGGACGACGTCGGCTGCGGGACCGCCGGACGCGCTCGCCGGATCCGTGTCGGTGACGCCCCGCGGGGCGCCCTGGTCGGTGACGCGGTTCTCATCCATGCTGATTAGGCTATCCCCGAACGCGTGTGCTAGTCTTCTCGAGTTGCCTTTCGAGAGGCGAGCGGTCTGGACCGCACGTCAGCTCGGAGCAGCGTGATGAGCGCGAGTGGCGGAATTGGTAGACGCGCAGCGTTGAGGTCGCTGTGCCCGTTAAGGGCGTGGGGGTTCAAGTCCCCCCTCGCGCACCGCTCATCGACGAAGGCCCCGGTCGTTTCCCCTCAGGAACCGCCGGGGCCTTCGTCCGTTTCGGCTGAGTCCGCATCGGTACGACGGCCCCGCCTAGAGTGTGTCTCGACGCGCCGGTCCGATCCGGTGCCGCGACCGCATCGTCCCAGGAGGATCACGGTGAGCATCCCGCAGCATGCCTCGGAACCCGCCTTGCATCGGCTCGCCCGGCTCCACGGCGTCCAGCCCGTCTACGACGACCAGCACGGGGTGCCCACCACGGTCGCCGACGCGGCCCTGCTGCGGGTGCTGGCTGCCCTCGACGTGGACGTGTCCGCGCCCGCGGCGGATCCGCGTCGGCCCGTTGTCGACCCCGCCCGAGTCGAGGCGGCGATCACGGCGGCCGAGGATGCGCTGTGGACTCGACGCATCGCGCCCACCGTGGTCTGCGTGCAGGGCCAGCAATCGTGTGTGCAGATCCACGTGGCCGCGTCGGAGGCGGCTTATGTCCGGGCGCACCTGAGCCTCGAGGGACACAGCGCCGCACGCCCGCTCCCCGTCGGCGCCGCCACAGTCGCGGCACCGACAGGCTCGCCGTCCCCGGCCGACCCCGTCGACCGGCACGAGTCGGCGACGACCCGCACGGTGGACGGCGTGGAGCGCGTGCGCCTGTCGGTCACGGTGCCCGACGATGTGCCCAGCGGTGTCCACACGCTCGTGGTCCGGGTGTGCCCGCCGGGCCGCCCCGAGGACCAGGCGCACAGCACGCTGCTGTGCTCGCCACCGCGCCTGACCACTGCCGACGCTTTCCTCGACCGCCGCGGCTGGGGTGTGGCCGCGCAGCTGTACTCGGTCACCTCGAGCGATGCGCACGGGCACGGCTCGTGGGGTCACGGAGATCTGGCCGACGCCGGCTCCCTCGCGGAACACGCGGCACAGCACGGAGCGGACTTCCTGCTGGTGAACCCCCTGCACGCGACGGACCCGGGCCAGGCGCCCGGCCAGGCTCCCGTGGACTCTCCCTACTCCCCCGTGAGCCGCCGATTCCTCAACACCGGCTACGTGCGGGTCCGCGACATCCCGGAGTTCCAGAGGCTGCCGCACCACGAGCAGGCGCGGCTGCACCGCGTCGGTGCGGACCTGCAGGCCAGGCTCGAGCAGACCGGGCGCATCGATCGCGCGGCTACCGAACCCGCCCAGGCGGCCGCGCTGGCCCTGGTGTGGGCCCAGGGGCGGTCAGCTGATCGAGAGACGACGTTCCGACGGTTCTGCCGAGACCAGGGCCCGGACCTCGACGAGTTCGCCCGGTGGTGCGCGCACCGTCCGGGCGCGCATCCGGATCCGGAGTTCCACCGCTGGTGTCAGTGGATCGCCGACGAGCAGCTGGCCTCGGTCCAGGAACGCGCGCGAGCGGCCGGGATGCGTCTGGGGCTCATGCTGGACCTGGCCGTCGGGGCAGACCGCCATGCGGCGGACCTCGCGCTGCTCGGGGACCAGCTGGTCAGGAGCATGTCGGTGGGCGCACCGCCGGATATGTACAACCAGCTCGGTCAGGACTGGTCACAGCATCCGTGGCACCCTCGCGTGCTGGCCGAGCACGGCTATGCCGGCCTGCGGCAGATGTTCGCCGCCGTCATGCGCCACTGCGGAGCGCTTCGGATCGACCATGTGCTTGGCCTGTTCCGGCTCTGGTGGGTGCCCGAGGGCTCCCCGGCGCACGAGGGCGCCTACGTCCGCTACGACCACGAGGCGATGCTGGCGTGCCTGCTGATCGAAGCCGACCGGGCCGGGGTCGTCGTCATCGGCGAGGACCTGGGCACCTTCGAGCCCTGGGTGCAGCGCCGCCTGAGCGAGGCCGGGGTGCTCGGCACCTCGATCCTCTGGTTCGAACAGGACGAGGCCGGGCCCCGCTCCCCCGCCCGGTATCGACGACTGTGCCTGGCCGCCGTCACGACGCATGATCTTCCTCCCACGGCTGGCTTCCTCACCGGAGCGCATCTTCGACTGCGCGAACGGCTGGGGCTGGTCACCGCGGACGCCGCAGCCGAACGTCGGTCGCACGCGCAGACGGTGGCCGCGTTCCTCGAGGCGGCGGGAACCTCGGCCCAGGACGGCACCATCGAGCAGGTCGACGGACTGCATCGGCTGCTCTGCCGGGCGCCCTCCGCCCTGCACCAGGTGGCGCTGGTGGACGCGGTCGGGGACATCCGCATCCAGAATCAGCCGGGCACGACGCAGGAGCAGCACCCGAACTGGACGGCCGCCCTCGCCGATCCCGACGGTCAGGTCGTCACCCTCGAACGGCTGAGCGGACGCCGGGGCGGCACGAAGGTCGCCGACCGGGCCGCACGCCTGTTCGACACCGTCGACACGGCGCTGAGGGCGCCCCGCGTCGGGATCGCGGTGAGCTATCACACTGACCCGCTCGACCAGCCCGGCCGCGGCGACGCCGGCGGCATGAACACCTACGTGCGGCACGCCGCCCGTGCGGCCGCAGAGGCGGGTCTGCGCATGCTCGTGTTCACCCGCTCGTCCACGGGACGGGCGCACGTGCGCGAGCCGGAGCAGATGCCGGGGGTGAGCGTCGTCGCCCTGCCCGTGGGACCGACAGGCCCCGCCGACAAGGACCAGCTGGCCGCGGGGGCCGAGCAGTTCGCCCGAGCCTGCCTCGACTGGCTGCGCGCCACGCCCGTCTCCGGGCGTCCGCTGGGCCCGGGCGAGGTGTGCTTCGTGCACGGCCACTACTGGATGTCTGCCCCCGCCGCACGACAGATCGCCGCGGCACTGTCCGCGCCCTGGTGGCACACGATGCACACGATCGCCGCCGTGAAGATCGCCCAGGACGCGCAGGCCCATGAGCCGGAGCTGCGCCTGAGCACCGAGCGCGCGATCGCCCGCGACGCCGCTCGCCTGATCGCCAACTCCCCCGGTGAGGCGCAGGTGATCGTCGACACTCTCGGCGCGGACCCCGACCGCGTCGAGGCGATCGCACCGGGGGTGGACACCGGCACCTTCACTCCCGACGGTCACCAGCACTGGCCCGGGACCGAGGACCCGACCCAGCCGCTGCGAGTGCTCTTCGCCGGCCGGCTGCAGCGGCACAAAGGTCCGCACGTGCTGGTCGCGGCGCTGGGGCTGCTGCGACGCCGCGCCCGGCAGCGGGGACAGGACGATCCCGGCCTCGTGCTGCACATCAATGGCGAGCGGTCCGGTCCCGAGGAGCTGGATATCCTCGCTCTCGCCGACGCCGAGGGCGTCGCGGACCTGGTGAGCACGAGCACCCCGGTGCCGGCGTCGAGCCTGGCCGCCCAGTTCCGCGCCGCCGACGTCGTGGCCATGCCGAGTTTCTCCGAGACCTACGGGCTCGTGGCGCTCGAGGCGCAGGCATGCGGCACCGCCGTGCTCGCCCACCGCGTCGGCGGCCTGATCCACGCGGTCGACGACGGCGTCAGCGGCCGCCTCGTGGACGAGAACTCCGCCGAGGCGTGGGCGGATGCGCTGGAGGGGGTTCTGGCCGATCGCGGCGCGTGGCGGGACCTGTCCGCTGGAGCGATCGCCCACGCGGCGGCCCATGACTGGAGTGAGTACGTCCGGCGCCTGCTGGGTGGGGACACCGGCTGCGACCGCCCGGTGACGGCGCCCTGATTCCTCGGCGCCCGGGCCGCCGCGGGCCTGGAACCGCGTCAGACGCGCAGCACGGACTCGTAGACCTCGAGGGTGCGGTCGGCGATGGTCTCCCAGGAGAAGTGCTCCACGGCCCGCTCGCGGCCGGCTCGCCCCATGCGCGTGGCCAGCTCCGGATCCTCCAGCACGCGCGTGAGCGCGGCAGCAAAGTCAGCGACGAACGCCGCCTCGTCCACGGGGGTGCCGGTCGCGTCATCGTGCTGCTCCATCGGCACCAGCAGGCCGGTGTCTTCGTGCAGCACGACCTCCGGGATGCCCCCGACGGCCGAGGCGACGACGGCGGTGCCGCAGGCCATCGCCTCAAGGTTGACGATGCCCAGCGGTTCGTAGATCGAAGGGCAGGCGAAGACGCTGGCCTGGCTCAGAATCTGCATGATATCGGCACGCGGCAGCATGCCCTCGATGACGACGACCCCCTCACGCTCACGGCGCAGCCGGTCGATCAGCGCACCGACCTCGGCCGCGAGCTCGGGGGTGTCCGGGGCACCGACGCACATCACCAGCTGCACCTCGGGCGGCAGCTGCAGCGCGGCCTTCAGCAGCAGCGGCACACCCTTCTGCCGGGTGATGCGACCGACGAACGCCACCGAGGGCTTGTCGGGGTCGACGCCGTGCTTGGCCAGCGCGTCGGTCTGCTCCTGCGGCGCCCACAGGTGCGTGTCGATGCCGTTGTGCACCGTGTGGACCGCGTCCGGGTCGAGGTCCGGGTAGACCTTGAGGATGTCGCGCCGCATGCCCTCGGAGACCGCGATGACGCCGTCGGCGCCGTGGTAGGCGGTGGACTCGGCCCAGGACGAGACCCGGTAGCCCCCGCCGAGCTGCTCGGCCTTCCACGGGCGCAGCGGCTCGAGGGAGTGGGCGGAGACGACATGCGGCACATTGTGCAGCAGTGCGCCGAGGTGACCGGCCATGTTGGCGTACCACGTGTGGGAATGGATCACGTCCGCCCCGGCGAGGGCCTCGAGCATCGTCAAATCGGTCGCCAGGGTCTGGACCGCCGGGTTGGCCTCGCCGAAGTCGGCCGGGGTGGCATGGCTGGTCACCTGCGCCCCGTGGAAGTCGGGCTCGCGGGGCTCGCCGAAGGCGTGGACGCGCACGTCGGCGCGGGAGGCGAGCACGCGCGTCAGCTCCGCGACGTGGACGCCAGCACCGCCGTAGACGGCCGGGGGGAACTCTTTGCTCACGATGTCGATGCGCACGCCCACAACCTAGTCGAGCGTCGGGGCCGTCGATAGTGTGGGAGCACCGGTGGGTCGGCGTGCCGGTGCCGACAGAACCGGACTCTGACAACCGGTGATGGAAATGGAGGACCGGATGGTCCAGAAGAAGGTCCTGTCAGTCGTGCTCGCCGGCGGCGAGGGCAAACGCCTCATGCCGCTGACCGCTGACCGCGCCAAGCCCGCGGTGCCCTTCGGCGGCACGTATCGGTTGATCGACTTCGCCCTGTCCAATCTGGTGAACTCCCGGCTGCGGGAGATCGTCGTGCTGACGCAGTACAAGTCGCACTCCCTCGACCGGCACATCTCCGAGACCTGGCGGATGTCCACCCTGCTCAACAACTACGTCGCCTCGGTGCCCGCACAGCAGCGCCGCGGCAAGGAGTGGTTCACGGGTAGCGCGGACGCGATCTATCAGTCGATGAACCTGATCCATGACGCCCGCCCGGACATCGTCGTGGTGATCGGCGCTGATCACGTCTACCACATGGACTTCCAGCAGATGATCGACCAGCACATCGAATCAGGAGCGTCCGCCTCGGTCGCCGCCGTCCGGCAGCCGCTGTCGATGTCCAGCTCGTTCGGCGTCATCGAGACCCGGCAGGACGATCCGCGTCGGATCGCGCGATTCGTCGAGAAGCCCGAGTCGACGCCGGGACTGCCGGACGCCCCGGACCAGTTCCTGGCCTCCATGGGCAACTACGTGTTCAATGCTGACGCCCTGGTCTCCGCGCTGAACGCGGACGCGGAGCGCGCCGACTCGGCACGGGACATGGGCGGGGACATCATCCCCGCATTCGTCGACGCCGGCGACTGCGCCGTCTACGACTTCACCGAGAACGAGGTCCCCGGTGCCGGCGGCAACTCGCACTACTGGCGGGACGTGGGCACCCTGGACTCCTACTACGACGCCCACATGGATCTGGTGCGTCCGGTGCCCGAGTTCAACATGTACAACAACGCGTGGCCGCTCTACACGCGTCAGTCCGTCTCCCCGCCGGCCAAGCTCGTACGCTCCTCGCGCGGCCGCGACGGTGCGGCCACGGACTCGATCCTGGCTCAGGGCGTCGTGATCTCGGGCGGGAGCGTGTCGGAATCGGTGGTCTCGACCGACTCGCGCGTCCATGACGGAGCCGTCGTGGAACGTTCCGTCCTGCTCGATTCGGTCGTCGTCTCCGAGGGCGCGACGGTGCGCAACGCGATTCTCGACAAGAACGTGGTGGTGCCGCCCGGAGCCCGGATCGGGGTCGACCGTGCTGAGGACGAGGCGCGCGGTTTCACCGTGACGGACTCGGGTCTGACGGTGTTGATGAAGAACCAGAACGTCCCCGAGCTCGCCTGAGCCCGGCTGCCCGCGTCGGCCGAGCGGTTCCCGCGCGGGTGTGCGGGTGTGACGGATCGCACGCTCGGTCGTAGACTGTCCCCTCGGCGCCGCGGCGCCGAGCCCGTCGTCGATCAGGAGCTGATGTGAGCCAGAACCCCGTGCCCTGCCCCGCCGAACTGGACCGGACCAATGTGACCCGGGCGGAGGCCGCGGCGCGCTCTGCGCTGCTGACGGTCCACTCCTATGAGGTCGACGTCGACGTGCGCGGCGCCACGGACCCCGCCCGAACAGGCTACCCGGTCACGACGACGGTGCGCTTCGACTGCGCCCAGCCCGGCGCCAGCACCCATCTGGACTACATCGCCGAGTCCGTCGACGCCGTCGAACTCAACGGTCGAGCGCTCGATGTGGCCGCCGTCGCGGGCGACGCGCGCATCCGCCTGGACGACCTCGAGGCGTCCAACACGGTCGTGGTGCGCGGCACCAGCGCCTACTCACGTTCCGGCGAGGGCATGCATCGGTTCGTGGACCCCGCCGACGGACAGACCTACCTGTACACGCAGTACGAGCCCGCGGACGCTCGGCGCGTCTTCCCCACCTTCGAGCAGCCAGATCTGAAGGGACACTTCGTCTTCGCGCTGAGTGGTCCGGCCGACTGGGTGCTCGCCTCGAACCGGCCCGAGAGCGCCCGTGAGGACCTGGGTGAGGGCCACGTGCGCGTGCGCTTCGAGCCCACGCTGCCGCAGTCCACGTACATCACCACGCTGCTGGCCGGCCCCTATACGCAGTGGGAGGACCGCTGGGGAGGCCACGCGGCCTCCGGCGCCGACGCCGTCGACCTGCGCCTGTTCACCCGAGCGACCATGGCCGAGCACTTCGACCCCGAACGGGTCTTCGCCGTCACCAAGGCCGGCCTGGACCACTTCCACGACCTGTTCGGCGTCCCCTATGAGTGGGGCAAGTACGACCAGGCATTCGTGCCCGAATACAACCTGGGTGCAATGGAGAACCCGGGCCTGGTCACGTTCACGGAGGACTTCGTCTTCACCTCGCGGGCCACGGCCGTGCAGTACGAGGGTCGGGCGAACGTGATCCTGCACGAGATGGCCCACATGTGGTTCGGCGATCTGGTGACCATGTCCTGGTGGGATGACCTCTGGCTCAAGGAGTCCTTCGCCGACTACATGGGCAGCCTCGGGGTGGACGAAGCGACCGAGTTCTCCTCGTCATGGGTTACCTTCGCCTCCCGCCGCAAGGCCTGGGCCTATGTGCAGGACCAGCTGCCGACCACCCACCCGATCGTGGCGGACATCGTCGACCTCGAGGCGGCCCGGCAGAACTTCGACGGCATCACCTACGCCAAAGGCGCCTCGGTGCTCAAGCAGCTGGCCGCCTTCGTGGGGCGCGAGGCGTTCCTCGATGCGGCCCGCCGGTACTTCCAGCGTCATGCCTGGGGCAATGCCGCGCTCGCGGACTTCATGGCGGCGCTGGCAGAGGCCTCCGGCCGGGACATGGACGCATGGGCGCAGGCCTGGCTGCACACGGCGGGAGTGCCGCGGCTCAGCGTGGAGGTCGGCGCACCGTCGCAGGACGGCCAGCCCGCGACGCCCGAGCTCGTGCACGAAGGCACGGACCCGGTCACGGGCGAGCAAGTGCTGCGCCCGCACGTGCTCAAGGTGGGCGTGTTCGAGCCCTCGGCCACCGGCGCCCTCGTGCGCACCGGGCAGACGGCGGTCGAGGTGCCCGCCGGTCAGGCGCGCACACCCCTGACCGAGCTCGAGGTGCCTGCCGCCGGGGTGCGCCTGGTCCTGCCCAACGATGAGGACCTGACCTACGCCAAGCTCGCCCTCGACGACGCGTCCCTGGACGCGGTGCTGACCCATCCGGTGGCCGATCCGCTGGCCCAGGCAACGGTGTGGGCCGCACTGTGGTCGATGGTCCGGGACGGAGAGCTCTCCGTGCGGGCGTTCATCCAGGCCGTCGGCCGGCTCGGGGCCTCCCTGCGCGAGCCCGGCGTGTACCAGATGGTCATGACGCAGGCGGTGTCGGCGATCGGGCTCTACGCCCACGTCGAGGACCGCGTACAGCTTCGCACCGAGCTCGCTGCCATGCTGGCCGGGCACCTGGAGCAGCTCGAGCCCGGCGGGGATCGGCAGCGCGCCGCTGCCCGGGTCCTCGCCCAGCTCGGCAGGGACGACGCGGACGTCGCCCGGCTCGCCGCCCGGGTGCTCGTGACCGACGCGGAGAACCGGGCCCCGCAGCTGCAAGTCGACCGGGAGATCCGGTGGCTCGTGCTGCAGGCGCGTGCCTCGACCGGGCTGGCGGACGCCGACGAGCTCGATGCCGAACTCGAGCGTGACCGCACCGCGCAGACCGTGCTCTGGCACACCGTGGCGGTGAACTCCCTGCCCGCTGAGAGCGTGGCCCGCGCCGCATGGCAGGCGGTCCTGTCCGGTGCGGACGCCTCCGGGACCGCCCTGTCCAACGATCTGCTCTCGGCGACTGCGGAGGGCTTCGGCACCGCCGATCGAGCCGTGAAGGACGCTCTGCTCCCCGAGTTCTGGCCGCAGCTCGAGCACGTGTGGGCCTCGCGCTCCAACGGTCTGGCCAGCCGCACGATCCTCGGCCTGTTCCCGGTACACCAGGACGCGCTCGACGGCGGCGAGGACGCTCAGCAGGCGCATCCCGCGCTGGCCGCGGCCCAGGGGTGGCTCGACGAGCATCCGGACGCACCCGGCGCGCTGCGTCGGGTGATGATTGAGCAGACCGACGCCCTGCGGCGCGCGCTGCGCGTGCAGTCACGTCAGCGCAGTCTGGAGCACTGACGCCCCGGGCGCGCCCGGCGCCGGTAGCCTCCGGGCCGGCGTCGTCAGGGCGCGGCAGCGTCAGGGCACGCGGGCGGTCCATGCGTCGGTCGAGAACTTCTCGGCGACGAGCCGCTCGGCCCGGCGCAGCGTGTCCGCATCGAGCTCGACGCGACGGGCGCCGTAGCGCTGTTCGAAGACGCCCATGAGGGTCTCCCAGATCTCGGCCCGGGAGACGCCGGTCTGGCGACGCAGCGGGTCGACGCGCTTCTTTGCGGACGCCACGCCCTTGCCGCGCAGCTTCTCCCGGCCGATGCGCAGCACCTGGGTCATCTTCTCCGCGTCGATGTCGTAGCTCATCGTCACGTGGTGCAGCAGCCCGGACTCCCCCACACGCTTCTGTGCGGCGCCGCCGATCTTGCCCTGATCGGTCGCGATGTCGTTGAGGGGCTGGTAGAAGGCCTGCACGCCGAGCCGCTCGAGGCCCTGCATGGTCCATTCGTCGAGGAACGGGTAGGTGTCCGCGGTCTCGAGCCCGTCGACGAGCGAGCGGGGCACGCAGAGCGAGTAGGTGACGCAGTTGTCCGCCTCCATGAACATGGCCCCGCCACCGGAAATCCGTCGGGAGACCGTCACGTCGTGGGCCTTGGCGGCCTGCGCGTCGACCTCGTTGGCCAGGGACTGGAACGCACCGATCACGACGGCCGGCTCGGTCCACTGCCACAGGCGCATCGTCGGGGCCCGGCGACCGGCGGCGACGTCCTCGGTGAGGATCTGGTCGAGGGCGACGTTCATGTGGATCGGCAGGGGCGTGGGCGGGACGATCTGCCACTGGTGGTCGTGCCAGGTGGTGGCCCGGCCGAGCGCGCGGCGCGTGGCCGTCGCGAGAGCCGCGGCGTCGAAGCCGAACATCTGGGCTTCGGGGCGCAGCCCGTGCTCCACAGCCTGTCGGATGCTCGCGTGCGAGGCGTCCTCGGGCAGCCCCTGCAGCGCGCGGTTCAGGTCCTGCAGTGCGTCGTCGGGCTCGAGGAAGAAGTCCCCGTTGACGGAGGCGGTCGCAATGCGCCCGTCGGTGAGGGTCAGGTCGACGGCCACGAGTTTGCCGCCGATCACCTTGTATTCGCCGTGATGAGTGCTCATCGACTCAGGCTACGCAGGCCAGTGCCCGGCCGCACGACTGCGGGCCCCATCCCTCGCGTGGAGGAATGGGGCCCGCATGCGGTGAGAGCGGCTCAGGCCGCTGCGATCACTTCTTGCCGCCGAAGCCCTTGAAGCGGGCGTTGAAGCGCTCGACGCGGCCTGCGGTGTCCATGATGCGCTGCTTGCCCGTGTAGAACGGGTGCGAGGCGGCCGAGATCTCGACGTCGATCACCGGGTAGGTGTTGCCGTCCTCCCACTCCATCGTCTTGTCGGAGTTCGCGGTGGTGCGGGTGAGGATCTTCTCGCCGGAGGCGAGGTCGTTGAAGATCACGTAGCGGTACTCGGGGTGCAGATCAGCCTTCATGGAAAGTCCTTCGTTTGTGCCCCTGGTTTTGGCCAGGGTGCGCGAGAGGTGAGGTCGTCGGCCCGGGACGCACGCGGGTCGCGGGTCTGGGCCGACGTCCCACTATAGCGGACGGGAGCGCATCTCCCACAGCGCCACGGCAGTCGCGGCCGCCACGTTGAGGGAGTCGACGCGCCGTCGCCTCACGGACGTCAGCTCTCGGACTCGTCACTCACTCCGGCGAGTCCGCGGAATCGCTCGAAGTACCGGGTCAGGGCGTCGACGACCCGTCGCTTCGTGTCGCCGTGGCCGGCGTCGCGGTTGAACCGGGATATGGGCGGCAGGATGCGTGTGATCTCGGTGCCCGTCGTGCGCAGCTGTCCGTCGCGGAACGCCGCATCGATGAACTCTCGGGTCGGGCCCGGCTTGAGATTCTCGGCCTTGATGATCTCTGTGAGCTCCGCGTCGCGTCGGGCCGCGACGAACACCTCCCATTCCTCGTCAACGTTGCCGACGAGTGAGACGGATTTGACGAAGTCCTCGACGAGGTCGCGCTTGCTGCGCAGACTGGGGCTCGCGTCCACGGCACGTGAGATCTCGGCGCGGATCTCCTTGTCCTGCCCGTCGCCGTGGTCGGCCTGGAGCTTGGCGACGAGCATGAGGATGTAGTCGACGTTGATCTCGACCTGTTTGACGAGTTCGATCTCGAACACGACGTCGTCGTTGATGCGCTCTTTGTCGCTGTGGCGTTCACGGGTGAACTCCTCGCGCAGGTGGAGGTAGATGCTCGTGTAGTCCTGCCGCTTCCGGTCGGTGAGCGGGTCGTTGCCGTCGAAATCGTCGAAGGACGTGAGGATGTTCCGCAGCCGCAGGATCGCGCCGAACAGCTGGATGAACTCCTTCTGGGCCTGCTCCCCCACGATCTGCTGTTCGACCGGAAAGCGCGTGAGCAGCTCGGTCGTCTTGTCGACGTACTCGCCGTAGTAGTCGCCGTAGGGCTTGAGCAGCACGACGCCGCGGGCCTCTTTGTTGCCGAACAGCTCGAGCGCCGCGTTCGTCTCCTCTTCGAGGTCGCGGAAGGAGACGATGTTGCCGTAGGTCTTTACCGAATTGAGGATTCGGTTGGTGCGGGAGTACGCCTGGATCAGGCCGTGGGAGCGGAGGTTCTTGTCGACGAACAGCGTGTTCAGCGTCGTGGCGTCGAAACCGGTGAGGAACATGTTCACGACGATGACCAGGTCGATCTCGCGGTTCTTCATCCGCTGGGACAGGTCCTTGTAGTAGTTCTGGAACTTGTCCGCGCTCGTGTCGTAGCTGGTGCCGAACATGTCGTTGTAGTCCTGGATCGCGTCTTCCAGGAACGAGCGACTATCGCTTGCGAGTCCGTAGGTGTCGAATGCCTCGTCGTCGAGAAGGCCGTCGGCCTCGTCCTCGTTCGCGCCGTAGCTGTAGATCAGGCCGATCTTCAGGCGCTTGTCCGGTGGGAGCTGCTCCATCTGCAGCTGGAACTGGTTGTAGTACCGGCGTGCGGCGGCGATCGAGTCGGTGGCGAACAGGGCGTTGAATCCGCGCACACGCTTCCGCTGTGTGAGGGCCTCCGCCTGACCTCGGTGTCGCACTGATGCGGCGACGTTCGTCACGACGCCGTGCTCGTAGCTCGACGACCGCTTTGTCTTCTGGTCGAAGTGCTCCAGGGTGTACGCCACGATGTTCTGGATTCGACGCACGTCCAGGAGCGCTTCCTCGCGGTCGATCGCCGCGACCTGCGCGTCGTCGGGGTTCCCGACTTTGAGGGTGTTGACGTAGTCGATGCGGAACGGCAAGACGTTCTTGTCTTGGATGGCGTCGACGATGGTGTAGGTGTGCAGCTTGTCGCCGAACGCCTGCTCGGTCGTGCGCAGCTGAGGGTTGCGACCGCTGCCGGCGTTCGCGGAGAAGATCGGTGTGCCGGTGAAGCCGAACAGGTTGTACCGCTTGAACGCGCGCGTGATGTCGGTGTGCATCTCACCGAACTGCGAGCGGTGGCATTCGTCGAAGATGATCACGGCGTGACCCGAGAACACCTCGTGCCCCTTGTTCGCCTTGATGAAGGTCGACAGCTTCTGGATGGTGGTGATGATGATTCGTGCGCCGGGGTCCTCGAGCTGCTTCTTCAGAATCGCCGTCGACGCGTTCGAGTTGGCCGCGCCCTTCTCGAACCGGTCGTACTCGCGCATCGTCTGGTAGTCGAGGTCCTTGCGGTCGACGACGAACAGCACTTTGTCGACGCTCGGCAGCTTGGAGGCCAGCTGGGCGGCTTTGAACGACGTCAGCGTCTTGCCGGAGCCGGTCGTGTGCCAGACGTATCCGCCGGCGTCGACGGTGCCGAGGGTCCGGTAGTTCATCGAGATCTGGATCTTCTGCAGGATCCGCTCGGTGGCCGCTATCTGGTACGGGCGCATCACGAGCAGGTCGCGGTCAGCGGTCAGCACGCAGTACTTCGTCAGGATGTTCAGCAGCGAGTGCTTGGCGAAGAACGTCTTGGTGAACGCGGTCAGCTCGGCGATTCTCTTGTTGTTCGCGTCCGCCCACCAGGAGGTGAACTCGAAGGCGTGGCTGGATTTTCTCTCTTTGTTGGCGTTGTTCGCGCCGGACGACTTCTGCTGCTCTTTGAGGTGCTTCGCGCGGGTGCTGTTGGAGTAGTACTTGGTGAGCGTGCCGTTGCTGATCACGAAGACCTGCACGTACTCGAACAGCCCGGACCCGGACCAGAAGCTCTCCCGCTGGTACCGCTGAATCTGATTGAACGCCTCACGGATCTCGGCGCCCCGGCGTTTCAGCTCGATGTGCACCATCGGCAGCCCGTTGACGAGCACGGTGACGTCGTAGCGGTTGGAGTGCTTCGCTCCGCCTTCGCCCTGACCGATCTCATATTGGTTGATGACCTGCAGACGGTTGTTGTGGATGTTCGTCTTGTCGATCAGGGAGATGTTCTTCGTCGAACCGTCCTCGCGCTTGAGAACCTGGACGTGGTCTTCCTGCACACGCACGGTCTTCTCGACGATGCCGTCGTTCTGGCTGGCGATCTTCGTGGCGAAGAACGTCTCCCATTCGGCGTCCGAGAACGTGATCCCGTTGAGGGCTTCGAGCTGGGCCCGCAGATTCGCGACCAGCTGCGCCTCGCTCGTGATGGGCAGGTACTCGTAGGCTTGCGACTCCAGCAGGCGGATCATCTCGCGCTCGAGAGCCGCCTCGGACTGATACGCATCAGCCTGCGACGGGTCGTGAACGTACTCCGCGACGACCGTACTCTCCAACGAGACAGCGATCGGATCGTACGTGCGCGCCAGCGCATCGCTCATGCCGTCAGCTCCTTGAACGTCAGGAGCCGGTCACGATAGTGCTCATACTGCTTGCGCCGGGCAGCGAGCTCAGCCGGGAGACCGATGCTGATGTCGTTGACAAGGGCGTCGAACTTATCGAGCACTTCGACGATCTGCTCCTTCACAGCCATCGGTGGATTCGGAATCGGAATCTTATTGAGATTCGCCTTGTTCAGTTTCGGCTGGGCCGCGCCAGATATGTACGGGGAAAGATCGATCGAATTCAAATAAAACTCGACAAAGCGCCGCTCGGCGTACGTGGTGAACTCCAAAACGTGGGCATGGTTATTCACCCAAGTTTTTCCTGAGACCGAGAACGCGATCGGAGTCGAGCGCGCAAGAAGATTCGCCCCGTCCTCCGACACCAGCAGGTAGTCCCCGTCGAAGATGTGCTCACTCACGTAGTCAACAATTCCGGACGCACCGTAATAGGGAATTTCACCGGGCACACGTGCGTCGCGGGTTACTGGCTTGCGACTACTGTCAAGGTTTTTCGCGAGATCGCCAAGTTTACTGATCGCCACGTCGGAGCCAAACGTCAGCGCGGCGTGGCGATAGTGCTCGTGCTGGGCGCGCCGGGCTCCCAGCTCCGCTTCCAGCTCCGCTTCCAGCTCCGCTTCCAGCTGGGTGAACTTATCCAACACTCGCACGATCTCGCGCTGCACCTCGAGGGGCGGCACCGGGATCCGGATCTTCTCCAGCGAAGCACCTGACACGCGACGCACCTTTGTTCCCGAGATGAAGCGCCGCTTCTGATCCTGAAACGACGTCGACTGGAAAAAATACGCCATGTACTTCGGATCGAGGTTGTGGCGATAGATGTAGGCGTCGCCGCTGAGGGCGACGCTGGTGTCGCCAAGCCACGCTGTCGCCTTTGCAACTGCATCGTCATCCTCACTCGTTGTGGCAATCAGCAGGTCGCCAGGCTGCGCATGACGAAGCTTCGCAGCGATTTCTGGATCAGTGAAGGACTTCGTCTCGGTCGCGTGAACGCCGTAGAAGGTGTGGATCTGCCCATAATGAACAGCAGGGAAACCTTCGTCACGCAAATCGGCCTTCTGAAGGCCAGTCCCCCGAACAAACTCCCCCACCTGGCCCAGAGTCTGGTGCTCGACCCCGTCCGGGCACAGGTCCCGAATGGGTTTGCCGATTCGGTTCATACGCTCTCCTCCGCACCCCACCCAAGCGCCGCCACGGCCCGGGCCAGCTCGCTCTTATTTCTGATGTTCTCGACGATCCCGATAACCAGACGTCGACATGGGCGATACTTACTCAGTGCCTCGCCTTCATCCGCAGAGCCATGCATGACATTACTGAGTTCACTAAATAGCTGATACCCATTACTCGAGAACTCATGCGGAACGATCCCACTCTTCTGATCGACTTCCTTTAGAATTTCCTTAAATGTGCGGCGCCCGCCCTTGCTGTTTTTCGTGTCGACTCCGACCGTGTTAGCCACCTGAGCTATAGAGATCTAAAATATTTTACGGAGGTAGACCATCGAGCCAGCGCCGAGTCGGCCGTCATATGCAATCTGTGCACGCTCTAACAGATCATCAATACTTGATGATGAATGTCCCGCATCATCCCTTCGATTCTCGCTAAAGCGTTCGAGATACATTTCAGGCGATGGAGCCAAGAGGTCATGGTTACTTCTCACTATGAACCAGGCTTCGGAGGTTGCCTCACACCCTGAGCAACGTAGTGGCACGTCAATGCTCAGAGCACGCTGACCTACAACGAGGCATGAAAGTTTATCGCCCGAAACAAAACTACGAATGTCTCGACAGTTAAGACATACGTGATTTCGCACCACTCGACCGACTGAGATCTCCTCGTGGTACCCCCAAGGCAATTCTTCGATGTCCTCGTCAGGGTCAGTATCCCATTCGACGGCCGATCCCCAAAAGCTCTCAACTTGCCGCGGCGTCGTGTCTGGAGCCTTGTTTAACAGTTCAGCGAGCCGCATGGGTGTCCTCCAGAGTCGCCACAATCTCGTCGATCGCTGTTCTCAGCTCAGCCTGGCGCGCCACGATGCGCGCGATCTCGGCGTTCAGCTCCGTGATGTCGACGACCTCGCGGGTGTCCTCGGCCTCGACGTAGGACGACACCGCGATGTTGTACTCGTTGGCCGCGATGTCCTCGTTGCTGACGACCGTGGTGAAATGGTCCTGCGGCTCGCGCGTCGTGAACGCCTCGAGGATCCTCGTCCGATGCTCCTCGAGCAGCTTGTTCTTGTTGCCGACGCGCGTGAACTCCGCTGACGCGTCAACGAGAAGCACGTCGCTAGTCTTCTTCGACTTCTTCAGTACGAGGATGCACGTTGCGATCGTCGTACCGAAAAAGAGGTCCGGTGGCAGCTGGATGACCGCGTCGACATAGTTGTTGTCGATGAGGTACTGGCGGATCTTCCTCTCCGCCCCGCCGCGGTACAGCACACCGGGGAACTCGACGATCGCCGCCGTGCCGTTGACGGCCAGCCAGCTGAGCATGTGCATCGTGAAGGCGAGATCAGCCTTCGACTTCGGCGCCAGCACCCCAGCCGGCGCGAACCGCTCGTCGTTGATCAGGAGCGGATTGGCATCGCCCTCCCACTTGATCGAGTACGGAGGGTTGGACACGATCGCTTCGAAGGGCTCGTCGTCCCAGTGCTGCGGATCGATCAGGGTGTCGCCGTGCGCCAGGTTGAAGTGCGAGTAGTTCACGCCGTGCAGGAACATGTTGATCCGCGCCAGGTTGTACGTCGTCAGGTTGATTTCCTGACCGTAGAACCCCTGCCGGACATTGTTCTTGCCGAGTACCTTGTCGAACTTCAGCAGCAACGAACCCGACCCGACGGTCGGGTCATAGACCTTGTTGACCTGCGTCTTTCCAACCACCGTGATACGCGCCAGCAGCTCGGAGACCTCCTGCGGCGTGTAGTACTCCCCACCGGACTTGCCGGCGTTCGCCGCGTACATCTGCATCAAATACTCATAGGCGTCACCGAACAAGTCGATCGTGTTGTCCTCCCACCGCCCCAGCGGCAGGTCGCCGATCGCGTCGAGCAGCTTCACCAGCTTCTGATTCCGCTTGGCAACCGTGGACCCCAACTTGTTGCTGTTGACGTCCACATCGTCGAACAGCCCCTTGATATCGTCCTCGCTGTCCGTGCCGAGCGCAGACCCCTCGATGTTCTTGAACGCCCGCTCCAGCGTCTCGTTGAGATTCTCATCGCCCGCAGCGCCATCTCGGACGTTGACGAAGAGATCCGACGGCAGGATGAAGAAACCCTTCTCCTCCACGACCGCCTGGCGAGCGGCCTCGGCCTGGTCATCGGCGATCTTCGCGTAGTCGAACGCCGCGTCACCGGCCTCGTGCTCGCCCCGGTTGATATAGACCGTGAGGTTCTCAGAGATGAAGCGGTAGAACAGCATCCCCAGCACATAGGACTTGAAGTCCCATCCGTCGACGCTGCCTCTGAGGTCGTTGGCGATGCGCCAGATCGTCTTGTGCAGCTGTACGCGCTGCGCCTCTTTGGTGGTCGGTGCCATAGACTCGTCTCCTCCGCGCCACGGGGCCGTCACCGTGTCGATTGGTTTGACGTCACGATACCCGGCGGCCTGCCGCGCCTGGTCACAGCAGCCCTACCGCGTCGCGTAGAACGCCACCGCCGAGGCCGCTGCGACGTTGAGCGAGTCGACCCCGTGCATCATCGGGATCATCACCTTTCTGTCCAGGCGGTCCACCACGTCACCGAGCAGACCGTGGCCCTCCGTGCCGAATACCAGGGCGAGGCGATCGTGGTCCTCCTGCACCAGCGCCTCCAAGGAGATCGAGTCTGGCTCCAACGTCAGGCCGGCCACGACATAACCGGCCTCACGCAGGACCTCGATTCCTCCTGGCCAGGGGTCCACGCGCGTCCACGGCACCTGGAACACCGTTCCCATCGACACCCGGATCGCCCGGCGGTAGAGCGGGTCGGCACAGGTCGGCGTGATCAGCACCGCATCGACCCCGAGAGCCGCCGCCGACCTGAACCCCGCACCGAGATTCGTGGGCTCCACGAGGCCGTCGAACACCGCGATTCTCGACCGCACCGGCGAGGGGCTCTGTGCGCGGGAGGCCCCGGCCAGCACATCACGGGCATCGGGCTGGACCGGCCGGTCCATCGCCGCCAGCGCCCCGCGGTGCAGGTGGAACCCGGTGAGGGCGGCCAGCACGTCGTCGGGGCCGGTGAACACCGGCACGTGCGGGTGCGCCTCGAGCACGTCCGCGAAGGAATCCAGGTACCGGTGCGCGAGCAGGAACGAGCGGGGCGTGTGCCCGGCCGCCAACGCCCGGCGCACCACCTGTGACGACTCGGCCAGGTAGATCCCATGCTCGGCGTCCACGGCGCGGCGCAGCGCCGCGTCCGTCATGCTCGTGTACGGGGCCAGGCGCGGGTCCCGCAGGTCCTCGCCCGAGCGCAGCTCGACGCGGGAGCCGCTCATGACCCGTTCACCTGGCGTAGCACCATCGAGACCAGCCCGGCCAGCCCGACCACGACGATCACGACACGCAGCACGGTCGGCGAGATGCGCCGGCCGATGCGCGCCCCCACCGAGCCGCCGACCAGGGACGAGGCCGCGATCAAGGCCACCGCGGTCCAGTCGATCCGGTCGGAGGCGAACAGCAGATATGAGGCGGCCGCCACGAGGTTCACGCTCAGCGACAGCCACGTCTTCACCGCGTTGGCGTGCACGAGCGTGCCGCCGAGCAGGAACACGCCGAGGATGCCCATCAGCAACACCCCCTGCGCGGCCACGAAGTAGCCGCCATACACGCCGGCCAGAAACACCAGCACCCACAACGTGCCCGTGACCGGCCCCCGCGGCACGTCAGCGCCGACGGTTTCTCGTGCCGCTGCCTCGCCGGCGTCGGCACGGGCACTGCGGGAGCGCACCCAGGCCTGCAGCCGGGGCTGGAGCACCACGAAGGCCAGAGCGACGACGATCAGCACGGGCGCGACGACGCCGAACACCTCGGGCGGCAGGACGATCAGCAGGCCCGCCCCGGCCAGACCGCCCAGCAGCGAGGCGCTGGTCAGCGCCGGCACGACCGCGCGCGCCTGGCTCAGCTCGCGACGGTAGCCGAACACCCCGGAGAACCCGGCGGCCACCAAGCCCATCGCGTTGGAGATCTGCGCGGTCACCGGCGGGAACCCCACCCCGACCAGCACGGGGAACGTCACGAGCGTGCCGGAGCCGATGACCGAGTTGATCGTGCCGGCCCAGAACCCGGCGAGCAGCACGAGCAGGACCTGCCAGGCCTCCAGGCCCAGCACGTCAGTGGTGAGTAGCTCCGTCACGATCTCAGGCGTCCCTCAGACGGGGGCGGCCGGGCGCCTCAGCGGCGCGCGGCGACCGCCGAGTAGCGTCCGTCAGACTCGCTGACCCGCAGGGGTAGGCCGAACGCGGCCGAGAGGTGCTCGTCGGTGAGGGTCTCGCGGATCGGCCCGGCGTGGACCACCTCGCCCTCACGCAACAGCAGGGCGTGGGTGAAGCCCGGGGGCACCTCCTCGAGGTGATGGGTCACGAGCACGAGCGCCGGCGCGTCCTCGTCAGCGGCGACCGTGGACAGAGTCCGCACCAGGTCCTCCCGTCCGCCCACGTCCAGGCCGGCGGCCGGCTCGTCGAGCAGCAGCAGCTCGGGATCGGTCATCAGGGCGCGGGCGATCAGCACGCGCTTGCGCTCGCCCTCCGAGAGCGAATCGAACCGCCGCCGGGCCAGACGGGCCAGACCCCACTGGTGGATCAGCGCGAGCGCCCGCCCCTCGTCGTCGAGCTCATACTCCTCGCGCCATCGCCCGGTGACGCCGTAGGCGGCGGTGACGACGGCGTTCTGCACCGTCTCGGAGCCGGGCACCTGACCGGCCAGCTGTGCCGAGGACAGGCCAATGCGCGGGCGCAGCTCGAACACGTCGACCTCACCGAGAACCTCATCGAGCAGCCCCACGTCGCCGACACTCGGGTGCATGCGGGCGGCGGCGACCTGCATCAGGGTGGACTTGCCGGCACCGTTGGGGCCCATCACGATCCAGCGTTCGCCGTCGCGCACGGTCCAGTCGATGTCCCGGATCAGATCCTTGGCGCCGCGGCGCACGGTGACCGAGCGCAGCTGCACGACGGCATCGGGCTCGGGGGTGAACAGGTCGTGGTCATCGAACTGCGGCGAAGTCATGCGGCCCAGACTATCGCCGACTCCCGCGCCGACGCGCCGAGGCCCGCCCAGCCGGACGGGGCCGACCCGGAGCTCGTGCCGGCCGAGCGACCTCTCATCCGTCCTGTCGGGGTTCAGCAGATCAGCGGCTCAGGAAGTCCCGAGCTCCGCCGACCAGCTCGGTGTGGCCGACCTCGAGGTCGGTCCGGCCCACCAGTGCCGCGATCTGCTCGGCGAACTCCTCCACGGAGTAGAGCTTGCCGGCGGCCTCGCGCCGGGCCTCGATCGCACCGGGCTCGGCCCGGTTGAGCAGCGTGGCGGTGATGGTCCCCTCAATCATGTCGCCGGAGACGACGACGAAGCCGATGCCCTTGGCCTTCATCGTCTCGATGCGCTCGCGCAGCGCGTCCTCGCCGGCCCGCTTGGACCGGGCGACAGGCTCATAGGAGTCCATCGTCTCGACCTCGTCGATGAAGTGCGCCTGGTGGCTGGTGACGAACACGATTTGTCCGCCCTCGTCCATCCGCTCGATGGCGGCGTCGGCCAGCGCGGCCTGCGCGTCACGGTTGAGCTTCATGGCGTAGTCCTCGCCGAACTGGGACTCCATGCCGCCCGAGGCGTTGAGGACGAGCACGTCGAGCGAGCCGAAGTTCTCGATCGCGGCGTCGAGCAGCGCGGCGCGGTCCTCGGCGACGGTCACGTCCCCGCCCACCGCGACCGCCCGGCCGCCGGCCTCTTCGATCCGCTGCACGACCTTGTTCGCCCGGGGTGCCTTCTGCCGGTAGTTCACGACGACACCGGCGCCGCGCTCGGCGAGCAGACCGGCCGTCGCCGCGCCGATGCCGCGCGAGGATCCGGTGACGACGACGCCCTTGCCCTGCAGGTCCTTCTGGTTGCTCATGCTGTGTTCCTTCTTCCTTCTGCGGAGTGTGTGCTGCGACGCCGTGGCTGCGCGGGAGGGATTCCTGCGAGTCCAGGGCGGACGCGGATCCGACGATCGCTGGTGTCCCGGCGGTCAGTGGCCCATGCCGAGGCCGCCGTCGACGGGCACCACCGCACCCGAGATGTAAGCGGCCTGATCCGAGGACAGCCAGGTCACGACGTCGGCGACCTCCTCGGGCTGGGCGAAGCGTCCGGCGGGGATCGACGTCTTGTACTGCTTCTTCAAGTCCTCATCGAGGTTCTGGGTCATCTCCGTGTCGATATAGCCCGGCGCCACGACGTTGGCGGTCACTCCGCGCGAACCCAGCTCCCGGGTGATCGACCGGGCCATGCCGACCAGGCCGGACTTCGAGGCGGCGTAGTTCACCTGACCGGGTGAGCCGAGCAGCCCGACGACGGAGGAGACCAGCACGATCCGGCCCTTCTTCAAGCGCATCATGCCCTTGGTGGCCCGCTGCACCACGCGAAAGGCTCCGGTCAGGTTGGTGTCGACAACGGAGGTGAAGTCCTGCTCGGACATGCGCAGCAGCAGCTGGTCGTGGGTGATGCCGGCGTTGGCCACGAGCACCTCGACCGGGCCGTGGGCGGCCTCCACCTCGGCGAACGCCGCGTCGATCGAGTCCGAGTCGGTGACGTCGGCCTTCACAGCGAGCACGCCCTCGGGGCCCTCGCCCGAGCGCGAGGTAATCGCCACCTTGTCGCCGGCGGCGAGGAACGCCCGCGCGATCGCCAGGCCGATGCCGCGGTTGCCTCCGGTGACCAGGACGCTGCGTCCGGTGGGCTCGGTCCCGGCTCCGTCGGCGCGGGGCGTCGGGGTGGTGGTGGCGTCGGTGCTCATACGGGACTGCTCCTGCACTCTCGGGGAACGGAATCGGGCGGATCGACGCACGGTCCGGCGACTCGTCCCGCGCGTTCCTCGCCCACAATACGTTCCGCGGGGCACACCCGGGCGCAGACCAGGCCGTCGAGGCCGCCGTGCGCGAGAACGATGACCGACTCCGCAGGCTCGACGTGGGATACTGGTGGGCCGGACGGACCGGCTCGCCGGTCAGTCCTCCGTGGTCGACCGGGCCGTCTGTGACCGGTCGAGACCGACTTCTCAGGAGGTGCGTCGATGTCGGCGATCCACGCCGTCCGCGGCGGTCCCGCCGCCGTCCACTCCGTGACGACCGCGCCGGCGGCGCGCAGCGCGGACCGCGACGCGCGGATGCGCCGCTACGTCGTGCAGATGTCTGTGCGCACCGCCTGCTTCATCGGGGCGGTGTTCGCCCACGGCTGGCTGCAGATCGTGCTGATCATCGGGGCCATCGTGCTGCCTTATGTGGCCGTGGTCGCCGTGAACAACGCTCCGCCGCCCACCGCTGGTCAGATGGACCGCGAACCGGTCGATGCCCCCGCACTGACCGTCGCCCCGGACCCGGCCAGCCCCCGTTCCGACGACGTCGTGATCGACGGTGAGGTTGTCGACGAGACTCCGGCAGCGCCCACGGGCCGAGGTGCGGCGGGGGCGCTGACCGCCGGCGACGACCGGCGACACGCTCATCATGCCGACGAGGGGAGGACCGTGTGAGCGGATTCGACCTGCTGGGCTCGCTCGGCGACAGCGCGCCTGCGGACCGGTCAACGCGCACCGACGCCTCCGGCGCCACCGGTTCCGCGGCGGACGGGTCCCTGCCGTGCTCGCGACGCGGCTGCCGCGCCGCCGCCGACTGGGCGCTGCGGTGGAACAATCCACGCATCCACGATCCGCAGCGGCGCAAGACTTGGCTCGCATGCGAGGAGCACCGCGTGCACCTGAGCTCATTCCTCGGCGACCGTGGTTTCCTGAAGGAGACGCTCACCGTGGCCGAGCTGGCGGAGATCGACAAGGAGGGCACATGAGCGCCCACCACGCGCGCCGTGACACTGACCAGCGGCTCGACTTCTCCTTCCTACGCACCGCGCCATGGCTGTTCGGCTTGGCCGTGTGCGTCCTGTTCGCCATCGCGTGCCATCACCTGGCCCAGTGGCAGTGGGACCGACGCGTCGAGGTGATGCACCAGGTCAACCGGGTGCTGGAGAACTACGACGACGAGCCGATCTCCTTCGCCGAGAACCCGCGCCCGGTCACCGGATTCACCGCCGAGGACGAGTGGACGCCCGTCACCTTCGAGGGCGAGTACCTGGTGGACGAGACGCTGATCGTGCGCAACCGGCCCCGGGCCGGCTCCCCCGGCTACGAGGTGCTCGTGCCCTTCCGCACCGACGAGGGCACGATCGTCATGGTCAACCGAGGCTGGCTGCAGATCGGCAACACCCCGGGCCGTCCCGACGTGGTGCCCCAACCGGACCCCGACGCCCACACCGTCACCGGTCGTCTCCGCCCGGGCGAGCCTGCCCTCGACCGTGATGCGCCCGAGGGCCAGGTCGCCTCAATCGACCTGCCCGCCATCGAGGAGAAGTTGGGCGAGCCGATCGTGCGGGGCGCCTATGTTCAGATGATGCAGGAGTCTCCCGCCGCGGACCGGAACCCCCAGAAACAGGTGGAGCCGACCCTCGACGAGGGCCCGCACCTGTCCTATGCGCTGCAGTGGTATCTGTTCGCGCTGATGGGCTTCGCCGTGTGGGGCTACTCGGCCTGGCAGAAGGCCCGCAACGACCGGCTCGACCGGCTCGAGGGCTTCGGCGACGACGATGCGCCCATGGCCGCGCAGCGCCGCCGCCAGGCCCGTGCGGCGGCGAAGGCCCGCGCGCGCATGAGTGACGAGGCCGCCGAGGACGCGGCCGTGGACGCCGCCGAGCAGGTGCGCCGGCGCTGAGCGCACGGCGCTCAGGCTAGGGTGATCAGGTCCCGGTACTCGTCATTCCAGAGATCCTCGACGCCGTCAGGCAGCAGCACGACCCGCTCGGGATCGAGCGCCTCGACCGCCCCCTCGTCGTGGGTGACGAGCACGACGGCGCCCTCGTACTGGCGCAGCGCGTTGAGGATCTCCTCGCGGCTGGCCGGGTCGAGGTTGTTGGTCGGCTCGTCGAGCAGCAGGACGTTCGCACCGGAGGCCACGAGGGTCGCCAGCGCCAGGCGCGTCTTCTCGCCGCCGGAGAGCACCCCGGCGGGCTTGTCCACGTCGTCGCCCTGGAACAGGAACGAGCCCAGCAGGGTGCGGGCCGCGGTGTCGCCCAGGTTCGGAGCCGCATGGCGCAGGTTGTCCAGCACGGAGGCGGACTGGTCCAGCGTGTCGTGCTCCTGCGCGAAATAACCCAGCTTGAGTCCGTGGCCGGCGACGACGCGACCGGTGTCCGGCTGTTCCTCGCCGGCGAGCATGCGCAGCAGCGTCGTCTTGCCGGCTCCGTTGAAGCCCAGGATCACGACGCGCGAGCCACGGTCGATCGCCAGGTCCACGCCCGTGAAGATCTCCAGGGAGCCGTAGGACTTCGAGAGGTTCTCGGCGGTCAGGGGCGTCTTCCCGGACGGTTCGGGCGTCGGGAAGCGAATGGCGGCCACCTTGTCCGTGGCCCGCTCCCCTTCGACGCCGCGCATCATGCGCTCGGCGCGCTTGATCATGTTCTGCGCCGCGACAGCCTTGGTGGCCTTCGCGCGCATTTTCTCGGCCTGGGCCATCAGCTGGGAGGCCTTCTTCTCGGCGTTGGCGTACTCCCGCCGGCGCCGCGCCTCGTCCTGCTGGCGCTGTGCCTGGTAGTTCTTCCAGGACATGTTGTACACGTCCATCGTCTGGCGGTTCGCGTCGAGGTAGAGGACTTTGTTGACGGTCATCTCCATCAGTTCGACGTCGTGGCTGATCATCAGCAGGCCGCCGGAGTAGGTCTTCAGATAGTCACGCAGCCACACGATCGAGTCGTGGTCGAGGTGGTTGGTCGGCTCGTCCAAGAGCATGGTGTCCGCGTCCGAGAACAGGATCCGGGCCAGCTCGACGCGGCGTCGCTGACCGCCGGAGAGGGTGTGCAGCGGCTGATCGAGCACGCGATCGGGCAAACCCAGGTTTGAGGTGATCCGGGCCGCCTCGGACTCGGCCGCGTAACCACCGCGGGCGGAGAACTCGTCTTCCAGACGGGAGTAGCGGTTCATGGCCTTCTCGCGCTGCGTCTCGGAGGCCGAGGCCATCTCCTGTTCGGCCGCGCGCATGCGCCGGATGGTCTCGTCGAGGTCGCGTGCCGAGAGGATGCGGTCACGCCCGGTCTGGTCCATGTCCTCGACCTTCGGGTCCTGCGGCAAGTAACCGATGCGGCCCGAGGCGCTCACGCTCCCGGCGGTGGGCTGCCCCTGGCCGGCGAGCACCTTGGTCAGGGTGGTCTTGCCGGCGCCGTTGCGTCCCACAAGCCCGACCTTGTCCCCCTGCGCCACCCGGAAGGTCACCTCGTCCATCAGCAGGCGTGCGCCCACGCGCAGTTCGAGGTCGGTGACGGTCAGCATCGGGATACGGCTCCGGTTTCGTGAGGCAGTGGTCAGGTGCGGTGGTGGGCGGACGCGCGGACATGACCGCGTCGAGCCCCGCCCCGTACGGACGCGCCCGCCCACGATATACCCCTGCCGCGCAGGGCCCGGTCAGGATCGTCCCGGGCGCCACACGGCCGTCGCGGCCCCGGTCGACGTCGACCGGGCTGCTCGTGCCGGACGCCTCGTCCGCGCCAGCGCCTAGAATCGCGCCATGAGCTTCAACGACAACGTCCAGCTGGACCCGTCCCGGGCGCGCGCGGGAGGCGGCGGCGGACTGGGCGGGCGCGGCATCGCTCTCGGTGGCACCGGCGGACTCATCGCCCTGCTGATCGCCGTGTTCGCCCCTGATCTGGCGGCGCAGATCGGCATCAACCCGGACGGCACGATCGGCGGTGGGGCGGTGTCCCAGTCCCGCGAACACCAGCAGCCCGGCGGCACCGAGGGCGAGCTGGCCTCGTGCCGGACCGGCGCGGACGCGAACGAGCGCTCGGACTGCCGTGTGCTGGCCACCACGGAGGCCGCGGACGCCTACTGGGAGGAGCAGCTCTCCCGGTACCGCGACGTGGAGTTCCGCCCGCCCGGGCTGACGCTGTTCACCGGGTCCACGCAGAGCGGATGCGGCGCTGCCTCGTCGGACACCGGCCCGTTCTACTGCCCGGGGGATGAATCGATGTACTACGACGTGTCGTTCTTCGACACGCTCGAGCGTGACTTCGGCGCCGGGGGCGGACCGCTGGCCGAGCAGTACATCGTCGCTCACGAGTACGGGCATCACATCCAGCAGATCGTCGGATGGCTGCAGTACTCCCAGGACGGCCAGACCGGGCCGGAGTCGGGCATCGTCAGAGTGGAGCTGCAGGCGGACTGTCTCGCGGGCATGTGGGCCGGAGCCGCCTCCGAGACCATCGACCCGGAGTCCGGCGAGCCGTTCCTGGAGCCGATCACCGACGAGCAGCTGCACCAGGCGCTCGACGCGGCCCAGGCCGTCGGCGACGACCGCATCCAGCAGACGCACACCGGTCAGGTGAACCCGGACTCCTTCACCCACGGCACCTCGGCCCAGCGCGCCGCCTGGTTCCAGCGGGGCTATGAGGCCGGGCGGGCCGACTCCGACATCGGCCAGTGCGACACGTTCAACGCCCCGACGCTCGACATCTGAATCCCCTCCCCGGTGCCCGTATCAGGCCCGAGCCCGGCGCCGGACACGACGACGGCCCCCGCCCGGAGGCGGGGGCCGTCGTCACGAGGCGGTGATGCCCGAGGCTCAGATGTTGAAGCCCAGGGCGCGCATCTGGTCCTTGCCGTCCTCGGTGATCCGCTCGGGACCCCACGGCGGCATCCACACCCAGTTCAGGCGCCACTCGTCCACCATCGTGCCGATGGCCCGGGACACCTGATCCTCGATCTCATCGGTGAGCGGGCACGCCGCGGTCGTGAGCGTCATGTCGACCAGCAGAGCGCCGTCCTCGGCGTAGTGCACGCCGTAGAGCAGCCCCAGGTCGACGACGTTCACGCCGAGCTCGGGGTCGATGACGTCCTTGAGCGCCTCGCGCACATCCTCGACGGGAGTCTGGTCCTGTGCCATCGGATCAGGCCTTCGCCGCGGCGTTCTCGAAGCGCGCGTAGCCCTCAGCCTCGAGCTGGTCGGCCAGCTCCGGGCCGCCGGACTCGGCGACGCGTCCGTCCACGAGCACGTGCACGTGCTGCGGCGTGATGTACTTCAGGATCCGCGTGTAGTGCGTGATCAGCAGGGTGCCCATCTCGTTGGCCTCCTGGGCACGGTTCACGCCCTCGGAGACAATGCGCAGCGCGTCGACGTCGAGACCGGAGTCGGTCTCGTCGAGGATCGCGAAGGTGGGCTTGAACAGCTCGAGCTGCAGGATTTCGGCGCGCTTCTTCTCGCCGCCGGAGAAGCCCTCGTTCACATTGCGGTTCATGAACGCCGGATCGATCTGCAGGTTCTCGAAGGCGCCCTTGACGTCCTTGGTCCAGTGCCGCAGCGAGGGAGACTCGCCGTCGATCGCGGTCTTGGCGGTGCGCAGGAAGTTCGTCATCGTGACGCCCGGGATCTCCACGGGGTACTGCATCGCCAGGAACAGGCCCGCCTTGGCGCGCTCGTCCACGTCCATGGCCAGGACGTCCTCGCCGTCGAGGGTGATGGACCCGGAGGTCACCTCGTAGCGCGGGTGGCCGGCGATCGTCGAGGCGAGTGTGGACTTGCCCGAACCGTTCGGGCCCATGATCGCGTGCGTCTCGTTCGTGTTGATGGTCAGGCTCAGGCCCTTGAGGATCTCCTTGGGGCCGTTCTCGGTCTCGATCTGGACGTGCAGGTCCGTGATCTGAAGGGTTGCCATGGTCGTGTCAGCTCCTCGGTATGGGAAGTCGGGTGATCTCGAAAGCGGAGGCGGATCAGAGCGAGGCGATGCGCAGCTCGTCCTCCATGACGGAGACGAGCTGGTCCTCGACATCGGACACGCCGATCTTCTGGATGATCTCGTTCAGGAAGCCGCGCACGATCAGCTTGCGGGCCTCCGGCTCCGAGATGCCGCGGGCCATGAGGTAGAACAGCTGCTCCTCGTCGAAGCGGCCGGTCGCCGACGCGTGGCCCGCGCCCTCGATCACACCGGTCTCGATCTCCAGGTTCGGCACCGAGTCGGCGCGGGCGCCGTCGGTCAGCAGCAGGTTCTGGTTCTTCTCGTAGGTGTCGGTGCCCTCGGCCTCGGCACGGATCAGCACGTCGCCGACCCACACCGTGCGCGCGTCCTGGCCCTGCAGCGTGCCCTTGTAGAGCACGTTCGAGACGCAGTTCGGCTTGTTGTGGTCGACGAACAGGCGGTTCTCCAGGTGCTGACCGGCGTCAGCGTAGTAGAGACCGTAGAGCTCGGCCTCGCCGCGCTCGTCGGAGAAGCGCGCGGTCGGGGTCAGGCGCACCAGGTCGCCGCCGTAGGAAACGGTGACGTGCTTGAAGTGACCGCCCGTGGCGACCTCGGCCTGCTGGGCCGAGACGTGCACCGAGCCGGCGTCCCACTTCTGGATCGAGGTCACGTTAAGCGTCGCGTCGCGGTCGACGCGGTACTCGACGTTCTGGGCGAGAGTGGCCCGACCGGAGTGGGTCAGCACCACATCGGCGCGAGCACCGGACTCGACGGCGATCAGCAGGTGCGCCGCGGCCGGATCCTCGCCGGCGCCGGTCACGTCCACGCGCACCGGCCCCTCGACGTGGGCGTCCGCCGACACGGTGACGACGACGGCCTCCTCGAAGGAGTTCCACGCCGCGGCCGAGACGCGGTCGTCCGGCTGCAGGACTGCGCCGAGCCGATCGTCGTCGCGGCCCACGAACTCGACGGCGACGCCCTCGTGCTCCGAGACGGAAACCGTCGGCGCGGCGCCGGTCAGGCGCTGCTCGTCCCCGTCGGGCAGGTGGAGCCCGCCCAGACGCTTGAGCGGGGTGAAGCGCCAGTCTTCCTCGCGGCCGGACAGCTGCGGGAAGTCCGCGAGGTCCTTCGAGACGGTTCGGGCGCCACGCGAGTCCACGCCCTGCGTCGCCCGGCGGGCCGGGGCGGCCTTGGCCTGCGTGACGGCGAGCTTCTCGCCCTCCTCGCCCATGCCGGGAATCAGGGGCGCCTCGGCGCCGAGGGTCTGGGTCGTGTTGTCGGTCGTCATGGCCTCAGCCCACCGATCCTTCCATCTGCAGCTCGATCAGCTTGTTCAGCTCGAGGGCGTACTCCATGGGCAGCTCGCGCGCGATCGGCTCGATGAAGCCGCGCACGATCATCGCCATGGCCTCGTCCTCGGACAGTCCGCGGCTCATCAGGTAGAACAGCTGCTCCTCTGAGACCTTGGAGACGGTCGCCTCGTGGCCGAGGGTCACGTCATCCTCGCGGATGTCGATGTACGGGTACGTGTCCGATCGGGAGATCGTGTCCACCAGCAGCGCGTCGCACACCACCGAGTTCGCCGAGTTCTTCGCGCCCTCGGCCACCTGGACCAGGCCGCGGTAGGCCGCGCGGCCACCGTTGCGGGCCACCGACTTAGAGACGATCGAGCTCGAGGTGTTCGGCGCCATGTGCACCATCTTCGAACCGGTGTCCTGGTGCTGGTCCTTGCCGGCAAAGGCGACCGAGAGGGTCTCGCCGGTGGCGTTCTCGCCGGTCAGGTACACGGCCGGGTACTTCATGGTCACCTTGGAGCCGATGTTGCCGTCGATCCACTCCATGGTGCCGCCGGACTCGACGACGGCGCGCTTGGTCACCAGGTTGTACACGTTGGTCGACCAGTTCTGGATGGTCGTGTAGCGCACGCGGGCGTTCTTCTTCACCACGATCTCCACGACCGCCGAGTGCAGCGAGTCCGAGTTGTAGATCGGGGCCGTGCAACCCTCGATGTAGTGGACGTAGGAGTCCTCGTCCGCGATGATCAGCGTCCGCTCGAACTGGCCCATGTTCTCCGTGTTGATGCGGAAGTAGGCCTGCAGCGGGATCTCGACGTGCACGCCCTTGGGCACATACACGAAGGAGCCGCCCGACCACACGGCCGTGTTGAGCGAGGCGAACTTGTTGTCGCCCACGGGGATCACCGAGCCGAAGAACTCCTCGAAGATCTCGGGATGCTCCTTCAGCCCCGTGTCGGTGTCGAGGAAGATCACGCCCTGCTCCTCCAGGTCCTCGCGGATCTGGTGGTAGACGACCTCCGACTCGTACTGGGCGGCGACGCCGGCGACCAGGCGGTCGCGCTCGGCCTCCGGGATGCCCAGCTTCTCGTAGGTGTTGCGGATGTCCTCGGGAAGGTCATCCCAGGTCTTCGCCTGGCCCTCGGTCGAGCGCACGAAGTACTTGATCTGCTCGAAGTCGATGCCGGACAGGTCCGGCCCCCACGCGGGCATGGGCTTGCGGTCGAAGTACTTCAGACCCTTCAGACGAGTCTTGAGCATCCACTCCGGCTCGTCCTTCTTGGCGGAGATGTCGCGAACGACCTCCTCGTTCAGGCCGCGGCGTGCGGTCTCACCGGCGCTGTCCGCGTCGTGCCAGCCGTACTGGTAGGCGCCGATGGCGTTGAGCTCCGGGTTCTTCTCCAGGACCTCCGCGATGACGCCGGGGTCGGCGTTCGCGGTGGAGTCCTGCTGGACGATCTGATCGGTCATCTCAGCCTCTCCTCGTCTTCTCGTGGTGTCTCGTCGGTCAGGTCTGGGGTGTGTCGGCCCGTGCAGGCCGAGTCGGGTCAGGTCGACGCCACCGGCTCCGCCCGGCCCAGCGGCACGTGGGTGGTGCAGACATGCCCGCCCGTGGCCAGGGTCGACAGTCGGCGGACGTCGACGCCGAGCAGGCGGGCGAACAGGGCGGTCTCCTCTTGGCAGAACTGCGGGAAGTGCTCGGGAATTCCCCGCAGCGGGCAGTGGCCCTGACACACCTGGGCGGCGCGCAGGGTCGGGGCGAGCCCGGCGCCGACGTGGCGCAGGGTGCTGGCATAGCCCAGCTGCTCCAGCACCTCGGTGAGCACGCGGGTGCGCTCCTCGAGGTCGGCTTCCGGCGAGGACAGGCGCGCGGAGAAACGCTCCTCCACGGGCGCGAAGCGCTCGCGGGCCAGAGCCCGGACCTCGTCCGGACCGCCCAGGGCGTGCAGCCGCCGGACCGCCTCGACGGCGACGTCCAGGTGGGAGTCCTCGAAGTGCTTCTGCGCCTGGTGCGTCACGACATAGCGGCGGGACGGTCGTCCGGCGCCCCGCGAGGGGCTGACCAGTTTGACCTCGACGAGGTCTTCGACCTCGAGGGCGTCGAGGTGTCGTCGCACAGCGGCGGCGGTCAGACCGACGGCGCGGCCCAGCTGCGCCGCGCTCACCGGTCCCCGGGCGAGCACAAGCTGCAGAACACGCTCACGCGTGCCCTCGATGGCCGGGGAGGTCGTCCCGGCAGCAGACTCATCCGAATACACAAGGCGATTCTGACCTATTGCGCGCCGGTCGGCCAACTCAGGTGCGCCTTGCCTCGCCGAACGCCGGTCGCACCGTCGCCGATGCCAGAGGTCCACGCACGTGCGCCGACCGGGACGTAGACTTGACCGGTGCTCTCCGCGCCCGACATCGCTCTGAACCTGACCGACGTGCACCGCACCGTCGGCCGGGGCCGCCGGAGAGCCCAGGTGCTCCACGGCGTGGACCTCACCGCCCGCCGCGGCGCCGTCACGGTGTTGCTCGGCCCCAACGGCGCGGGCAAGTCCACGACGCTGTCCCTCTGCCACGGCATCACGCGACCCGACGCCGGCACCGTGCGCGTCTTCGGCCATGATCCCGCCGCCGCGTCTGCGGACCTGCGCGCGCGCATCGCGGTGATGTGGCAGGAATCCGGTCTGCCGCCCTCGGTGTCCGCACGCCGTTTCGTCGAGCACGTCTGCCGACTTCATCGCGACCCCGTTCCGGCCGCGGACGTGTTCGAGCGGCTGGGCATCAGCGACTGTGCGGACCGCGCCATCCGGCGCCTCTCGGGCGGTCAGCGTCAGCGCGTCGCCCTCGCCGCCGCCCTGGTCGGCCGCCCGGACATGCTCTTCCTCGACGAGCCCACCGCGGGCCTGGACCCGCAGACCCGTCCCCTCGTGCACGAGGTGATCCGCGAGCAGACCCAACGCGGAGCCGCCGTGCTGCTGACCACGCATCTGCTCGACGACGCCGAGCGCCTGGCGGACGACGTCGCCATCCTCTCGGGCGGGCGCGTGGTTCGGCACGGTCGGCTCGAGGAGCTCACGCGCATCGACGGCGGAGATGTCGTCGAGATCGACTTCGGCGACGCCCCGTCCGAGGCGCTGCGCCGATGGGCCGACGACTGTCCTGAAGGCATGCGTGCCGAGAGCCCGGCAGCGGGCGGGCTCGTGCGGCTCACCGGCGTCTCGTCGCCGTCCGACATGCGACGCCTGGCCGAATCGTGGAGCCGCCACCGCCTCTTGCCCGTCCGCTTCGACCGGGTCTCGCAGCGGCTCGAAACCGTTCTCGAGGAGGTGAGCCGATGACCGCCCCCGTCGCCGCGGCCGCCACGCTGCCCGCCCGGATCATCGCCCAGGCCCGCTATGAAACCGGCACCGCCCTGCGCAACGGCGAACAGCTCGTCGTCACGCTTGTACTGCCCGTGCTCGCCCTGCTCGGCGTTCATGTCACGGGCCTGCTTGAGGCACCGGGCCGCTCCGGGCTCGACGTGGCCGTGCCCGGCTGCCTCGCCCTGGCCGTCGTGAGCTCCGCGTTCACCGCCACGGCCATCGCCACCGGGTTCGAACGCCGATACGACGTGCTCGCGGCGCTGGCCACCACTCCCCTGGGCGTCGCCGGGCTCGTGCTCGGCAAGGCCGCCTCGGTGCTCGTGCTGCTCACCATCCAAACGGGTGTGATCGCCGGGCTCGGGCTCGCCCTGGGCTGGAGCCCCGACCCCGCAGGGCTGCCCGCGGCCATCCTGACGCTGCTGCTGGGTGGCGTGAGCTTCACTGCTCTCGGGCTGCTGTTGGCCGGCACCGCCCGCCCCGAGGCGACCCTCGCCGTGGCGAACCTGCTCTGGGTGCTCTTCGGCGCGGTCGGCGGGACCGTCTTTCCCGCACCGGCGCCGCAGCTGTCGTGGCTGCCTTCCGCGGCGCTGGGCAATGGCCTGCGCACCGCCCTGGCCGACGGGGTCTGGCACCCCGGCGCCGTGCTCCTGCTCGCCCTGTGGTGCGCCGGGGCCGTGGCCGGCGCGCTGCGCTGGTTCCGCTGGCGCCCCTGATCTCCCCGTCCCCCGTTCACTGGAAGGAGCGGTTCGCGTGACCGACTCACCCGTCACCCCCGCTACGGCTTCTCGGCGCGGCGCCGTGCTGCCCGCTCGCATCACCCGCGGGACCGTCGTGCTGGCCGTCGCATCACTCATCTCACAGATGGGCATCGTCGTCACCGGCGGTGCCGTGCGGCTGACCGCCTCGGGCCTGGGTTGTCCGACGTGGCCGATGTGCCGCCCCGGTTCCCTGACGAACACTCCCGAGATGGGCATCCACGGGTACATCGAGTTCGGCAACCGGACACTGACGGGCGTGCTCTCCGTGATCTCGCTACTGATGATCCTCTGGCTCTGGAAAGTCCGGCACGTCCACCGCGAGGCGTTCCGTCTCTCCATGCTGCTGCTGGCGGGCATCGCCGTCCAGGCGCTCATCGGCGGTGCGACGGTGCGGCTCGCTCTGGACCCGCGGATCGTGGGCGTGCATTTCGTCATCTCCGCGCTGCTGATCGTCTGGGCGACGCAGCTGCTGCTGCGGGTCCGGCACGCCCGTCGGCATCCTGCGGGCACGCCGGTCGTGGACGGGGCGACGACGCGCATCAGCCGCGCCGCGGCCACCGTGAACTTCATCGCTCTGTGGTTCACGCTCGTGCTGGGCACGCTCGTGACCGGCACCGGACCGCATTCCGGCGACCCTCAGGCCGCCCGCCACGGGTTCGATGCTCTGCTGATCACCCGCGCGCACGTCGTGCCCGTGTACGTCATGGTGATCGCGACCCTCGTGCTGCTCGTGGCCGTCCACCGCACCCCGGGCACCTCGCCCGCGCAGCGCCGCACGACCCTGTTCGCGTTGGCAGCCATCGTCCTGCAGGGCGCCATCGGCTACTGGCAGCATCTGACGGGTCTGCCGATCGGCGTCGTGGCCCTGCACCTGGCCGGCGCCACGATCACGACCGTCGCCGCCACCGTCGCCTGGCAGCGTCAGACCAGCGACCACCGCGTCCCCGCCGCGGACACGGCACGGGCCTGAGACCCCACGCCCGGGATGCTCGCCGGCGCGGGCTCCGCCACACGAGAGAACGGCCCCGCCTCCCGGATGGGAGGCGGGGCCGTCGTGGTGTCGGCGCCGCGGGCGGTGCCTCAGGCGCCGAACTGCATGAGCGGCGCGCCGACGAACGGATCGACCGCCAGGGCGATGAACAGCAGCGTGAGGTAGCTGATCGACAGGTGGAAGACACGCATGGCCTTGCGGTCCTCGAAGTCCGGGCTCTGGGCCTGGCGCTGCAGCACGTGTGACTCCCACACGAACCAGCCGCCCACGCCCACCGCGACGGCGGTGTAGACGATGCCGGCCCAGCCCAGCGGGACGAGCAGCAGCGAGCACACCACGGTGGCCCATGCGTACAGCACGACCTGGTTCGACACCAGGCGCGCGGAGGCGACGGCGCCGAGCATGGGCACATCGGCCTCCTGGTAGTCACGCTTGTACTTCATGGACAGCGGCCAATAGTGCGGCGGCGTCCACAGGAAGATGACGACGAACAGGATGACCGCCGGCCACTCGACGCTCTCACGCACGGCGGCCCACGCGATCAGCACCGGGAAGCAGCCGGCGATGCCGCCCCACACGATGTTCTGCTCGGTGCGTCGCTTGAGCACCAGCGAATACACGACCACGTAGAAGAAAATGGCGGCGGCCCCGAGCGCGGCCGCCAACAGATTCGCGCCGACGTACAGGATCACCAGCGAGAGCGCGGTGAGCACCCAGGAGAAGACCAAGGCCTCACGGGGGGTGACCTCACCGGTGACGAGCGGGCGTCGTTCCGTCCGCTTCATCACACGGTCGATGTCGCGGTCGATGTAGCAGTTGAACGCACCCGAAGCCCCCGCGGCCATCGCGCCACCGATCAGCGTGGCGGCCATCGTGACCAGGTCCGGGAAACCGCGCTGGGCGAAGATCATCGTGGGCAGTGTCGTCACCAGCAACAGCTCGATGACGCGCGGTTTCGTCAGCTCGAGGTAAGCCTTCGCCTTGCGGCGCAGGCTCAACGGCCGCGGGGGGCCCGCAGGCTCCGGCTCGCGGCTCACGACGCCTTCGGCGGCGGTGACGGACGGCTCCACGGTGGATGACATCGACTTCTCACGGTGCGGGGACAGGACAGGCACGACCCGCACCGGCAACACAGGTGCGGACGCGCGAAGATCACCGACGATCATACCCGCCAGCACACTGATGGGCCCGGTGACGGCACGCACGCCGCCACCGTCGGCGTTAGGCTGGCGAACAGTCCTGCCGCACCGACGGCGACACACGCTGTGAGGAGATCACCATGGCTGAGCTTCCTGTCCCCCTGGACCGCCTCCGCCCGGCGCGCGAGTACGTGTACGAGAGCCAGGACAAGGCCATGGTGGACACCCTGCGGGTGCTCGCGGCCGACGCCGTCGAACATGCCGGGCACGGGCATCCGGGCACCGCGATGTCGCTCGCCCCCGTGGCCTGGCAGCTGTTCCAGAACGTCATGCACCTCGACCCCCGCGACCCGCACTGGCCCGGTCGCGACCGCTTCATCCTCTCGGCCGGGCATGCGTCCCTGACGCTGTACCTGCAGCTGTTCGCCGCCGGCGCCGGGCTCGAGCTCGACGACATCCGGGCGCTGCGGACCGAGGGCTCCAAGACGCCGGGGCATCCCGAGGTCCACCACACCGACCACGTCGAGATGACCACCGGGCCACTCGGCCAGGGACTGGCCACCGCCGTCGGCTTCGCCTATGACCAGCGCCGCCTGCGGGGCCTGCTGGACCCCGACACCGCGGCGGGCGCCTCGCCCTTCGACCACCATGTCTTCGTCATCGCCTCCGACGGCGACATTCAGGAAGGCGTCACGAACGAGGCCGCCTCGCTCGCCGGTCACCAGCGTCTGGGCAATCTCGTCGTCGTCTACGACGCCAACCGGATCTCGATCGAGGACGACACGGACGTGGCGTTCACCGAGGATGTGGCGCAGCGCTACCGTGCGCTGGGCTGGCAGGTGCTCGATGTGGACTTCACCGGCGGCACCGAGGGCCACGAGGTGCCTCACTACCGAGAGGACCCACGCTCCCTCTACGACGCTCTGGCACGGGCGAAGCGGACGACCGATGCCCCGACGCTGATTCGGCTGCGCACTGTGATCGGCTGGCCCGCTCCCACCAAGCAGAACACCGGTGGCGTTCACGGCGCCGCGCTCGGCGCCGAGGAGCTGGCCGCGACCAAGCGCGCTCTCGGCTTCGACCCGCAGGAGAGCTTCGCGGTCGATCCCGCCCTGCTCGAGCGTTCCCGGCGGCTGCGTGAGCGGGCGGCGGTGCGGCGCGCCGACTGGGAGCAGGCGCTGCAGCGCTGGCGCGCCGAGCGACCCGAGGCCGCGCGGCTGTATGACCGGCTGCGAGAGCAGCGCCTGCCCGAAGGCTTCGACGCCGCTTTCCCGACCTGGAACGCCGATGAGAAGAGCGTGGCGACCCGTGCCGCCTCCGGGCAGGTGCTCTCCGCGCTGGCCGAGGTGATGCCCGAGCTGTGGGGCGGCTCGGCGGATCTGGCCGGATCGAACAACACCACGATGGCCGGCGAGCCCTCGTTCCTTCCAGCCGATCGGCAGACGGCAGCGTTCCGCGGCGGTCCGCACGGACGCACCCTGCACTTCGGGATCCGCGAGTTCGCCGCCGCCTGCATCGTCAACGGGATCGCCCTGGGCGGGCTGACCCGTGCCTACGCCGGCACGTTCCTGACTTTCTCCGACTACCAGAGGCCTGCCCTGCGGCTGGCGGCACTGATGGGCACCCCGAGCGTGCACGTGTGGACGCACGACTCCATCGGCCTGGGCGAGGACGGACCGACCCACCAGCCGGTCGAGCACCTGGCCGCGCTGCGGGCGATCCCGGGTTTGGACGTCGTGCGACCGGCCGACGCCAACGAGACCGCGTGGGCGTGGCACACCGTGCTCGGCCGCCGCGGGCGTCCGGCCGGGATCGTGCTGTCCCGGCAGGCGCTGCCCGTCCTGCCCCGCGCCGACCTCGACGGCGGGGCCGAGGCCTGCGCGAGCGCCGCGGGCACGGCGCGCGGGGCCTACGTGCTTCAGGAGGCCCGTGATGTCGAGGGCCACACGAGCGCGCCCCGGGTGCTGCTGATCGCCACCGGGTCCGAGGTGCAGGTCGCCGTGCAGGCCCGCAACCGCCTGCAGCAGGAGGGGGTGCCGACCCGCGTCGTCTCGGCGCCCTGCCTCGAGTGGTTCGTCGACCAGGACGAGGCCTATCGGCACCACGTCCTGCCGGAGGGTCCCGACGCGCCGGTGCGGATCTCGATCGAGGCGGGCATCGCTCAGGGCTGGCATGAGTACACCGTGACCAGCACCAGCCGGGGCGCGCGCATCAGCCTGGAACATTACGGCGAGTCGGCCCCTGGCACGCGGCTCATGGAGAAGTACGGTTTCACGCAGGCCCACGTCGTGGACACGGCGCGGCGCCTGCTCGACGAGCAGGCCCGGCACGGCGCCGAGCACCCCGTCCGCACCGAGAAGGACCACACATGAACACCGAGAAGACCGCACCACGCTCACCTGACCCGCACACGCGCGCTCTGAGCCAGGCCGGGGTGTCCCTCTGGCTGGATGATCTGTCGCGGACCCGTCTGCAGAACGGCGACCTGGCGAACCTCGTGACGACGCGCCAGATCAGCGGGGTGACGACGAACCCGACGATCTTCCAGAAGGCCCTGACCGACGCCGAGGCCTATCTGCCGCAGCTGCAAGAACTCGCCGCGCGCGGCACGGACGCGGCCACCGCGGTGCACGAGCTGACCTGCCGTGACGTCGCGCAGGCAGCCGATGTGCTGGCGCCGGTGCACGAGCGCACCGGCGGCCGAGACGGGTTCGTCTCGATCGAGGTCGACCCCCGTCTGGCCCAGGACCCGAGCGCCACCGTCACCCAGGCCCAGCGGCTGGCCGCCGCGATCGACCGGGAGAACCTCATGGTGAAGATCCCGGCCACGCAGGCGTGCCTGCCGGCGATCACCGAGGTCCTGGCCGCCGGGATCAGCGTCAACGTGACCCTGATCTTCTCTCTGCCGCGTGTCCGCGAGGTCGTCAACGCCTGGCTGGCCGGGCTGGAGAGGGCCCGCACCGCGGGGCGGGACCTGCGCCGGATCCACGCCGTCGCGTCCCTGTTCGTCTCGCGCGTGGACACGGAGGTGGACACTCGTCTGCGGCGACTCGGCGCCGACGAGTCCCTGTTCCGCGGCGCCGGCCTGGCCAACGCCCGACTCGCCCACCGCATCATCGTCGAGTCTGCGCAGACCGAACGGTGGCGCCTGCTGGCCGCCGCCGGCGCCCCGGCCCTGCGTCCTCTGTGGGCCTCGACCAGCGTCAAGGACCCCGCCCTGCCCGCCGACGCCTACGTCAGTGGTCTGGCGGCGCCGAACACCGTGATCACGCTGCCCGAGGCGACGCTGCACGCCGTGGCCGAGCACGGAGTTCGCCTGTCCGCCGCTGATGAGGACGCTCGCGCCGTCGGCTACGCGGCCGCCGACGCGCACCTGGACGCGGTCGGTCGTGCCGGCGTCGACTACTCCGACGTCGTCGACACGCTCGAGGGCGCGGGGATTGCCGCATTCGTCGCCGCGTGGGAGGCCATGCTGGACACCGCCGAACAGGGTCTGGCCCGTGCCCGCGACGAGGCCTCTGGCCCCTCCGACTCCCCCGCCGCGTCCTAGCCCGACCGACGAGCCGCACCTCTTCCGCGAAAGGACACCCCCCTGATGAGCACCTTCGGCCTCAGCGCCACCGGAGACGCCCTCGCCGCCATCGACCGTCACGTCGACGCGCTCGTCGCCGAGCGGTTCGCCTCACGCCTGGGCGACCACGACGCGACCCTGTGGGGCCCTGAGGCCGAGCAGGAGGCCTCGATCCGCCTCGGCTGGCTCGACGCCGTCGACGTGTCCCGCCCGCTGCCGCAGCGAATCAGCCAGCTGCGCAAGGAGCTCGCCGCCGAGGGCGTCGACCGCGTCCTGCTGGCCGGGATGGGCGGCTCATCGCTGGCTCCTGAGGTCATCGCCGCGACCGAGGGCGTCGCGCTGACGGTGCTCGACTCGACCGACCCGCAGCAGGTGGCCGCCGCCCTCACCGACCTGGAGCGCACGGTGCTCGTGGTCTCCTCGAAGTCCGGCTCGACGGTCGAAACCGATTCGCAGCGGCGGATCGTCACGGAGGCGATGACGCGCGCCGGTCTCGATGCCGCCTCCCGCACCGTCGTGGTCACCGACCCGGGATCCCCCCTGGCGCGGACGGCGGCCGACGAAGGCTGTCGCGCCGTGTTCGAGGCCGATCCTCACGTCGGCGGTCGGTTCTCCGCCCTGACCGCGTTCGGTCTCGTGCCGGCGGGGTTGGCCGGGGCCGATGTGGAGAGCCTGCTCGATGACGCAGAAGCCGTGCTCGATCTCGTGCTCGAGGACGCGCCCGAGAACCCGGCCCTGCAGTTGGGCGCCGCGCTCGGGGGAACCGAACCTCTGCGCGACAAACTCCTGATCACCGAGGACGGCACCTCGATCGTCGGCTTCGGGGACTGGGCCGAGCAGCTGCTGGCCGAGTCCACCGGCAAGTCCGGAACCGGGCTGCTTCCCGTCGTCGCCGAAGTCGAGGCACCGGAGGCCACCACGGGGGCGGCGGACGTGCTGCGCATCGTGCTGGGCGAGGACGCCGACGGTGCGGTCATGCCCGAGCACGGCGTGCGCGTCTGGGGGCGCCTCGGTGCGCAGCTGCTCGTGTGGGAGGCCGCGACCGCCGTCGCTGGCCGTCTGCTGGGCATCAACCCGTTCGACCAGCCCGACGTCGAGGCGGCCAAGTCTGCGGCCCGCGGCCTGCTCGACGCGCCCGCGGAGCAGCAGGATCCGGGCATCGAGGTCGACGGCGTCCGCGTCACGGGCCTGCCCGACGGGTCCCGGCCCGCCGACCTGACCGAGGCGCTGCGCCGGCTGCTCGACCGGCTTGGCGAGCACGGCTACCTCGCGATTCACGCCTATCTGGACCGACAGGCCGACTCGGCGGCCGCTGACCTGCGCCCCGCGCTGGCCCGGGCGGCCGGTCGGCCCGTGACCTTCGGCTGGGGTCCGCGGTTCCTGCACTCCACCGGACAGCTGCACAAGGGCGGGCCGGCCACGGGCGTGTTCCTGCAGATCACCGCGGACGCCGAACCGGACCTGATGGTCCCCGGCCAACCGTTCGGCCTCAATCGGCTCATCGCTGCGCAGGCCCGCGGCGACGCCGCGGTGCTGCGAGAGCAGGGCCGCCCCGTCCTGAGCCTGCACCTGACCGATCGCGCCGCCGGGCTGGCGGCGGTGCGCCGCGCCGTCGACACCCTCTGAGCCGATCATGCACGCCAATCCTCTCCGTGACCCGCGCGACCGCCGCCTCACCCGCATCGCGGGTCCCTCATCTCTGGTCCTGTTCGGGGTGACCGGCGACCTGGCCCGCAAGAAGCTGCTGCCGGCCATGTACGACCTCGCCGGCCGCGGCCTGCTGCCACCGGGTTTCTCGCTCGTCGGCTTCGGCCGGCGTGACTGGAGCGACGAGCAGTTCGCCGAGTACGTCCGAGCCGCCGTCGAGGCCGGTGCCCGGACCCCCTTCAACGAGACTGTGTGGCACCAGTTCTCCGGCGGGCTGCGCTTCATCTCCGGCGCTTTCGATGACGACGCGGCCTACGCACGGCTCGTGGACGTGCTCGGTGAACTCGAGTCCTCCCGGGGCACGCGCGCCAACACCGCCTTCTACCTCTCCATCCCGCCGAGCTGGTTCGAGGAGGTGTGCCGTCAGCTGGCCGAGGCGGGCCTGGCGGTGCATTCGCAGGACCCGCAGGCCCCGTGGCGGCGGGTGGTCATCGAGAAGCCCTTCGGCCACGATCTGGCCAGCGCCCAGGAGCTCAATGCCGTCATCGAACGCGTGTTCCCACCCGAGTCGGTGTTTCGCATCGACCACTATCTGGGCAAGGAGACCGTCCAGAACATCCTGGCCTTCCGGTTCGCCAACCGGATGTTCGAGCCGCTGTGGAGCGCCGAGCACGTGGACCACGTGCAGATCACGATGGCCGAGGACATCGGCATCGGCGGGCGCGCGTCGTATTACGACGGCGTGGGGGCGGCCCGCGACGTCATCCAGAACCATCTGCTGCAGCTGCTGGCGCTGACGGCCATGGAGGAGCCCATCTCCTTCCACGCTGACCACCTGCGCGCGGAGAAGGAGAAGGTCCTGGCGGCCGTCGAGGTGCCGGACACCCCCGAGGGACTGCACGCGTCCAGCGCCCGCGGACAGTACACCTCCGGTTGGCAGGGCGGGGAGCAGGTCACCGGGTTCCTCGACGAGGAGGGGTTCAACCCCGCCTCCACGACCGAGACATTCGCCGCGCTGAAGGTCGGCATCCGCACCCGCCGCTGGCAGGGTGTGCCCTTCTACCTGCGGGCGGGCAAGCGTCTGGGCCGCCGGGTCACGGAGATCGCGGTGGTCTTCAAGCAGCCGCCGCATCTGCTGTTCCCGCCGCATCCCGGCGACGCCTTCGGGCAGAACACCATCGTGATCCGCGTCCAGCCCGACGAGGGCGTGACGATGCGGTTCGCCTCGAAGGTCCCCGGCACACAGTCCGAGGTCCGCGACGTGACGATGGACTTCGGCTACGGGCACGCGTTCACCGAGGACTCCCCCGAGGCGTACGAGCGGCTCATCCTCGACGTGCTGCTCGGCGAGCCGCCGCTGTTCCCCCGGCAGCAGGAGGTCGAGCTGTCCTGGCGGATCGTGGATCCGTTCGAACGGCACTGGGAATCGCTGCAGACACAGCCAGAGCCGTATCAGCCCGGTTCCTGGGGCCCCGAATCCGCCCATGAGCTGCTGGCCCGCGACGGACGATCCTGGAGGCGCCCGTGAAGATCCTGATGGAGGACACCACCACCTCGAAGGTGGCCAAGCGGATCACCGCGCTGCGCGAGGCCAGCGGGGTCGTCACGCTCGGCCGCGTGCTCACCCTGGTGATCAGCACCGACGAGCCCGGGCTCGAATCCGCGCTGACCGCGGCCAACGCGGCCTCCCTGGAGCATCCGTGCCGGATCATCCTGCTCGCTCTCGGCGACCCCGACGGCCCGGACCGTCTCGACGCCGAGCTGCGTGTCGGCGGGGACGCCGGCGCCTCCGACGTGGTGATCCTGCGCGGCTCCGGCGCCAACGCCCGCCCCGACGAGTCACTGGTGGCCGCTCTGCTGCTGCCGGACGCGCCGATCGTCGTGTGGTGGCCCGGCGAGGCGCCCGCGGTCCCGTCCGAGACCCCGCTCGGCCGTCTGGCCCACCGACGCATCACGGACACCGCGGCCGCGCCCCACGCCGAACGCGGCCTGTGGCGTCGACGTGACGGGCACCGGGCCGGGGACACGGACATGGCCTGGACCCGTTTAACGCTCTGGCGCATCCAGGTCGCGGCCATTCTCGACGATCTGGACCCCGCGTCCGTCGAGTCGGTCACCGTCGACGGCGCCCCGGACTCTCCCTCGACTCTGCTGCTGGCCTCCTGGCTGGCGCTGTGCCTGTCGGTGCCCGTCACGATCGCCCATTCGAAGCGAGGCCACGGAATCCGTGCGGTGCGGCTGCGGCGGCGCGCGGGCGACGTCGTGCTCTCCCGCAGCCAGTCGGAGGTGGCCAAGCTCTACCAGCAGGGGCGGCCCGTGCAGCGAATCTCCCTGCCCCGACGCACCGACCAGGACTGTCTCGCCGAGGAGATGCGGCGCCTGGACCCCGACGAGATCCTCGGCGACGTGCTCAGCCGGGGGTTGCCCGGCACAGATCTGAAGGCGGTGCAGGCCAGTGAACGCTGAGATCCGACATGTCCATCCCGATCGTGGCGCGCTGGCGACCGCGTGCGCGCAGGAGCTGCTCGCCGTGGCCGGCCGTGCTGTCGCCGAACGTGGCCGCGCCGACCTGGTGCTCACCGGTGGCAGCACGGGCATCGCGGTCGTCGCGGCCCTGCCCGAGTGCCCCGCGGTCGGTGACATCGACTTCTCGCGGGTGCACTTCTGGTTCGGTGACGAAAGATGGGTGCCGACCGCGCACGAGGACCGCAACGACCAGCAGGCGATGGACGCCGGTCTGGCCGAGCTGATGCGGCTCACCGCCCGCACGCCGCGCGCGCTGCGGGCCCCGAACGTGCATCGGTTCCCCGCGCGCTCCGATTCCGCGGACCTGGACACCGCCGCGCGCCAGGCGGCCACCGCCCTGACGCCGACACCCGCATTCGACGTGGTGCTGCTGGGCATGGGTCCGGACGCACACGTGGCGAGCCTGTTTCCCGGCCACCCGGGCCTGGACGCCGCGGGCATGCCCGTCGTCGCCGTCCGCCAGTCGCCGAAGCCCCCGTCTGAGCGCCTGTCCCTGACGCTCGAGGCGATCGGTGCCGCGGACCAGGTGTGGTTCACGGTGGCGGGTGCAGACAAGGCCGACGCGGTCGCGTCCGTGGTGGCCGCACGTGAGGCCGGCCGTCGTGACCCCGCTCTGCCGGCCTCCCTCGTGGATGGGCGCCGCCGCACCGTGTGGTGGCTCGATGAGGCCGCCGCCGGCTGAGCCCGCAGATGCGCTCGGTCCGGGCCGTGGCTCGGCGCCGCGGACACCGAACAGGCCCCCGTGCGCCGCATGGCGTTCGGGGGCCTGTTCCTGTGGGGCGCTGAGGTCGGAAACCGCCGAGCGGCCCTGTGCGCCCTCCGCTCAGGAGTCGACGTTGAGGCGGCTGAACACGCCGATCAGTACGATCATCGCCGCCCAGAGCACCGCGATGGTGACGGTCGTGCGCGTCAGCAGCTTCTGCGAGCTGCCAGAGGCGCTCATCGACGAGGACACCCCACCGCCGAACATGTCCGAGACGCCGCCGCCACGCCCCTTGTGGAGCAGGATGAGCAGAATCAGGAACACGCTCGAGACGGCGACCAGGATCTTCAGGACCAGCAGGAGGCCGTCCACGTCACATCACTCCTCGATGTCTGACTGTCTCTGTCGGTGTCGGACCGCGTCCGCCCGAACGTCGTCTCGGTGTCCGGGACGTCGGGGCGACGAGGCCGACCGGGAGCTGAGCGAGGCTCAAACTGCCGTGTCGAACTGCACGATCCTAACAAACTCGTCCGCGTCCAGACTGGCGCCGCCCACGAGTGCGCCATCCACGTCCTGTTGCGCGAGCAGCTCGGGCGCACTCGAGGACTTCACCGACCCGCCGTACAGCAGACGGACGGTGTCCGCCGTCTCGGCGTTCGTGAGCTCCTCAATCCGCTGCCGCAGGGCCGCGCACATCTGCTGTGCGTCGGCCGCGGACGCGACCTCGCCGGTGCCGATGGCCCACACCGGCTCATAGGCGACGACGATCTGGCTGATGTGCTCGACAGTGAGGTCCGCGAGTGCGGCGTCGAGCTGGGCGAGTGTGTGCTCGACGTGGCGTCCGGCCTGACGCACGTCCAGTCCTTCGCCGACGCACAGCACGGGAATTACCCCGTGCTCCACGGCGGCCGCCACCTTGCGGGCGACCAGGGCGTCGTCCTCCCCATGGATGGTGCGGCGCTCCGAGTGGCCGACGATCACGTAGCGGCAGCCCAGCCGTGCCAGGAACTGCCCCGAGACGTCGCCCGTGAACGCGCCGGAGCTCTCGGGCGAGAGGTCCTGCGCACCGTAGGCCAGGTCCAGACGATCCCCGCTCACCAGCGTCTGGACGCTGCGCAGGTCGGTGAACGGCGGGAACACCGCCACCTCGACGCGCTCGGGGTCGTGGTCGGCGTCGCCGAGCTGCCAGGCCACCTGCTGCACGAGCGTGACGGCCTCGAGGTGGTCCTTGTTCATCTTCCAGTTGCCCGCGATGAGCGGGACACGCTGCTGCGCCGCCATGGCTCAGGCCTCCGAACCGGTCAGGGCGGCCACGCCGGGCAGCTGCTTGCCCTCGAGGTACTCGAGCGAAGCGCCGCCGCCGGTGGAGATATGGCCGAAGGCATCGTCCTGGAAGCCCAGTGTGCGCACGGCCGCCGCGGAGTCGCCACCGCCGACGACGGACAGCCCGCCGTTCGCGGTGGCCTCGGTCAGGGACTCTGCGACCGTCCGGGTGCCCGCCGCGAACGCCTCGAACTCGAACACGCCCATCGGGCCGTTCCAGAACACGGTCTTGGCCTCGCGGATCTGCGCGGCGAACGCACGGGCCGAGTCCGGGCCGATGTCCAGGCCCATGGCCGCGTCGCCGTGCGCGCCGGTGGTGAGCGCGTCGACCGGGAGCACCTCATGCTCGGCGTCCTTGGCGAACCCGGAGGCCATGACGATGTCCGTCGGCAGCAGGATCCGAGCGGCACCCTGTTCCGAACGGCGCAGGTACTCCTTGACCGTCTCGAGCTGGTCCTCCTCCAGCAGCGAGGAGCCGACCCGATGGCCCTGGGCGGCGAGGAACGTGAAGACCATGCCACCGCCGATCAGCAGGGTGTCGGCCGTGTCGAGCAGGTTGTCGATCACGGCGAGCTTGTCCGAGACCTTGGAACCGCCGAGCACCACGACGTACTCGCGCTCGGGAGTCTCGGTGAGACGGGTGAGCACCTGCAGTTCGGTCGCCACGAGCGGGCCCTGATGGGCCGGCAGCTGGGCCGCGACGTCGAACACCGAGGCGTGCTTACGGTGCACCGCGCCGAAGGCATCGCCCACGTAGGCGCCATCCTCGCCCGCCAGTGCTGCCATCTCGGCGGCCAGCTCCGCGCGCTGGGCGTCGTCCTTGGAGGTCTCGCGGGGGTCGAAGCGCACGTTCTCGAGCAGCAGGACCTCACCTGAGCTGAGCGCGGTGGCCTGGGCGCGAGCGTCCTGTCCCGTGACGTCGGCGGCCAGGCGCACCTCGCGGCCGAGCAGCTCGCTCATCCGGGCGGCGACGGGGGCGAGCGAGAACGCCGGGTCGACGGTGCCCTTCGGGCGACCCAGATGAGCCATGACGATGACCTTCGCCCCGGCCTCGGCCAGGTCCCGGATCGCCGGCAACGAGGCGCGGATGCGGCCGTCGTCGGTGACCGTCGTGCCCTCGAGCGGCACATTGAGGTCGGAGCGGATCAGCACGGTGCGTCCTGCGACGTCCGTGGCGAGAAGGTCCTTCAGGGTCTGGGCGGTCATCTGCGTCCTCCTTGGCGCGGAATGAAACTCACGTCGATCGGCGGCCGGCACGCCGTGCAGGCCCGCCGGGAAGTCTATCGACACGCGGCCGGCCCGGCCGACGGGGCCGGGCCGGGCCGCGTGGCCGAGGCGTCAGAGCCGCGCGCCGACGTACGAGGTGAAGTCGAGCAGCTGGCAGGTATAGCCGTACTCGTTGTCGTACCAGCCGATGATCTTCACCGTCTGCCCGATCGACTTGGTCAGCGGTGCGTCGAACGTGCAGGCCGCGGGCGAGGTCACGATGTCGGAGGAGACGATCGGATCCTCCGAATAGACCAGACGGCCACGCAGCGCATCGGACTCGGCCGCCCGACGGAACGCCTCGTTGACCTCCTCAACCTCGACGTGCCGGGTCAGCTCGACCGTCAGGTCGGTGGCCGATCCGGTGATGGTCGGCACGCGCATCGCGAAGCCGTCGAGCTTGCCCTCGAGCTCCGGGATGACCTCGCCAATGGCCTTGGCCGCCCCGGTCGAGGTGGGCACCATGTTCTGTGCCGCGGCTCGAGCGCGGCGGCGGTCCTTCTTGTGGACGTTGTCGTGCAGGTTCTGATCTCCGGTGTAGGCGTGGATGGTGGTCATGATCCCGTCGACCACGCCGAACTCGTCGTTGAGCACCTTCGCCATCGGCGCCAGGCAGTTCGTGGTGCAGGACGCGTTCGAGACGATGTGCATCGACGCCGGATCGTACGTGTGCTCGTTGACGCCCATCACGAAGGTTCCGTCGACCTGCTTGCCGGGTGCCGAGATGACGACCTTCTTGGCGCCGGCGTCCAGGTGCGCCCGCGCCGCCGGCCCCGAGGTGAAGATGCCGGTGCAGTCGATGACGACGTCGACGCCGAGTTCGTTCCAAGGCAGCTTCGCCGGGTCGGACTCGGCGAGGAGCTTGACGGGGCGGCCGTCGACGACAAACCCATCGTCGGTCCGCTCGAGGGTGCCCGGATAGGCGCCGAGGATCGTGTCGTACTTGGTGAGCCAGAAGAGGTCCTCGGGGTCGGCCAGGTCGTTCACGGCCACCAGTTCCAGGTCCGTGGTGCGCTCGCGCAGCGCCCGCAGAGCGTTGCGGCCGATGCGGCCGAAGCCGTTGATGGCGATCTTGGTCATGATCACTGCCTCGTTTCCTCGAGTGTCGGGAGGACGGAATGGGTCAGGAGGATCGGGCCCGGCCCCGCCCACGGCGGGCGGGGCCGGGCCCGGACGGCGCGCTCCGGGCTCAGGCCGGGAGGACCAGGCCCGAGGCACCGTTGCGAGCGGCCTCGAAGCGGGCCTGCACGTCGGCCCAGTTCACGATGTTCCAGATCGCCTTGACGTAGTCGGCCTTGACGTTCTGGTAGTCGAGGTAGAAGGCGTGCTCCCACATGTCCAGCTGGAACAGCGGGATGGTGGCCACGGGCACGCCGTTCTGCTGGTCGTAGAACTGCTCGATCACCAGGTTGCCGCCGATCGGCTCGTAGGCCAGCACGGCCCAACCGGAGCCCTGGATGCCCAGGGCGGCGGCGGTGAAGTGCGCCTGGAACTTCTCGAAGGAGCCGAAGAACTCGTCGATCGCTGCGGCCAGCTCGCCGGTCGGCTTGTCGCCGCCCTCGGGCGAGAGGTTCTTCCAGAAGATCGAGTGGTTGGTGTGGCCGCCCAGGTTGAACGCGAGGTCCTTCGAGAGCTGGTTCACCGCCGCGAAGTCCTCCTTCTCACGGGCCGCGGCCAGCTTCTCCAGAGCGGTGTTCGCGCCCTTGACGTACGTGGCGTGGTGCTTGGAGTGGTGCAGCTCCATGATGCGCGCGGAGATGTGCGGCTCCAGCGCGGCGTAGTCGTAGTCCAGCTCCGGCAGAGTGAACTCAGCCATAATTGACCTCCTTGGGTTCTGCAGGGCGCCACGCTCTGCGACGCCCGTGGGAGCGGTCGTGGCGCCGTCCGCGTGCGAGGAGGCCGTGCGGCGTTCCTGCGGCGGCGGCGATCGTGTCGACCGTCCCCATCGCCGCCCATCCTGGTCCTTGTGGCGCGTGAACGCCACCGTTGCAGACCCGCGTCGGCCAGGACGACGATCAGCGCTGGGCGAACGGGGCCGCGGAGGCGTCTCGGCCCCGCCGCGGTGGACTCAGACGGAGTCGGTGCCGGCCTCGGGCTCAGCCCCGGGGCGAGCCATAGCGGCGGCCTCCGCGGTGCCGGGCACACCGAGCTCGACCGCGCGCTTATCCGCAGTGGAGAGCAGCCGACGGATCCTGCCGGCGATCGCGTCCTTGGTCATGGGCGGATCGGCCAGTCGCCCGAGCTCGTCGAGCGAGGCCTGCTTGTGCTGCAGGCGCAGCGCGCCCGCGTACCGCAAGTGCTCCGGCGCATCGTCGCCGAGGATCTCCAGGGCCCGCTCGACGCGCGCCCCGGCCGCGACCGCGGCCTGGGCCGAACGGCGCAAGTTCGCGTCGTCGAAGTTGGCCAGTCGGTTGGCCGTCGCGCGCACTTCTCGACGGCTGCGTCGGCTCTGCCAGGCCTCGGCGGTCGTGGCCGCACCGGTGCGCTGCAACAACCGGACGATCGCGTCGCCGTCGCGCACCATGACCCGGTCGGTCTGCCGGGCCTCCCGCGCCTTCGCGCTCACGCCGAGCCGCCGGGCGGCCCCGACCAGAGCGAGGGCGGCCTCCGATCCGGGGCACGTCACCTCGAGGCACGCCGAGCGCCCGGGCTCGGTCAGCGAGCCGTGCGCGAGCAGAACGCCGCGCCACAGCGCCGCGGCGTCGTCGACGGAGCCGTTGACCAGCGGCGCGGGCAGTCCGCGCACCGGGCGGCCACGTGCGTCCAACAGGCCGGTCTGCCGGGCCAGGGCCTCGCCGTCCTTCACGACGCGGATGACGTAACGGCGACCGCGGCGCAGGTTCCCCCCGGAGACGACCATAATCTCACTCGGATAGCCGAACACCTCAGTCAGGGCGGTGCGCAGCCGGCGCGCGGTCGGCGCGTGATCGACTTCGGCCTCCACGACGATGCGCCCGGAGATGATGTGCAGCCCTCCGGCGAAACGCAGCAGCGCCGCCGTTTCTGCCCGCCGCTGCGAGGTCGTGACGACCGGGACCCGGGAGAGCTCCTCTTTGAGTTCCACCGTGAGCGCCATCGCCTCCACCCTTCCTGCGCGCCTCCCGTCGCGGGGGTGCTCACGCCAACGTCGTCCGTCTCGGTTCGGCCGCCGCGCGGCCATGCCTCAGCCGACGTCGGGCTCGTCCATCGCCTCCTGAAAGGCGACGGCCAGTCGCAGCGGATCGTGGACAGCGCGGTCGCGGCCGCTGGCCACTCTACTAAAGACCACACGCGCGCCCATGCGGGCAGCGGCCTGCTGGAACCGCTCACGATGCGCCACGGTCCGCGGATCCGCGATGATCGTGTCCAAGCGCAGCTCCGGGGCGTGGTCCGCCAACACCCGCAGGTGGTCCGCGTGACTCATTCCGGAGGTCTCCTGTTCGCCGGGCAGCAGATTCGTGACGAAGATCTTCTTCGCGTCGGTGCGCTCGAGGCTGCGCCGCACCTCGGGCATCAGCAGGTGCGGCAGAACCGAGGTGAACAGCGACCCCGGACCGAGCACGACGTGGTCGGCCGTCTCGATCGCCTCGAGGGCTTCAGCGGTCGCCGGAGCGTCCTCGGGGGAAAGCCGCACATCACTGACGTGCCCGTGGTGGGCGGCCGTCGCCAGGGCCACCTGGCCGCGGACGGTGCGCCGCCGCAGCGTCCCGTCCGCATCGCTGAGCACGGTGCCGGAGATCGTCAGCGGCGTGCGCGACACCGGCAGCACCTGGCCGTCCGCACGCAGCAGCGCCCCCGCCCAGCGCAGCCCGTCGACCGGGTCGCCGAGCAGCTCCCACAGGGCGACGATCAGCAGGTTGCCCAGCGCGTGCCCGTCCAGGGTCGCGTCCTGCGGGTCGAGCTTGGTGGCGCGGAACCGGTGCTGCATCGCCTGAGCCCAGGTCTGCCCCCAGTCGGTGTCATCGCAGAGGGCGGCCAGCGCCATGCGCAGATCGCCCGGTGGCAGCACGTCCATCTCGCGGCGGATGGTGCCGGACGAGCCGCCGTCGTCGGCCACCGTGACCACGGCGGTCAGCGAGCCGGCCACATGCCGCAGCGCCGCGAGCGACGCAGAGAGGCCGTGGCCGCCGCCCAGGGCCGTGACCCGCGGACCACCGGGCCCGCCGTCGGGCCGTGTCGGCGCCGTCGTGCGCGGACTGCTGTCGGCCCCGGGAGGCAGGGGCAGCTGGGCGGTGACGTGGACGCTCATTCCCGCCCCATGTCCCGGTGCACCTCGTGGACCGCCACCGCCGGGTTCTCGGCGAGACGTGCCGCGAGCTCGCGCACGACGGCCACCGAGCGGTGCTTGCCGCCCGTGCAGCCCACCGCCACGGTCGCGTAGTGCTTGTTCTCCCGCTGATATCCCTCGAACACGGGCGTAAGCATCTGCACGTAGGTGTCGATGAACTCCATGACCCCGGGCTGGCCGAGCACGTACTGCGAGACAGGTTCGTCCATCCCGGTGTGCGGGCGCAGCCCCGGCACCCAGTGGGGGTTCGGGATGAAACGCATGTCCGCCAGGAAGTTCGCGTCCGTCGGCAGCCCGTACTTGAATCCGAAGCTCATCACCGTCAGGCGCAGCGGCGGTCGGCCCTCGTCCGAGAACAGGCCGGTGACCTCGCGCACGAGCCCGTGCACGTTGATATCGGACGTGTCCAGGACCAGGTGCGCCCGCTCCTTCAGCTCCGCGAGGGTCTCCCGTTCGGCCTGGATCCCGTCGAGCAGCCGCGCGTTGCCCTGCCGCGGATGCGGCCGTCGTCGCGCCTCGAAGCGGCGCACGAGCACGTCGTCGTCCGCGTCGAGGAACAGGATGCGGCACTCCAGGCCGTTCATGCTCAACGTGTTCAGCGCCGTGCGCAGGTCGGCGTAGTAGGCGCGCGAACGCACGTCGACGACCATGGCCAGGCGTTCGAAGGCCTCGGGTGAGCGAGCGACGAACTCCGCGAGCGTCGGCAGCAGCTGCGGCGGCATGTTCTCGACCACGTACCAGCCGTCGTCCTCGAGCGCGTGGGCCGTCGTCGTGCGCCCCGCCCCCGACATGCCGGTGATGACGAGCACCTCGGACAGATGCGGCTTCTGCGGGGTCAGCCTCGGCTCGGTGCCGTCCTCGGTCTGCGGCGATGACGCGGGTGAGGGCTGCGACTGGCTCATGACTCCACTGTATCGGCGTCTGTGTCCGCGTCGCCGTCGCGTCGCGGGTTCAGCGCGGCGTCGATGGCCTCGGCCAAGGCCGGACCGATGCCGGAGACCTCCTGCAGGCGCTCGGACCCGGCCTCGCGGATCTTCGCGACCGAACCGAAGTGTGTGACCAGAGCCTGCCGTCGGGCCGGTCCCAGCCCGGGCACCCCGTCCAGTGCGGAGGCCGTCATCGACCGGCTGCGACGCGCGCGGTGGGCCGAGATCGCGAAGCGATGCGATTCATCGCGCAGTCTCTGCAGCAGGTAGAGGCCCTGCGAGGAGCGGGGCAGCACGAGGGGGAAATCGTCCCCGGGCAGCCACACTTCCTCGAGCCGCTTGGCGAGACCGATCACCGGCAGCTCATCCAGACCCAGCTCGGCGAGCACCTGGGCCGCGGCGGCGACCTGCGGCGGGCCACCGTCGACGACCACGAGTGAGGGAGGGTAGGCGAAGCGCCCGCGCTCGCCGGCGTGGTCGTCGGCGGCGACCTCGCCTCCGAGAGTGAGCGTCGATTCGCGTTCGGCGGCCATGCGCGCGAAACGTCGGCGCAGCACGTCGCGCATCGAAGCGGTGTCGTCGCGGGCGGCCTCCCCGGTCACGTTGAACCGCCGGTAGTCGGACTTCTTCGGCAGTCCGTCCTCGACGACCACCATCGAGCCCACGACATTCGTGCCCTGTGAGTGGGAGATGTCGTAACACTCGATGCGCAGCAGCGGCTGGTCGAGCTCGAGCGCCTCCTGCAGCTCACGCAGGGCGGCCGAGCGGGTCGTGAGGTCGCCGGAACGGCGAGACTTGTGCAGCCCCAGCGCCATCGTCGCGTTCTCGGCCACCGTCTCCATCAGATCTGCCTTGTCACCGCGCTTGGGCACGCGGATCGTCACGCGCGAGCCGCGGATCGCCGACAGCCACGCGCTGATCTCCTCGACGTCGTCGGGCTCGGTCGGCACGAGCACCTCGGCGGGGATGGCCTTCGGGTCCTTCTCCTCGCCGTACACCTGCGTGAGCAGCTGCGCGACCATGGCCGCCTCGTCGATCTCCTCGACGCGCTCCATGACCCATCCGCGCTGCCCGCGCACGCGCCCGCTGCGGACGTGGAAGACCTGCACCGCCACCTCGAGCTCGTCACCGTGCAGCGCGAAGACATCGGCCTGCGTGTGCTGGGGCAGCACGACGGCGTTGCGCTCGAACACGCGACGCAGAGCCGCGATGTCGTCGCGCAGGCGGGCGGCGTCCTCGTAGCGCAGCTCCGCCACCGCCTCCTGCATCTTCGCCTCGAGTCCGTTGATGAACCGGGCGGCGTCACCGGCCATGAAGTCGCAGAAGTCCTGCGCCAGATCGCGATGCGCCTCGACGGAGATCCGGCCGACGCAGGGGGCGGAGCACTTGCCGATGTAGCCGAGCAAGCACGGACGATCCTGAGCCTGCGCGCGCCGGAAGACGCCCGCCGAGCACGTGCGGACCGGGAAGACCCGCAGCATCAGGTCGACCGTCTCGCGGATCGCCTTGGCCGGGTGGAACGGGCCGAAGTACTTCACGCCGGGCCGCTTCTGGCCTCGCATGACCTGCACCCGCGGGAACTCATCCTTCATGGTCACGGCCAGGTACGGGTATGACTTGTCGTCGCGGTACATGATGTTGAACCGCGGCGTGTACTCCTTGATCCAGGTGTACTCCAGCTGCAGGGCCTCGACCTCGGAGCCGACGACCGTCCACTCGACCGCCTCGGCGGTGTGCACCATGGTGCGCGTCTTGGTCGCCAGCCGGGCGGGATTCTGGAAGTAGGAGGACAGCCGGGCGCGCAGATTCTTCGCCTTGCCGACGTACACGACGCGCCCGTCGCCGTCGCGGAAACGGTAGACGCCCGGCGAGGTAGGGATCTCTCCCGGGGCGGGGCGGTAGCTGGCCGGATCAGCCACGGCCGACCGGGGGCGCGTTGTACGAGTCGACGCGCTCCTGCCCGGTGAGCGCGGCGATGGCGTCCATGACGGCGACGGTGGCCTCGCGTCGTCGCGGCAGGGTGTGCCGACGGCCCGGATGCCCGAAGTCCAGGGGCTCGCCGAAGGTGACCGAGAAACGGTGCGGCCGGGGCCACGCGTCATCGGGCCCCTGGAGCCGCTGCGTGCCCGCCAGCCCCACCGGCACCACCGGCGCGCCCGTCGTGAGAGCCAGCCAGCCCACACCGGTGCGGCCACGGTAGAGGCGGCCGTCGCGAGAACGGGTGCCCTCCGGGTAGATGCCCACGCCCGAGCCCGCCTCCAGCAGCGCCACCAGATCCTCGAGGGCCTGCACCGAGGCGGCCTGTTCGCCGCGCTGGACGGGGATGGAGCCGACGGCGTCGAAGAACCGCTTCATGGCACGGCCTTTCAGCCCGGGCTGCGTGAAGTACTCGGCCTTGGCGAAGAAGTGCACCATGCGTGGGCTCAGCGCCTGCAGGATGACCGAGTCCAGAAACGAGAGGTGGTTGGAGGCGAGGATGAACGGTCCCTGCTCCGGCACGTTCTCCAGTCCCACGACCTGGGGCCGACAGCTCACGCACAGGGTGCCGGCGACGAAGGACCGCACACTCTGGCTCGTACTCATGCCTGCGCTCCCCGAGCCTGCACCAGCTCCGCCAGGAAACGACCGGTGTGTGAGCGCTCGGCGCGCGCCACCTGCTCGGGGGTGCCGGTCGCGACCACCTCGCCGCCGCCCGAGCCTCCCTCGGGGCCGAGGTCCACAATGTGGTCCGCACACTTGATCACGTCGAGATTGTGCTCAATCGTCAGCACCGTGTTGCCCTTGTCCACGAGGGACTGCAGCACGTGCAACAGGCGCCGGATGTCCTCGAAGTGCAGGCCTGTGGTGGGCTCGTCGAGCACATAGACGCTTCGCCCGTTGTGCCGACGCTGCAGCTCGGCGGCGAGCTTGACCCGCTGCGCTTCACCCCCGGAGAGGGTCGTGGCGGGCTGGCCGAGGCGCACATAGCCCAGGCCCACCTCCACGAGGGTGTCCAGGTAGCGGGAGATCTTCGTGTACGAGGAGAAGAACTCCGCAGCCTCCTCGATCGGCATGTCGAGCACCTCGGCGATGTTCTTGCCCTTGTACAGCACCTCGAGGGTCTCGCGGTTATAGCGGGCGCCGTGGCACACCTCGCAAGGGACGTAGACGTCCGGCAGGAAGTTCATCTCGATCTTCAGGGTGCCGTCGCCAGCGCAGGCCTCGCATCGCCCGCCCTTGATGTTGAAGGAGAACCGGCCGGGCTGGTAGCCGCGCACCTTGGCCTCGGGCGTCTCCGCGAAGAGCTTGCGGATCGCATCGAACACGCCGGTGTAGGTCGCCGGGTTCGAACGCGGGGTGCGCCCGATCGGGCTCTGGTCCACGTGCACCACCTTGTCGAGCTGGTCCACGCCCTCGACGGTGCGGTGCCGTCCCGGCACGTGCTTGGCCCCGTTGAGACGATTGGCGAGCACCTTGTACAGGATCTCGTTGATCAGCGTGGACTTGCCCGAGCCGGAGACGCCCGTGACCGCGGTGAACACGCCCAGGGGGATCGTCGCGGTCACGTCCTTGAGGTTGTTCTCCCGGGCGCCGCGCACGCGCAGCACACGCTGCGGGTCGACCGGTCGGCGGGCTGCGGGAACCTCGATGCGCCGCCGGCCGGCGAGGTAGTCGCCCGTGATCGACCGGGTGTTGGCGCGCAGGTCCTCGAGGGAGCCGGAATGAACGACCTCTCCCCCGCGCTCGCCGGCGTTCGGGCCGATGTCGACGATCCAGTCGGCTTCGGCGATCGTGTCCTCGTCGTGCTCGACGACGATGAGCGTGTTGCCCAGGTCTCGCAGCCGCAGCAGGGTCTCGATGAGTCGACGGTTGTCGCGCTGATGCAGGCCGATCGAGGGCTCGTCCAGCACGTACAGCACGCCGACCAGGCCCGAGCCGATCTGCGTGGCCAGTCGGATCCGCTGCGCCTCGCCGCCGGAGAGCGTGCCCGCCGAGCGTTCCAGGTTCAGGTATTCCAGGCCCACGTCGAGCAGGAACGTCAGGCGGGCCAGCAGCTCCTTGAGGACCTGGTCGGCGATCTGCCGCTGCCGGTCGTCCAGGTCCAGGCCCGCGAAGAAGTCACGAGCCTCGCGCAGCGGCAGGGCGGTCGCCTCGGCGATCGAACGCCCTTCGACGAGCACGTTGAGCACCGTCGGGTTCAGCCGGGCCCCGTGGCAGGCCGGGCACGGGATCTGACGCATGAACGACTCGTAGCGCTCACGGGCCGAGTCCGACTCGGTCTCCAGGTGTTTGCGCGCCACGTAGGGCACGACGCCCTCGAAGCCGGTCGTGTAGCGGCGCTCGCGGCCGAACCGGTTGCGGAACGAGACCTCGACCTTGAAGTCCTTGCCGTGCAGCACGGCGTGCCGGACCGTGTCCGGCAGCTCCTTCCACGGCGTGTCCATGCGAAAGCCCAGGTCGGCGGCGAGGCCCTCGAGCACCCGCTCCCAGTACTGAGAGGTGGACTTGCCCAGCGACCACGGGGCGATCGCGCCGTCGGCCAGGGAGGCCTCGTCATTGGGCACCACGAGATCCTCATCGACCTGCAGACGCGAGCCGATTCCCGTGCACTCGGGGCACGCACCGAACGGGTTGTTGAAGGAGAACGAGCGCGGCTCGATCTCGTCGACCGTCTGCTCGTGACCGTTGGGGCAGGAGAGCTTCTCGGAGAACTGCCGGTAGCGTGGCCGCCCCTCGGCATCGCGCCCGGAGAGCTCGGCGGTGTTCTTCTTGCCCTTCTCCTCGACGACCTCGATGTCCACGAAATCGACGACGACCAGCCCCTCGGCCAGACGCAGGGCCGTCTCCACCGAGTCGGTCAGACGCTGGCGGATGCCCTCCTTCATGGCCAGGCGGTCGACCACGACGGCGATCGTGTGCTTGACCTGCTTCTTCAGCGACGGCGGGTCGGAGAGCTGGACGAGTTCACCGTCGACGACCGCGCGGGAGAAGCCCTGGGCGGCCAACGAGGAGAACAGATCCACGAACTCGCCCTTGCGACCGCGCACCACGGGGGCCAGCACCTGGAACCGGGTGCGCTCGGGCAGCCGCAACAGCTGGTCGACGATCTGCTGCGGGGTCTGCCGGTCGACGGGCTCGCCGCAGTCCGCACAGTGGGGCACGCCGACCCGCGCCCACAGCAGACGCATGTAGTCGTAGATCTCCGTGATGGTGCCGACCGTGGAACGCGGGTTGCGGTTCGTGGACTTCTGGTCGATCGACACCGCCGGAGACAGGCCCTCGATGAAGTCGACGGCGGGCTTGTCCACGCGTCCCAGGAACATGCGCGCGTAGGAGGACAGGGACTCGACGTAGCGGCGCTGACCCTCGGCGAAGATCGTGTCGAAGGCCAGGGAGGACTTGCCCGAGCCGGACAGGCCCGTGAAGACGACCATCGAGTCACGAGGCAGCGAGACGTCGACGTTCTTCAGATTGTGCTCGCGCGCGCCCTGCACGACGATCCGGTCGGGCTCCACGGACGCGGCGGACGCGGTGCCGGCCGGTCCGGATGCGAGGCCGTGCGCGGCGGGGGCGGTGGGGTTCGCAGACGTGTTCGACACCCGGCCAGTGTAGGCGTCCGACGTCCGCTGTGCCCTCCCGGACGCTCGTGCGTAGACTTCCCCGCATGTCCCGATCCACCGACGTCCGTCTGCTCCACGACCTGCCCGCCGTCACCGTGCGGGCCTGCTCCGTGTCCGAGATGGACAACAACGTGTACCTGCTCACCTCCACGACGACGGGGGCACAGGTGCTGATCGACGCGGCCGACGACCTCGAGGCGGTGCGCGGCCTGCTCTCCTCCGCCGCGGCGGACACCCCCTGCCACACCCGGCTCGACGCAATCGTGACCACGCACCGGCACTGGGACCACGTCCGAGCGCTCGCGGAGCTGGCCGCCGAGCACGACGCGGTGCTCTACGCCGGGGCCGAGGACGCGGACGCGATCGCCGAGCAGACCGGCGTCGAGATCGACGCTCGCCTGGAGCACGCCGACACCGTCGGTGTGGCCGGGATTCTGCTCGACGTGGTCGGGCTACGCGGCCACACCCCCGGGTCGATCGCCGTGGTCTACGAACCGGGGCCGGACGAGGCTCCCGTGGTGTTCACGGGCGACTCCCTCTTCCCCGGCGGCGTCGGCAACACGGACCAGGACCCCGAGCGCTTCACGAGCCTGATCGACGACGTCGAAGCACGCCTGTTCGACGTGTACGCCGACGACACCCACGTGCATCCCGGCCACGGGGCGTCCACGACTCTGGGCGCGCAGCGGCCGCAGCTGCCGGCCTGGCGCGAACGCGGCTGGTGACCTCCGGGCGGCCCTGAGCCTCAGACGCGTCGGCGGGGGAACTCGAACAGCCAACGCACCCGCGGGTACAGCAACACGAACACGACGCCCGTGCCCAGGCCGGCGGCGAAGAGCACCGCGACGCCCGCGATCCCCTCGGGCATCCACTCGACCCGCCGCAGCAGCCGGATCACCGAATAGTGCGCCACGAAGAGCACGAGCGAGTGCCGTCCTGCCGCGCCGAGCCAGCGCATCGGCGGCGTCTCGGGCAGACGGCCGAACAGCCACAGCACGCTGAGCACTCCGATGACGGCGGCCGTGGCTGTGAGCACGGTGTGGTCCTCGGGATGGCCACCGGCCCGCACCGCGATCCCGGCCCAGAGCAGCGTGAAGGCCACGGGCAGGACCATGACGGGCCACGGAATGCGGTTCCACGACTCGCGCCAGCGGGCGAGCCCGGCACCGACGAAGAAGAACCCGCCGTACCAGGTGATGCGGTCGACGACGAGCAGCCACTCGTTCCCCTGCGGCTCGATCAGCATGCCGGCCGCGAACAGGCCGAGAGCGGTCACCGCCGGTGGGACGGGCCTCAGCACCAGCCCGAGGACGTAGCCGACGAAAATGACGGTGAGGAACCAGGTGTGGGTGCCGTTGAGCCACCACGTCGGCTGCGTGGCGTACTCGATCCCGAACGCGGGGATCATCGCGGCGGTCCACACGAGCCAGGGCCAGGCGATCTTGCGCAGCTTGCCGGCCAGGTAGGCCCGCGGGGGTCGGCGCAGCGAGACGACCAGCAGCATGCCCGAGAGCACGAGCAGCCCGGGCATGCGGAACGCGCCGACGGCGTCGTTGACGACGCCGACGATCGGCGAGGGCCGCAGCCCGGTGTTCACCAGTGCCGTCTGCGCGTGCATGAGCACGACGAGCAGGACGGCGAGACCGCGGAGCGCGTCCATCCAGAGCAGACGGGGACGCGGCGCGGTGGGGCGCGGGTCGGGCGGGGCGGAGGCGGGCATTCCCACACCCTACGGTCCACGAGGGTTCTCACCCGCAGCCACGCGGTCGGTTCCGCCCTGGCTCAGTCGGGGCGATGCCCCACGACGAACAGTCGGCTGAAACCGTAGAGCGTCTGTTCACCGCCTGAGACCACGGGCGGATACGCCTCGCGCAGACGGCGCCGGTACTCCTGGTGGAACCGCTCGCGCAGATCGGTCCCCTGTGCCGCGTCGTGCCGGGCGAGGGCGTCGAGGCTGGGTCTCAGGGCCGCGCCGGCCGTCCACGAGGCGACCGGGTCCGGTCCCGTCAGCACATGTTCATAGCGGGTCTGCCACACGTCCGCGGTCCACCCGGCGCGCAGCAGCATCCCCGCGTAGTCCTCCGGCGCGAGCACCGTGTCCGTGTGCGGGATCGTGCCCATGGCCGACGCGAAGGGTTCACATGCGCCGAGCTCGCGGATCGTGCGGTGCGAGGGCTCGTCGGCGTTGTGCGGCACCTGCACCCCGAGCCAGGACCCGGGCCGCAGCGCCTCGAGCCAGGCGGAGATGAGATCGGGGTGCTCGGGGATCCACTGCAGCATGGCGTTGGACACCACGACGTCGACCTCCGGGTCCGGCGTCCAGTCGACGACGTCGGCCTTCTCGTAGCTCAGCCGACCGGCCAGCTCGGGTGTCCGGTCAAGCTCATCGCGGGCCCGGTCCACCATCTCGGCGGAGGAGTCGATCCCCACCACGCGCGCGTGGGGCCAGCGCCGGGCGAGCGAGACGGTGCGCGTGCCGGGGCCGCAGCCGAGGTCGACGACGCGGCGGGCAGAGACGGCGCCGACGCGGGCCAGCAGATCGTGGAAGGGTCGGGCTCGATGCTCGGCGAACGCTTCGTAACGGTCGGGGTCCCAGCGGAAGGAGGCGGCGGACGCGGACTCGGCTGTCGGTGCCATGACCCCCACGGTAGGCCGCGTCGGGCCGATAGGCTCTGCCTCGATGACTTCTCCCGACATCTCCCCCGCCGCTCAGCCCGTGACGCCTCTGGCCGAGAGTCTGTCCCGGCTGCCCGAGGATCCGAGCCCGGACACCGTCTACGACGCCTTCGAGAGCTGGACCGCCTCGCGCGGCATCACGCTCTATCCGGCACAAGAAGAAGCCGTGATGGAGGTCGTCCAGGGGTCGAACGTGATCTTGGCGACCCCCACGGGCTCAGGCAAGTCACTGGTCGCCCTCGGCGCGCACGCTCACGCTCTGGCCCGCGGCGAGGTGTCCTACTACACGGCGCCGATCAAGGCGCTGGTCTCGGAGAAGTTCTTCTCGCTCGTCGATGTGTTCGGTGCCGAGAACGTCGGCATGGTCACGGGCGACTCCTCCGTGAACCCGGACGCGCCGATCATCTGCTGCACCGCCGAGATCCTCGCCAACCGTGCGCTGCGCGAGGGCTCTGGCATGGACATCGGCCCGGTCGTGATGGACGAGTTCCACTACTACGCGGACCCCTCACGTGGCTGGGCGTGGCAGCTGCCGCTGCTCGAGCTGCCGCAGGCCCAGTTCCTCCTGATGTCCGCCACGCTGGGAGACACGACCCGCTTCGAGGAGGACCTGAGCCGTCGCACCGGTCGGAACACGGCCGTCGTCGCTCACGCCGAACGGCCCATCCCCCTGAGTTTCGAGTACTCCGAGGTGTCGGTCCAAGAGAAAGTGGAGGAGCTGGTCACGACGCACCAGGCGCCCGTGTATGTCGTGCACTTCTCACAGCTCGACGCCGTCGAGCGGGCCCAGTCACTGGTGTCGGTGAACGTCGCGACGAAGTCGGAGAAGGAGGCGATCGCCGAGCGGATCGCCGGCTTCTCCTTCTCAGCGGGCTTCGGCACGACGCTCAACCGGCTCGTGCGCGCCGGCATCGGCGTCCACCACGCGGGCATGCTGCCCAAGTATCGGCGTCTGGTGGAGAAGCTGGCGCAGGAGGGCCTGCTCAAGGTCATCTGCGGCACGGACACCCTCGGCGTCGGCATCAACGTGCCGATCCGCACCGTGCTGATCACCGCGCTGTCCAAGTTCGACGGGGAGAAGACCCGCATCCTGCAGGCACGGGAGTTCCACCAGATCGCCGGCCGCGCCGGCCGCGCCGGCTACGACACACAGGGGTACGTCGTCGTGCAGGCCCCCGAGCACGTCATCGAGAACAAGGCCGCCGAGCGCAAGGCCGCCGCGAAGTTCGCGAACGTCAAGGACGAAGCCGAACGAGCGAAGCGGATCAAGCAGTCCGCCAAGGGCGCGAAGAAGAAGACCCCGCCGCAGGGGTTCGTGTCCTGGGGGCCTGCGACGTTCGAGAAGCTGATCGCCGCCGAGCCCGAACCGATGGTCAGCCGCATGAACATCACCCATTCGATGCTGCTGAACATCCTCGAGCGTCCCGGCGATCCCGTCGTCGCGGTGCGACGCCTGCTGCGTGCCGCTCACGAGACCCCGGCCCGACAGGCCATCCTGATGCGCCGCGCCCTGGGAATCTTCCGAGAGCTGCTGGCCACGGGCGTCGTCGAGGTGCTGCCCGAGCCGGACGAGCAAGGCCGCACCGTCGACCTGACCGTCGACCTGCAGCCCGACTTCGCGCTGAACCAGCCGCTGTCCCCGTTCGCGCTCGCCGCCCTCGAGCTGCTGGACCCGGCGGACCCGGACCACGGCCTCAACGTCGTCTCGGTCATCGAGGCGACGCTCGACCCGCCGCGCCAGGTGCTTGCCGGGCAGATCAAACGCGCCAAGACCGAGGCGGTCGCCGCCATGAAGGCCGAGGGCCTGGACTACACCGAACGGATGCGCGCCCTCGATGAGGTCACGCACCCGATGCCGCTGGCCGAACTGCTCGAGCAGCAGTTCGAGGTCTACCGCTCCGAGGCGCCGTGGCTCAACGAGTTCGAACTGACTCCCAAGTCCGTGGTGCGGGACATGTTCGAACGAGCCATGGGCTTCGGGGACTACGTGCAGTTCTACGGTCTCTCCCGGTCCGAAGGGGTGCTGCTGCGCTACCTGACCGATGCCGTCAAGGCCCTGCGCAGCACCGTGCCGCAGGAGCAGCGCACCGACGAGCTTCAGGTGATCCTCGACTGGCTCGACGAGATGGTGAAGCAGACCGACTCGTCGCTGCTCGAGGAGTGGGAGGACCTCGTCGCCGGCGACATCGACGAGATGCGCCGCGATCACGAGGCGATCGCCCCGCCCGCTCCGCCGTGCCTGACCGACAACGAGCGCGTGTTCACGGTCATGGTGCGCAATGCGATGTTCCAGCGAGTGCGCCTGTTCGGTGACGAGCAGGACGCCGAGCTGGCCGAGCTCTCGGGAGAGCTGAACGCCGATGACTGGGCCGACGCCCTCGACGCCTTCTTCGACGATCACGACGACATCGACGACGGACCTGAGGCACGCGGACCTCAGTACTTCCTGCTGTCCCGCACACCCGCCGGCGACGCCCCCGTCGACCTGGTCGGCGACCGCTGGTGGGCCGTGCGCCAAGTTCTCGTCGACCGTGACGGGGACCTGGACCACGGCATCAACGCCGTCGTCGACCTCGACGCCTCCGATGAGGCCGGCCACCCGGTGCTCCGGGTGGTCTCCGTGGGTCCGCCCGAGCCGGGTTGCACCGCTGGCTGACCGACGCCGGCGAACACGACGCGGCCCCGCCCCTCGACTGCTCGAGGGGCGGGGCCGCATGCATCATCGTCCGGGTCAGGTCCGCGGACCGGCCTGCTCGACGATCCGACGGCTCGTCTCGGAGTCGTCGACGTCCGAGTCGGACAGACGCGTCTCATGCGCCGTGCGGATAATCGACGAGTAGCGGTCCTTGTGGTCGAGCAGCTGGTCGCGCCACTTCTGGCTCAGGCCGTCGGCCTTCTCGGTCCACTCGTCCATCCGGCGGGCGGCCGCGGCGCGCTCGTCGGCCGGGCAGTCCTCCGGAAGCTGCTGGTATCGGTAGGCGAACTTCTCGGCGTTCTGCAGAGCGATCAGGGCCTGCCCCTTCGAGGACTTCAGCGACACCACGACCGTGATGATCAGAATGCCCACGACGACCATCAGGGACACGAGCGTCGGGATCTCCTGCACCGGCACGTTCTCACCGCCGTTGACGAACGGCAGGTTGTTCTCGTGCAGGGCGTGCAGGATCAGTTTCACGCCGATGAAACCGAGGATCGCGGACAGACCGTAGGAGAGGTAGACCAGGCGATCCAGCAGGCCGTCGATCAGGAAGTACAGCTGGCGCAGACCCATCAGCGAGAACGCCGTGGCCGTGAAGACGATGTACGCCTCCTGCGTCACACCGAAAATCGCCGGGATCGAGTCGAAGGCGAAGAGGATGTCCGTCGCGCCGATGGCCACCATGACCAGCAGCATCGGAGTCATCACCTTCTTGCCGTTCTCGATGCTGAACAGCTTGTCGCCGTGGTACTGATCCGAGGCAGGCAGCAGCTTCTTCGCCAGACGGACCATGACGTTGTCGGCCTCGTCCTCGGCGTCATCGCCGGCGAGTTCTCCCTTGAGCTGATTGCCCGCCACCAGCAGCAGGAAGATGCCGAAGAGGTAGAACACGTCGGACCACATCTCGATGATCGCGGAACCCAGCAGGATGAACGCGGTGCGCGAGATCAGGGCGAAGGTGATGCCGAACAGCAGAACCTTCTGCTGGTACTCGCGCGGCACCCTGAAGCTGGCCATGATGATCAAGAAGACGAACAGGTTGTCGACGCTGAGCGCCTTCTCGAGGATGTAGCCGGTGTAGTACTCGACGGCGTGCTGGGTGTCGCCGAACGCGAAGAACACCAGGCCGAAGGCCAGGGCGAGGCCGACGTACACGGTCGACCAGATGGCGGCTTCCTTGATGGTGGGGGTGTGCGCCTTGCGCACGTGAGCGAAGTAGTCGAAGGCGAGCAAGCCCACGATCACCGCGATGGTGATAGTCCACGTGAGACCGTTGATCTCCACGGGGGATCCTTTCGGCAGGGGTCGGGATACGTGAGCGCAAGTCTCTCCGCCTGCCCGCGCATGCGCTCGGGCTCAGGCCGCTGTGTCCGGCCGGTTCGCGCGGGCGGGAATGCTCCGCGCCGGCTCCGGCGTGCTGACGTCCACAGTGTTCGGGATACTCCCCTACGTCGCGGAGTAGTTTATACGCTGCGGCCTCGAGCACGGCGCGGCGAGGTCATGCTCAGTCCTGCGGCGACCGCCCATCGGGCATGTCCGTGACGAACATGTGTCCGGGCGCGTGCGTGATCGCCCACGGGGGTCGCGACTCCTCGAGGGCCCGCTGCGGTGTGACGCCGCACGGCCAGAACACGGGCACGTCGCCGTCCTCGAGCACGGTCGGGTCCCCGTAGTCGGGCCGGGCCAGGTCGGCGATGCCCAGCCGCGCGGGATCGCCCACGTGCACGGGTGCGCCGTGGGCGAAGGGCACCGCGGCCGAGACGGTGGTGGCGCGAGCGACGAGCTCGGGCGGCACCGGACGCATGGACACGACGAGGTCGCCGTGCATCCGGCCGGCGGCGCGCAGCGGACGGTCGGTCCGGTACATCGCGACGTTGCGCCCCTGGTCGAGGTTGCGCACGGGCACACCGGCCGCCTGCAGGGCCGCCTCGAAGCCGAAGCTGCAGCCGATCAGAAACGCGACGGCGTCGTCGCTCCAGTGCCCGCTGGCATCGCAGACCTCCTCGACGAGTCGGCCCTCACGCCAGATCCGATACATCGGCAGGTCCGTGCGCAGATCTGCCCCGGGCGCCCACTCGGTGGTGACCACCCCGGGATCGGTGACGTCGAGCAGCGGCATCGGAGCCGGATTGCGCTGGGCGAGCAGGAGCATGTCGAAGGCCCAGTCCTTCGGCAGCACGACCAGGTTGGCCTGCGTGCGCCCCGGGACCAGGCCGGAGGACGGGCGCACGTGGCCGGCGCGGAAGGCGGCCCGCACCTGCGTGGCGGTGCTGCGGTCGGTGAGCTGGGTCGTCGCGTCCATCTCGGTCCTTCCTGGCTGGCTCTGGGTGTCTGCATGGCGCCGATGCGCGACGCTCGGCGTGCGGCAGCTCACGTCGGGTGCAGGGCGGCGTGCGCGAGGAAGGCCGCGGCGGCCGCGAGCAGCCAGCTGGTGAGGGAACCGACGAGGAATTCCTCGGCCTGATGCCCGTCACCACCTCCCCGGGAGATCTCCGGGAAACGCACGATGCCCTTGGCCGCCATGACCGCGCCGATGACATGGAAGGCGCCGGCCAGCCCGAGGGCGGCCATGAGCACCCGCTCCATCGGTCCAATGTACCGTCCGCCGCGAAGCCGGGTGCGCGCGGCAGCGCCCGGGTCGGCCGTCGCATGCCGCCGCGCATCCCGCCACACCTCGGCCTCGGCCTGGGCCAGCTCCGGCTGCGCCGCCGCGGTGGGCGATCCCCCGCCGCTCGAGGCGGCGCTGCTCCTCGTCCTCCGCGGGCCCGGAGCGCGACGGTCCGCCTCCTGGCACCCGTCTCGGTGCACCTCGAAGCTTGCCTCGGGACGGCCGGCCAGGGCGAGGACGTCCCGCGTGATGCGATTGGAGGTCTCGATCAGGGCCAGTCCCGCCGCGAGCATCACGACGGGCGCCGGCCAGACCTCGCGGCCAGGCAGGAAGCCGGTGGCCTCCCCCACGGCGAGCAGCCCGACCGCCGCGATCACGCCGACGCTCACCAAAGGCCGGTCGGCTCCGCCATAGACCCAGATCAGCAGCAGGCCGAGCGCGAGCAGACCCGCCGCCAGCGTCGTCGCCGCGGCACCGGAGGCCAGGAACACGGCGAGGGCGAGCAACCCGGCGGCCGTCAGGCCGGTGAGGCAGCCGAGGGTGCGTCGCCGCCCGTCCTCGAGGGGCTCGGGCAGCAGCGCGGCGCACAGGTCATGGGCGCCGAGTGCCAGCAGGACGACGGCGGTCATGCCGTGCCGTCCGCTCCCGACGAGGAGGCCAGGGCGGCATCCAGGTCGATCAGTCGAGTCGCGCCGGACCGGGACATGGCCTGTGAGACGGCGGACTGGCTGATCTTCTCCGCGCGCGCCGCCTCCGCCTGGGTCGCGCCATCCAGCAGAGCGCGCAGCAGACGCAGCTCCCGTGCCTTGAGCCGGCCCAGCACATGGTCTTGCAGCAGCACCAGACCGTCGACGGCGGCGGTGAGGTCCGCGTCCTCGGCCAGAAACGCCGTCGCGCCGTGGGCCCCGCGCGCCTCGGCCGTCTCGATCGCCTCCCGTGCGCGATACCAGGCGGTGCCGTCCTCGATGCGATGCCCGGCGGCGTCGTCCTCCATGACCCGGTGCTCACCCAGGCCCAGGCCCAGGCGCAGGCGCACCTGCTCGGGCAGCACCGCGGGCAGACGGAGGGTGACCCGCACCGCGTCCTGCCAGGTGCGGTACACGGCCTGGAACTCGTCCCCGACGGTCGGCCATCCGGCCCGCACGGGACTCACCCCCGCCAGTCGGTCCGCCCTCGCGAACGCCTCGGGGACGGCACGCTGGGCCGCGTCGCGGTCACCGAGCGTGCGCGAGCCGACAATGTCCGCAATCACGGCCACGACCTGGTTCGACGTCGTCATAGTCATCAGAATATCACTTATATTCCGGCGTTATCACGTGTTTTGCGGTGCCACGGCGATGCAGACCCCGCTCAGGCCTCCCGCTTCATCTGACGCAGCTCCTTCTTGAGCTCGGCGACCTCGTCACGCAGCCTTGCCGCCAACTCGAACTGCAGCTCGGTCGCCGCCTGGTGCATCTGCGCGGACATCTGCGCGATGAGGTCCTCGAGATCCTTCGCGGGGATGTTCGCGGCGTCAACGGCGGGTGCGGCGTCCCCGGCGGCGTCCTGCCCCGACTGTGGGGCGTCAGCACGCGCGGAGGTGATGCCGCGTCGGCCCATGCCGAAATCGAAGCCGGACTTCACCCCGCCCATGCCCGAGAGGAAGTCCGCGGTGTCCGCGTCCTCGCGCGCCAGCTGGTCGGTGATGTCAGCGATCTTCTTGCGCAGCGGCGTCGGGTCGATGCCGTGCTCCTGGTTGTACCGGATCTGCACGGCCCGGCGACGCTCGGTCTCGTCGATGGCCCGGCGCATCGAGTCGGTGACATTGTCCGCGTACATGTGCACCTCGCCGGAGACGTTTCGTGCGGCGCGGCCGATCGTCTGGATCAGCGACGTCGTGGAGCGCAGGAATCCCTCCTTGTCCGCGTCAAGGATCGAGACGAGCGAGACCTCCGGCAGGTCGAGACCCTCACGGAGCAGATTGATGCCCACGAGGACGTCGAAGGTGCCCTTGCGCAGCTCACGCAGCAGCTCGACACGGCGCAGCGTGTCCACATCGGAGTGCAGGTACTCGACCTTCACACCGTGCTCGAGCAGGTACTCCGTCAGGTCCTCGGCCATGCGCTTGGTCAGCGTGGTCACCAGGACGCGTTCGTCCTTCTCGGTGCGGACACGGATCTGTTCGAGCAGGTCGTCGATCTGCCCCTCGATCGGCTTGACGACGACCTTCGGATCCACCAGGCCCGTGGGGCGGATGATCTGCTCGACGTAGCCGTCGGCCTGCGAGAGCTCATAGTCGCCGGGCGTCGCCGACAGGTAGACGGTCTGGCCGATCCGTTCGAGGAACTCGTCCCATTTCAGCGGCCGGTTGTCCGTCGCGCTGGGCAGACGGAAGCCGTGCTCGACGAGCGTGCGCTTGCGGGACATGTCCCCCTCGTACATCGCGCCGATCTGCGGGATGGTCACGTGGGACTCGTCGACGACGAGCAGGAAGTCATCCGGGAAGTAGTCGAGCAGACAGTGCGGGGCCGAGCCGGCCGCCCGGCCGTCGATGTGCCGCGAGTAGTTCTCGATGCCGTTGCAGTAGCCCATCTGCTGCATCATCTCGAGGTCGTAGGTGGTGCGCATGCGCAGCCGCTGTGCTTCCAACAGCTTGTCCTGCGACTCCAGCTCCTGCAGCCGCTCGCGCAGTTCGTCCTCGATCGTCGTGATCGCCCGGCGCATGCGCTCGTCGCCGGCGACATAATGCGAGGCCGGGAAGATGTACATCTCCTCCTCCTCGCGCACCACATGGCCCGTGAGCGGGTGCAGCGTCTGGATCGACTCGATCTCGTCGCCGAAGAACTCGACGCGCACCGCGAGCTCTTCGTACATCGGGATGATCTCGACGGTGTCCCCGCGCACCCGGAACGTGCCGCGGTGGAAGTCCTGATCGTTGCGCACATACTGCATCCGCACGAACTGGCGCAGCAGCTCGTCGCGGTCCAGCTCCTGCCCGCGGCGCAGCGTCACCATCTGCTCGATGTACTCCTCCGGCGTGCCCAGGCCATAGATGCAGGAGACCGTCGCCACGACCACGACGTCGCGTCGGGTCAGCAGGGCGTTCGTGGCCGAGTGGCGCAGGCGCTCGACCTCCTCGTTGATCGAGGAGTCCTTCTCGATGAAGGTGTCCGTCTGCGGCACATAGGCCTCGGGCTGGTAGTAGTCGTAGTAGGAGACGAAGTACTCGACCGCGTTGTGGGGCAGCAGCTCCCGGAACTCATTGGCCAGCTGCGCCGCGAGCGTCTTGTTCTGCACCAGAATCAGCGTGGGCCGCTGCAACCGCTCGACGAGCCACGCCGTCGTCGCCGACTTGCCGGTGCCCGTCGCGCCCAGGAGCACGACGTCCTTCTCCCCCGCCTCGACCCGTTCGGCCAGCTGCGCGATGGCCGTCGGCTGGTCGCCGGAGGGCTGGTACGGCGAGACCACCTCGAAAGGCGCGACGGTGCGTTGGATGTCTCGGGCCAGGCTCATATGCTCCAGCCTACGCGTCGGCCCGACCGTCGTGGCCGTCCTCGCGCCCAGCCACGAAGCGGTCCCACACCCGATGCGCGGCGCGCACCAAGCGCTCTCGGCTGGCGTCGTTGACGATCACCACATCCGCGGCGGCCCGACGCTGCGCGTCGGTGGCCTGCGCCGAGATGCGGCTCTGGGCCTCCTCGGCGCTCATGTCCCGCTCCTCGACCATGCGCCGCACGCGCTCGGCGTGCGGGGCCTCGACGACGACCACGAGATCGAAGGCATCGGCCTGTCCGGTCTCTACCAGCAGCGGCACGTCCTGCACCACAACGGCCTCGGGACCGGCCTGCTCGACGACCCGTAGGCCCGCCGCGCGCACCCGCGGGTGCACGATCGCGTCGAGCCGTTCACGCTGACGCGGATCGCCGAAGACGATCTCCGCCATCGCCGGGCGGTCCAGCTCGCCCTCGGCGGTGATCACGCGGTCCCCGAAGGCTTCGCGAATCGCGGCGAGTCCCTCGGTGCCGGCGGCGGTGACCTGCCGGGCGATCCGGTCGGCGTCGACGATGATCGCCCCGCGAGCCTCGAACACCCTCGCGACGGTCGACTTGCCCGCCGCGATGCCGCCGGTGAGCCCGATGTGCAGCCGCGGCGCAGTCGGCGCCGCGTCGGTCCTCGCCGCGCTCTGTCCGCTCTGTGCGCCCGGCGCGCTCACACGTTCTCCTTCGAGCCGGAGGCCGCCTCGAGCGCCGGGGCCACATGCTGGGCCCAGTACTCGTCCACACGTGCCACCAGGTCCTCGGGTTCGCCGTCGTTGACCAGGTCGTAGTCGGCGCTGGCGTCGGTGAGGTCCGCCGCGTCGGCGTCGATCTCGGCCCAGGCCTGCTCGCGGCTGAGGCCGCGCTCCTGCATGAGCCGCGCCACGCGGGCCTCGTCGGGGGCGGTGACGCGCACGACCTGGTCGAACTCATGTGCGGCGGCCGCCTCGGTCAGCAGAGCGAGGTCCACGACCAGGACCGCGTCCTCCCCGACGGCCTTGGCCTCGGCGTCGGCCGCCGCGCGCACGGCCGGAGTCACAACCTCGTACAGGCGGGTGCGCGCCGCGGGCGAGTCGGCCGTCAGGCGGTCGAGGGCACGCCAGTCGATGGTGCCGTCGGCGTGGACCATCTCGTCAGAGAAGACCTCCCGCAGCTCGTCGAGGGCCGGGTGCCCGGGCACGAGAACCTCACGCATGAGCTCGTCGAACTCGACGACGACCGCGCCGTGGCGCTCGAACACGTCCGCCACGGTCGACTTGCCCGCGGCGACGCCGCCGGTCAGACCCACGGTCACCGCCGCCCGGCTCGCGGCCACCCGCTGGGCGTGCCACGTGTTCGGCGTGTGGGTGTCGTACTCCGGCTCGGTGCCGACCTCGAACTCGGGGCGGATGACGTACTCGTCCATGTCCTGGCCGTCCTCGTGCGCGCGGCGGTGATACTCCTCGGCCGGCAGCACCTTCTTCCACTGGCGCGTGCGGATCGGCTTGACCGAGCCCGCGTCCTCGCGCAGCGCTCGCACGAGCAGCAGCGCCTGCAGCACGCTCATCAGCAGCATCGGGGCTCCGATCACGATGATGACCTCCTGCAGCGCGGCCAGCCCGTTGTCGCCGGAGGTCAGGATGATCGCGGCGCAGACCGCGCCGACGGCCAGGGCCCAGAACACGCGCTGACGGCGTTTGGACAGCTCCTCATGACCGTTCGCCATCGCATCGAGCACGAGCGCGCCCGAGTCGATGGACGTGATGAAGAAAATGACGATCACGACGGTCGCGAGGATCGCCACCGGCAGGTAGGCCGGGAAGTGCTGCAGGAACTGGAACAGGGCGGCCTGCGGGTTGCTCTCCTCCACGATGGTTCGGGTCAGCTCTCCGCCCTGGCCCGGCCCGGGCGCGGAGGCACGGTCCATGTCGAAGGCCGCGAAGCCGTAGATCCCCATCCAGATGATCACGAACGCCGTGGGCAGTCCGAGCGAGGCGAACACGAACTCACGGATGGTGCGTCCGCGGGAGATCTTCGCGATGAACATGCCCACGAACGGCGACCAGGTCACGGTCCAGGCCCAGTAGAACACCGTCCAGTCGCCCGACCACTGGCCGCCCTTCATGGTGTCGTTGAACGTCGAGAGCATCGGCAGTGCGGACACGTAGCGGCCGGCGGACTCCACGATCCCGCGCACGATGTCCATCGATGCGGCCGAGAACATCAGCACGAACAGCAGCAGGGCGATCGCGAACACGATGTTCGCGTAGGACAGGCGCTTGACGCCCCTGTCCATGCCCGCGAGCACGGAGACGAGCGCGGTGGCCGTGATGACCGCGAGGATGGCCGCCTGCACCCAGCCGGCCACGGGCACGCCGAAGACGTAGTTCATGCCGGAGTTGATCTGCATGGCGCCCAGGCCGGTCGAGACGCCGAGTCCGAACACAGTGGCCACGATCGCCAGCACGTCGATGGTCTTGCCGATCGGCCCGTGGATCCAGTCGCCCAGCAGCGGCTGGAAGGCCGATGACATGCGCGGCGGCAGCTTCCGCTTGTACGTGAAGTAGCCGAAGCAGAGTCCGGGGACGACCAGGATCGCCCACATGTGGATGCCGAAGTGGAAGTTGGCGATGTCGATCGCCTGCATTGCAGCCTGGTCGGAGAAGGGCTGGGTCCCGGCCAGCGGCGGGGCCGCGTAGTGGTTGATCGGCTCGGCGATACCCCAGAACATCAGCACGGCGCCGACGCCGGCGGCGAACAGCATGCCGAACCAGGCCAGGCCGGAGTACTCCGGCTCAGCGTCGTCGTCGCCGAGCTTCACCCGGCCATAGCGGCTGAGGGCGAGACCGACCGACACCACCACGAGCAGGGTCAATCCGAAGGTGAAGAACCAGCCGACGTCGTAGCGCAGCCACGTGGAGATGGCCCCGAAGAAGGACTGGACGGGGCCCGGGAAGAGGCCCATGGCGACGGTGAACAGCACGATCGCGGCGGCCGAGACGAAGAAGATGCTCGGCGAGGTCCTCAGGCCGAGCCGGTCATGGGTGCGAGTAAGCAATGAGGTCATGGCTCAAGACGTTCAGTGGTCGGGGAAGACTCGGCGCGTCCGGTCCAAAGGGTCGACGCCGTGTCCGTACCGTCGTGGCACAGAACACAAGCCTAAACCGTCTCGGGGGCGTGTCCGCACACGCCCCGCGCGCAGCGGTGCACGCTGTGCTCTGCGGTCCGTGGCCCACGGGACCTAGGGTGTGGGTCATGTCCGCCGCCTCCGTCGACCGTTGCAGCGTCCTGCCCGCCTCCGCCCGCCACGAACACGCCTGGGCCGTCCGCGAGACCGAGATCCGCCGCAGCCGGTTCATCGCTGTGGCTGCCCGCGTGGACGACGAGAGCCAGGCCCGCGCGATGGTGGCGACGCTGCGGCGCCGGTTCCACGACGCGCGGCATGTGTGCAGCGCCTTCGCCCTCGGCCCGGAGCGTCGGATCGCCCGGTCACACGACGATGGCGAGCCGGCCGGCACGGCCGGGGCACCCATGCTCGAGGCGCTGACCCAGCATCAGGCGTGCGCAGGACGGCGAGACCTGACGGACACATGTGTGGTGGTGGTGCGGTACTTCGGCGGGATCAAGCTCGGTGCCGGCGGACTGACCCGGGCCTACTCGGGCGCGGTCACCGCGCTGTTGGACACGCTCACGCCGGTGCCGCGCGTGCGGTGGCGGCGGCACCGGCTGCCGGCCCCGCATGCGCAGGCCGGCCGCTGGGAGAGCGCATTGCGCGCACACGGACACATCCTGGGCGTCACCGCGTACGAGCCCACCGCCGCCGTGCTCGAGGTTCTCGCCCCCGACACGGAGGGCGGCCGCGCATCCCTGGCGGCCGACGTCGCCGCGCTCTCCGGCGGAGCGGCCGTCCCCGAGCCCGTCGACGCCCTCTGGCGCGACGAGCCCTGAACCGTCTCCGGCGCCACGCCGCCGCCGTGCTCGGGGTCCTGGCGGCCTCGTAGCATGGTTGGATGCGTCCCCACACCGCTTCCTCCTCGACCCGCCCCACGGGCGGATCCCACACCCGGCCCGCGCCCCTGACCACGCCGGACGTCGCGCTCGGGCGACTGCCCCGGGACTGGACGACCGGTTTCGATCACGAGCTGCTCTCCCGCTGGCCGCTCACCGGCTCGCGTGAGCGTCGCGCCCACGACGCGGCGGACGTGCTCGCCGTCGACACCCTGTGCGGCTGGGCGGCCACCGGACGCCCCGTGCGACGTGTGAGCGTCCTGCACGATCGGCACGGCGGAATGAGCCTGCCGTTGCTCGCCGCCGGCCTCGACGTCCGTGTCGGTCTGGACGACGCTTCGGCGGTGCGCTCACTCAGCGCCAACCTCGAACACTTCCGAGACAGCGACGGCGCACTGCCGGCCGGCTGGGGGCGGCTGCGCATCGGCGGCGTGGACGCAGACATGCTCGCCGGGGCCACCGAGGTGGTGCTGGCCCTGCCGCGCTCCCTGGACGAACTGTGGTTGACCGCGGCCCGCATCGCCCGACACGCCGACGACGACGTCCTCGTGCTCGGCGCGGGGCGGGACAAGCACATGAGCCCGTCCATGAACGAGGTGCTGCTGCGCTGCTTCGAGACCGTCGTGCCCGGGCGCGGCCGGTCCAAGTCGCGCGTGCTCACCGCCCTCCGGCCCCGAACCGAGGTGCACGAGCCCGAGCCGCAGCGCCGCGTCCACCGGGTCGCCGGCATCGGTGAGCTCACCCTGGTCGGCGGGCGGGCGACCTTCGGCGGCGCCGCGCTGGACCCGGGGAGCCGACTGCTCGCCGAGACGCTGGCGCAGCGCCGCCCTGAGCTGCCGCAGAGCGGTGCTCGTCCGGTGCGCACCGAGTCGGGCCTGCAGGTGCACGTGCCGCATGAGCGGCCCGAGGGCGCCCCCGACGTCGTGGACCTGGGCAGCGGGAACGGAACGCTGGCCATCGTGGCGGCGCGACTGTGGCCCCGGGCGCATGTGCTCGCCACCGACCAGTCGGCGGACGCCGCCGCCTCGAGCGCGGCAAGCGTGACGGCCAACAACCTCGAGGAGCGCGTCCGCGTGCGTCAGGCGGACGCGCTCACCGGACTGCCCGAGGCCAGTGTGCTCGCGGTCGTGCTGAATCCCCCGTTCCACGACGGGGCGGCGGTGGATCCGGCCGTCGCTGACCGTCTCATCGCAGACGCCGCGCGGGTGCTCGTGCCCTCGGGTCGGCTGTGGTGCGTCGTCAATTCCCACCTGCGCCACCGCGCGTTGCTCGAGCGGGTCGTGGGTCCCACGACCCAGCTTGCCCGCAACGCCACGTTCACCGTCACGGAGTCCGTGCGACGCTGACGGCCCCGCAGAACACGTGGGACGACGACGCCCCCGCCCGGCACCCGGAGCGACCGGGGCGGGCGGGGGCGGCGTGGAGTCGGCGCGCAAGCGCCGCTCACCGAGACGATCAGTTGCCGGTGAGCTTCTCGCGCAGGGCGGCCAGGGCCTCGTCCGAGGCCAGGGTGCCGCCATCGGACGCCGGAGCCTCCGAGACGTAGGACGACGCCGCGGCAGCGGTGCCCACCTCCGAGGCGGCCGCCGACTGGGCGTCCTCCTCGATGGCGCGGCGCACCTGCTCCTTGTGCGCCTCCCAGCGGGCCTGGGCATCGGCGTACTGCTGCTCCCAGGCGGCACGCTCGGCCTCGTAGCCCTCCATCCACTCGTTGGTCTCGACGTCGAAGCCCTCGGGGTACTTGTAGTTGCCCTCGTCGTCGTATTCGGCGGCCATGCCGTACAGGGCCGGGTCGAACTCAGTGCCGTCCGGGTCGACGCCGTCATTGGCCTGCTTGAGCGACAGCGAGATGCGGCGGCGCTCCAGGTCGATGTCGATGACCTTCACGAACAGCTCGTCGTTGACGGACACGACCTGCTCAGCGGTGTCGATGTGGCGCGAGGCCAGCTCCGAGATGTGCACGAGGCCCTCGATACCGTCCTCGACCCGGACGAACGCGCCGAACGGAACGAGCTTGGTGACCTTGCCGGGCACGACCTGGCCGAGCGCGTGGGTGCGCGCGAACAGCTGCCACGGGTCCTCCTGGGTCGCCTTCAGCGACAGGGACACACGCTCGCGGTCCATGTCCACCTCGAGGACCTCGACGGTGACCTCCTTGCCGACCTCGACGACCTCCGAGGGGTGGTCGATGTGCTTCCAGGACAGCTCCGAGACGTGCACGAGACCGTCCACGCCGCCCAGGTCGACGAACGCGCCGAAGTTGACGATCGAGGAGACGGTGCCCTGACGGACCTGACCCTTCTCGAGCTTGTGCAGGAAGTTCGAGCGGACCTCGGACTGGGTCTGCTCGAGCCACGCGCGGCGGGACAGCACAACGTTGTTGCGGTTCTTGTCCAGCTCGATGATCTTGGCCTCGAGCTTCTGGCCGATGTACGGGGCCAGGTCGCGGACGCGACGCATCTCCACGAGCGAGGCGGGCAGGAAGCCGCGCAGCCCGATGTCCAGGATGAGGCCGCCCTTGACGACCTCGATGACGGTGCCCTCGACGACGCCGTCCTCGTCCTTGATCTTCTCGATGTCGCCCCAGGCGCGCTCGTACTGCGCGCGCTTCTTGGAGAGGATCAGACGACCCTCCTTGTCCTCCTTGGTGAGGACGAGCGCCTCGACGGTGTCGCCGGCGGCCACCACGTCGTCGGGGTCCACATCGTGCTTGATGGACAGCTCGCGGGACGGGATGACGCCCTCGGTCTTGTAGCCGATGTCGAGAAGGACCTCATCGCGGTCGACCTTGACGACGGTGCCTTCGACGAGGTCACCGTCGTTGAAGTACTTGATGGTCTCGTCGATCGCGGCGAGCAGTTCCTCGGAGGTGCCGATGTCGTTGATGGCGACCTGCGGGGCGTTGGAGGTGGTGGTCATGTAGGAGGGACTCCGATTGAGATTGGGATCATGCCGTTCTGGCGGGCACATCGGTGCCCGTCGACCCGGCATGGGTTGTGATGGTCAGATGTCAAAGCGCACGAAAGTGCTCGGTCAGCGTATCAGAAGCCGGTGAGCAGGTGAACCGGCCGGGCGGGCGCGAGCATCGCGTCGAGTCGATCCGTCGTCTGCTCAGATGCGTCATCCAGCAGGCCTGCTCGGGCCAGCGTGCGCGCCGACGTGCCGCCGAGCCACAGCGCACCCAGCTCCCGCACGTCCAGACTCACATCGGCCTGCGCGGCATCAAGACGATCGACGCGCCCGCGACCCCCGTCGACGGACAGCCGCCACATGCCCGCGGCATGACCCAGTCCGTCACGCACGTGGAGCACGAGCGCGTCGTTCACCCGCGGCGCATAGTCACGGCCCTCGAACGCGGCAGCCACGTCGAGCACGCGCACGTAGAGGTCGTCTCTGTGCTGCACGGTCTGCACCCGCCGCGGATCGGCGAGCGTGGCGGCCAGCAGCCCGTCGTCGGGGTGGCGCTGATGCTGGACGCGCTCGATCAGGTCCAGGTTCATCAGGTACTCCACGAGCCCGCGCCACGCGTCCGAGGTCTGAGCGACCAGCCCCTCGACCGTGATGGTCGTCGGCTCGGTCTGCCAGCCCTCGAACCGATAGAGCGCGGCCCCGCGCACCTGTCCTCGCTCGTCGCGATGCACGGCCGCGAGCAGACCGGTGCCCTTGCCCTCGTTCTCCGAGCGCTCCCGGTCCTGCCAGCGCACGAGGCACTCCGCCGTGCGGTAGGTGCTGCCGGGAGTCTGCCGTCGCACGCTCTCCTGCAGCTCGCGGTAGGTCTCCCCCAGCTCGCGGGGGTCCTGGCGGCGCACCCGTCCGCTCGGTGCGGGTCCGGCCAGGTCAACCCTCCCCCGCGTGTCCACGCGAATCCAGCTGCGCCGAGCGGCCACGCCGAAGCCGAAGCGCCCATAGATCGTGGCCTCCGTCGCGGTCAGTGCGGCGACGGGATGACCCGAGGCGGCGGCGTCGGCGAGGGAACGCGTCATCATGGCCCGCAGCACGCCTCGCCGCCGGTGCCCCGGGGACACGGTCACGTTCGTCACCTGCCAGACGGGCACCTGCCGTCCCGGCGAGGCGGTCATGGTCGAGGAGAAGTCCACGAAGGTGCCCACCGGTTCGGTGTCGGCCGGATTGTCCCCGTCCTCGTAGACCCCGAGACTGCGCCGACCGTCGTCGGCGTGGCACCCGAGCACCTGGTCCAGGACCGCACCGGTCGGCACCTTCTCATAGAAGCCCTTCTCCGCCGCTCGCACGTGATGCGACAGAGCCGGGTGATCCCGCCAGTCCGGGTCACCGCCGGACTCCGGCCGCGCGATCGGTTCGATGACCTGCAGCCTGAGCCCGTGCTCGGCCAGGCGCGCATCGGGCCCGACCGGGACCGCGGCGTGGGCGCTGTCGTGTCGATCAGTGTGCTGCGTCATGCCAGGTTCCTCCCATCCCGACGTGGACGTCCAGGGGCACCGTCAGCTCCGCCGCGCTCCCCATGCGCTCGCGCAGCAGTGCCGTCACGTCCTCGAGCTCCGCCTCGGGCACCTCGAGGATCAGCTCGTCGTGGACCTGCAGCAGCAGCCGCGAGCGCATCCCAGTCTCGGCCAGGCCCGCGGCGACGTCGAGCATGGCCCGCTTGATGATGTCGGCCGCCGAACCCTGGATCGGCGCATTGAGCGCCGCACGCTCGGCCATGTCGCGCAGCTGGCGGTTGTCCGAGCTCAGGTCCGGCAGGTAGCGCCGACGGCCCTCGATGGTCGAGGTGTAACCGTCCCGGCGGGCCTGGGCGACCACCTCGCGCAGATAGTCCCGCACCCCGCCGAAGCGGTCGAAGTAGCCCTTCATCAGCTCCCGCGCCTCGTCGACCCCGATGCCGAGCTGCTTGGACAGACCGAACGAGCTCAGCCCGTAAGCCAACCCGTAGCTCATCGCCTTCACTTTGGCGCGCTGCTCGGCGCTCACCGCCTCAGGAGCGACGCCGAAGACCTGGGAGCCGACGACGTCGTGCAGGTCCTCGCCGTCGCGAAACGCCTGGATGAGGCCCGCGTCCTCGGACAGATGCGCCATCAGCCGCATCTCGATCTGCGAGTAGTCCGCCGAGAGCAGCACGGTTCCCGGCGAGGCGACGAACGACTCGCGGATCCTGCGTCCCGCCGCGGTGCGCACGGGGATGTTCTGCAGGTTCGGGTGCAGAGAGGACAGCCGGCCCGTGGCGGCCACGGTCTGCGAATAGGTCGTGTGGATGCGGCCGTCGTCGGCGACGGTCTCAAGCAGCCCGTCGACGGTCTGACGCAGCTTCGTCGCGTCGCGATGCGCCATCAGGTTCTCGAGGAACGGATGCTGGGTCTGCTCGAGCAGCGACTGCAGCGACTCCACGTCGGTCGAGTACCCCGTCTTGGTCTTGCGGGTGCGCGGCATGTCCAGATACTCGAACAGCACCGTCTGCAGCTGCTTGGGCGAGCCCAGGTTCACCTTCATCCCGCCGGTGGCCTCAGCCACCGAGGCCCACGCGGACTCCTGCGCGGCCTCGGCCGCCTCGGCGAAGTCCACACGCAGGCCGGTCAGGTGCTCGCGGTCCACCGCAACGCCCGTGAGCTCCATGGTGGCCAGCAGCGTGGCCAGGGGGATCTCGATGCGCCCGAGCAGCTGCGCCGCCCCGTGGTCGATCAGCCGGGGGGCCAGGTGCGTGTGCAAGCGCTGGACGAGCCACGCGGCCCGGACCACCTGAGCGGCACGGGCCTGACGTCGCTCGGCCTCGGCCGCCCCGTCGAGGTCGAACTCGCCCTGGCTCGGGGTCGGAGCGTCTTCGGGCGTCGCGAGCGGGGCGCGCAGCTCAGACTCGGTGAGCTTGGCCAGCTCGATATCGTTGCGGTCCGGCTGGATCAGATATGCCGTGAGCGCGACATCGTCGATCACCCCGGCCACCTGCTCGGCACGCGCGAGGACGCCGGCCGAGACCAACGCCTTGAGCTGGGCCTTCACATCGTGCACGACCTTCTCGAGCGACTCGTCGGCCAGCAGCGCCGCGACCGCCTCCTGCAGCGCCTCGGCCCGCTCGCCGTCCAGAGGCACATAGAGGGCCTCGTCGTCGACGGCCAGCGCCACGCCCAGCGGCGTGCCGTGGTCGCCGGGAACCGGCACCTTCCGCTTGGGCAGCATCGCCGGCCCCTCGAGCACCGTGTGCACACCCAGCACGCGGCCGGCATGGCGCCCGAGGAAGTCCTCGACGTCGGCCGGCTCGACGGCCACCGCGGCCTGTGGCGCGGCCTCGACCTCGGACTGCGGAGCCTCGGCCCCGAGCCGCTCGGAGAACGTCTCGAACAGCCGCTCGCGGATGCGGTTGAACTGCAACGAGTCGAACAGCTCGGCCACCGTGTCCGCGTCCGGCATGGACAGCGCCATGGCGTCGAGGTCGACGGGCAGGTCGAGGTCCCGCACCAACGCGTTGAGTTCGCGGTTGCGCCGCACGTCGTCGAGGTGGGCGCGCAGGGCTTCGCCCTTCTTGCCGGTGATCTCCTCGGCGTGGGCGATCACTCCGTCGAGATCCCCGTACTTCTGCAGCCACTTGGCGGCGAAGCCGGGGCCGACGCCGGGCACGCCGGGAAGGTTGTCTGCCTGCTCGCCCACGAGCGCCGCCAGGTGCGGGTACAGCCGCGGGGGCACGCCGTACTTCGCCTCGACCGCGGCAGCGTCCATCGGCGGAATGTCCGAGACGCCCTTCTTCGGATACAGCACGAGCGTCGAGTCGCTGATCAGCTGGAACGCGTCTCGGTCGCCGGAGACGATCCGGGCCTGCCACCCCGCCTCTTCGGCTCGCGCGGCCAGGGTCGCCACGATGTCATCCGCCTCGTACCCCTCCATGGTGATCGTGGGGATGTTCAGGGCCTGCATCACGGTGCCGATCAGCTCGATCTGTCCGGCGAACTCCGCGGGCGTCTCAGCGCGTCCGGCCTTGTACTCCTGGTACCGCTGCGAGCGGAACGTCGGCCCGGACAGGTCGAACGCGACCGCCACGTGCGTGGGTCGCTGAGTGCGAATCATGCTCAGTAGCATGGAGGTGAAGCCATAGACCGCGTTGGTGTGCTGCCCGGTGTCCGTCGTGAAGTTCTCCGCCGGCAGGGCATAGAAGGCGCGGAAGGCCATCGAGTGTCCGTCCAGCACCAGCAGTCGCTTCGGCGCGTCGGCGCCGTCGTGCTCGGTCGTCTCGCTCATCGCGGTGTTGCTCCTCTCGACGTCGCCTGCCAGCCTAATGGCCATGTGCCAGCAGACCGGCCCGGAGAACCTGCCCTACCTCGCGGGCGTCACCCCCGAGTTCACGCCCGAGCAGCACCTCGAGCTCGCGCGCCGCAGCGGCATCCCCGACGAACTGCACGACGTGCTGGGCTGGGCCGGCGTCTCCCCGCTCGCGGCCAAGATGGGCATCCGCTTCACCGAGCTGACCGCCCAGCGCTGCGTGGCCACGATGCCCGTGGCTGGCAACGAGCAGCCGGCCGGGCTGCTGCACGGCGGCGCCCACCTCGTCCTGGCCGAGACGCTCGGCTCGGTCGCCGCGAAGCTGCACGCCGGCCCCGGTCGTGAGGTGGTCGGGATCGAGATCGGCGCGACCCACCACGCGGCCGTGCGCTCGGGACTGGTGACGGGCACCGCGACGGCGCTCAAGCTCGGCGGCACGCTCGTCAGCCACGAGGTCGTCATGACCGACGAGGACGGCCGGCGTCTGTCCACCGCGCGCATCACCAATCTGGTCCTGCAGCCGCGCGGCTGAGCGCGCGGGCGCGGGACGCCGCCGGGGCCGGCTCGGTTGCCTCCCGTCCGGTCAGTCCCGTCCGGGCTGGACGCAGGGCTCATCCGGCACGCCGTCGCCGTCACGATCGCGGCCGGGGGTGTCCTCGGCGAGCTCGTCGAAGTAGCCGGGGTTCATCTGCACCCCGGTCAGGTAGGCCGAACGTCCCAGGGCCATGGTCGCCACCGACGCGGTGCCCAGCTGCAAGGCCACGATCAGCGCGACCTTCACGAGGTTCGCGACGCTGGGCATGAACATCACGGCGCCGACGACCACGAGGATCATGCCGACGCCGCCGGCGGTACCGGTCGCAGAGATCCGCGAGTAGGGGTCGAAGAACTGGATCAGGCCCAGCGCCGCACCCAGGAACACGAGGGCGCCCAGCACGACGAGGACCGATCCGATGATGATGAAGACGAGTTCCATGGGTCCTTCCTCAGCGTTTGCCGCGGGTCAGGGCACGGGCCAGCGACATGCCCGAGAGGAAACCGACGATGGCGGCGACCAGGACGATGTCGAAGGTGAACGGGTTCTGCGTCCGCACGCCGAAGAGCACGACCATGCCGATCGCGGAGAACGTCAGCAGATCCGCGGAGACGGCCCGGTCCGCCTCGAGCGGCCCCTTCAGAATCCGGAAGGCCGAGACGAGGGCCGAGACGAGCAGCAGGGCGATCGCGATGTCGATGCCCAGCAGCGTGAGGTCGTAGTTCGCGAACATCAGGCGATCCCCTCCTTCCGCAGAGCGTGGAGCATACGGCGCTCCATGTCGTGGATCTCGGTGCGCAGCGCATCGGCGTCGTCGGCGTAGAGAGCGTGGACGTACAGGAGGCGATGGCCGTCTGGGTCCATCTGCGCCCCGTCCGCCGTCTCACGGTTGGTGCCCAGCGTGAGGGTGCCGGGGGTCAGCGTGATCAGCGAGGAGAGCATCGTGACCTCGGCGTCGGTGCGGCAGTTCAGCCGGATCCGGGCGATGCCGGAGCGGGCCTGATTGCCCGGCGTGACCAGGTCGTGGAGCACAGCCCCTGAGGAGGTGGCGAGTGCCCAGGCGAACCAGAGCACGAACACGAGCATCCGCCACGGCCGGCTCACCGCGCTGCAGTCTCCCGGGGAGAAGATCTCGGTGCCGTCGTCAAGGACCCTGGGGCCGCCGCCCCGGAGCTGCCGGGCATCATTCGGGTTCGGCGTCATCCGCCCATCACCGCCTCCACATAGGTCGTCACGTCGAGCAGGCCGTCGGCGGCGACGCCGGTGGCCGCGAGCAGGGCTTCGCCGCCGAGGCCGAGCGCCGTCGTCGCCACGGCGGTGATCACCGCCGGCAGGGCGAGCGAGAACGGGATCCGCGACCGCGTCACCGGCTCATCCGCGGCAGTCACAACGGGCATGACTCCGGTCGGCGCCCAGTTCTCGGTCGGGGTCGAGCTGCCCGTCCCAGTCGGGTGCTCCTCGAACATCACCGGCATCGCGTTGGTCTTGAGCCGCTCGTGGTAGTTCGCCGGCGGCCGGGGCTCGCCCCAGAACCAGGCGTGCCACAGGCGCAGCAGCGCCCACAGGCTCAGCAGGGAGACCGTGACGAACACCGTCACCGCGACGGGGCTGCCCTGGGCGACGCCGGCGAGCACCATCGCGAGTTTCCCGACGAAGCCGGAGAACGGAGGAATGCCGGCCAGTGAGAGCAGACCGATGAAGAACGTCACGGCGATCAGTGGCTCACGCCGGGCCAGCCCGCGCACATCCTTGAGTCCCCCGACGCCGTAGCGCACCTCGATCGCCCCGACGGCGGCGAGCAGGCAGGCCATCGCGACCATGTGGTGAATCATGTAGAACAGGCCGGCGGACAGGCCGAGATGGCCGAACAGGGCCAGTCCCAGCAGAATGCCGCCGATGCCGCTGACCATCTGCCAGGCCAGCACCTCCCGCGCGCCCCGCGCACCGATCGATGCCAGCGCCCCGATTACCAGGGTCAGACAGGCCAGCGTGGCCAGGACCCACAGGAAACGCGGGTCCCCGTCGTACACCACGGAGTACACGCGGAAAATCGCGTACAGGGCCACCTTGGTGTGCAGGGCCGCGAACAGCGCCGTGACCGCGGGCGAGGTCGCCGGGTAGGCCTTGGCGAGCCACCCGTGCATCGGCACGACGGACGCCTTGATGCTCAGGGCGAAGAGGATCAGCGCCGCCGCCAGGGCCGCGCGGTCGTCCTCGGCGGCGGCCCCGGCGAGCACCGCCAGGTTCACGGTGCCGGTCACGCCGTACACGAAGCCGATGCCGGCGACGAGGATCGTCGAGGTCAGTAGGTTCAGCGTCACGTAGAGCCGCGCTCCGTCGACGCGCCGCAGCGGCTCGCGCCGGTTCGCCGAAAGCACGAACAGTCCGTACGAGGGCAGCAGCATGACCTCGATGAAAACGAACAGGTTGAACAGGTCGGCCGTGAGCAGCGCGCCGTTGACGCCGCCGACGAGCACGAGGAGGAACGGGGCGAAGAACTGTGAGTTCGCGACGCGCGAGCCGTAGGCGAAGATCGCCGTCACCGCCGTGAGTCCGGAGGTGAGCGTCAGCATCAGCGCGGTGGCCATGTCCGCGACGAACGGGATCGCGACCCCGTCGGGCCAGGGGCCGACCCCGGCACCGTAGGCGGAGCCGTCGGCGGTCGCGGCGATCAGCGCGGCGCCGCCCAGGGTGCTCGCGCCCACCACGAGGGCGACGACCCAGGCCTGGACGCGCCGCAGCCGTCCCAGCGCGGCGAGCACACCACCGGCCAGCAGCGGCACGGCCACGAAGAGCGGCAGCAGCATTCCGACGGTGGTCTGGCTCATGCGCGGTCCTCCTGGCTCGTGGGGACGGTCGTCTCCTGCTCGGCGGTCCGCAGTGCGGGGGCTCGGTCGGTCAGTCCGGCGCGGGCCGCGTCCAGCTCCTGCCGCGGATAGCGCGCGTCCGCAGCGGACTGCTCGAGCGGATCGGTCGGCTCATCGCGACCGGCCACGGCGTCGTCCTGACGGCCGGTCACGGACAGCACCAGCAGCAGGACGGTGATGGCGAAGGAGATCACGATCGCGGTCAGCACGAACGCCTGGGGCAGCGGATCAGCCTGCGTCGCGAGCTCGTGCTTGTGCGAGAACGGCAGAGCCCGGCGGTCCGTGCCGCCGGCGGCGAGCAGGATCAGGTTGCCCGCATGCCCCAGCAGCACCAGGCCGAGGATCACGCGCAGCAGCTCGCGCTTGGAGAAGAGGTAGACCGCACCGAACATGAGCAGGCCCACCGTGAGGGCGAGGGTCATCAGCGTGTTCCTTCCGTCGCTGCGGCGGTGTGGTGTCGGGCCTTGTCCGCATCGAGCGCGGCGCCGTGCTCCTCGACCGCACGGTCCTCGCCCTGCACGAGCCGGTCGGGGCCGAGCAGCGTGAACGCGCCGACGATGAGCCCGAGGACCCCGAGGTACACGCCCAGGTCGAACAGCAGGGCGGTGCCCAGGTTGTACCCGAGGATCTTCACTCCGAAGCCGGCCAGGAAGCCGTCATCGCCCAAGTAGCCCAGCAACCCGGTGCCCACGCCGATCGACACGCCCGCGCCGATCAGGGTGAGGAAGGGCCATTTCAGACGCCGGTCCTGGTCGTCGTCCGCGGCCAGGTACAGCAGGGCGTAGCCGGCGCCTCCGACCAGGGCCGCGATGAAGCCGCCGCCGGGCTCGTAGTGCCCGCGCAGATACAGCAGCGCGGACAGGGCGATGATGGCCGGGCCCAGCGCCTTGCCGAACACCCGCACGTAGACGAGGTTCTCGCGGGCGTGAGCCAGCGGCGAGTTCTCGTCGACGACGGAGCGGCGCGCAGGCACGGGCTGGCGATTGGCCAGCAGGGCGGCGATCGCCAACCCGGTCATGCCGAGTACCGTGAGCTCGCCCATCGTGTCGAGCGCGCGGAAGTCCACGAGGATCGAGTTGACGATGTTCACGGCGTAGGTCGTGTCGTAGGTCTGTTCGAGGTAGTACTCGGAGAGCGCGGACATCTCGCGGCGTCCGGTGAAGGCCAGCACGCCGAGAGTCGAGGCGATTCCCGCGACGGTGGCGGCGAACAGCGCGCGGGCCCGATGCGGCGCCGGATCGGCCGCGAAGCGCGCGGGAAGACGGCGCAGCAGCAGCACCATCACGCAGACGGTCAGCACCTCGACCAGCAGCTGGGTCAGCGCCACGTCGACGGCGCCGAGGGTGAAGAACCACAGGGTCGCGCCGAAGCCGATGACACCGACGACGACCATCGCCGAGATGCGAGTGCGCGCCCGGATCGTCGCCACGACGCCGACGCCGATCATCACGACCAGCACCCAGTCGTGCCAGCGGGAGGTCTGGCCGACCACGGGCGGCAGATCATCGAGGCCGATGAGGCCGACCACCGCGAACACACCCAACACGAGCGCGGGCATCAGCAGGTGGGCCCGCGGGGCGATCGTGCCGGTGGTGCGGCCGACGCCCGCGCCCACCTCGACCAGACCGTGTCGGACGGCGTCGTTGACGGCCAAGCCGTTGATCGGCGAGCTGATCCGCATGGCTACGGACTCGACCGGTCGGCGCAGCAGCACCAGGGCCAGACCGCTCACAATGACGGCCAGGGAGACGAACAGCGCGAGGTTCAGGCCGTGCCACAGCGCCAGATGCGCATGCGGATGGCCACCGGTCGCATCGGCCGCGGCGGCGGAGACCCAGCCGTCGAGCACGCCGGGGACCAGGCCCAGTCCGACGGTAGCGATCACGGCCAAGGCCGGCGGAAGCCAGAACGCGGGCGACGGGTCGCTCACCGGCTCGCCGCGGCCGCGGATCCACGGCTGCGGATGCCCCAGGGGCGCGTCCCCCCACAGATTCAGGGCGCCGAGGATGAGCCGGCCCGAGTAGGCGAAGGTGAACACGGAGGCCCACGCGATGCCGACCGTCACCAGGCTCGGCAGCCATGCCGGCCCCTGCGCGTGCAGGGCCGCCTCGAGCAGGCTCTCCTTGGACACGAAACCGAACAGCGGCGGCACACCCGCCATCGAGACCGCCGCGATCACCAGGGCGGCGCCCACCACCGGCATCCGCACGGTGCGTCCGGCCAGCTCCCGCAGGTCACGGGTTCCCGCCTCGTGGTCGACGATGCCGATGAGCATGAACAGGGCGCACTTGAACAGCGCATGCGCGATGGTGTGCACGATGGCGGCGGTCAAGGCCGCTTCGGTCCCGACACCGATGATCGTCACGAGCAGACCCAGCTGGCTCATCGTGGAGTAGGCGAGCAGGCCCTTGAGATCGTGCTGACGCATCGCCGTCATGGCACCGAAGATCGCGGTCACCAGCCCGGAGACGATCAGCAGCGTGGACCACACGGCGGTCCCGGCCAGGGCCGGTGAGAACAGCAGCAGCATGAAGATGCCGGCCTTGACCATGGCCGCGGCGTGCAGATACGCCGACACCGGGGAGATGGCGACCATCGAGTCGGGCAGCCAGGACTGGAACGGGAACTGCGCGGACTTCGTGAACGCGGCGACGGCCAGCAGCACGGCCACGAGAGTCGCCGTGCCGGAGTCCTGCCAGAACGGGGCCGCCAGCACCTCGGAGATCCGCGTGGTACCGGCGGCGACGATCATGACGCACACGGCGACCAACAGGGCGAGCCCGCCGCCGACGGTCACCAGGAGGGTGCGGATCGCGGCGTCCCGGGCGTGCTCGCCGGAGCGGGAGATCAGGAAGAACGACGCGAACGTCGTGAACTCCCACGCGACAAAGAACACGACGAGATCATCGGTGAGCACCAGCAGCAGCATCGCCGCGGCGAACGTCGTCATAAGCAGGTAGAACGTCCCGTGCCGATACGTCGCCCGGTCCGTGCCGAGGTACCTCGACGAGTAGGCCAGGATGATTGCACCGATCACCAGGACGATCATCGAGAACACGTAGGACAGCCCGGCCAGGCGCAGGTCCAAACTCACGCCGAGGCTCGGCAGCCACGGCAGCGACTGGGTGACGGGCGCGGCACCGCCGTCGGTGCCCGCATAGGCGACGCTGAGGACGGCGGCGGCGGCGGCCAACGGCGCGGCGAGCACCCATCCGGCGTCGCGGCCGAGCAGACGGGACACCGGCACGGCGGCGACGACGGCCACCAGAGCCAGCAGAAGGCTGATCAGGAGCATGCACATTCCAAAGGGACGAGGTCGGACACGGTGAGAGCGCTCTCGCGCCGAGGCCGGACACGATCAGTGTGTCACGGGGGCCGGGGCGACCCGGCGGTCCCGCGATCGCGGAACGAAGCACTGCGCACCGGGCTCATCGAGGGGGGGGCAGTCGCCACAGGCCTGTCCGCGCGGGGTGGCTCAGCAGCCCCAGGGCGGTGCGCCGGCCTGCATACGACCCCACTGGGAAATCTGCCCGTTCGTGCCCACCGCGGTGATGTCGCAGCTGAGCGCGCAGAGGCTCGTCTCGCGGGCGGCGAGAGTGTGCATGCGCGTCTCCTCTCCGGGCGGATCGGGCGGGTGCGTCGAGCCTGTGGCCGAGACGACTGCGCGGCACGAGAGCCGCACCGGCCATCGTCGGACCATCAGACCCGACTCGCAGTGCCCGAAGTGGGACTCGAACCCACACACCTCGCGGTACCGCATTTTGAGTGCGGCGTGTCTACCGATTCCACCATTCGGGCGTGACCACAGTAACGATGATCGGGGACGACCCTATCAGCAGTGCAGGGGTTCAGTAGTCTGGGGTACGTGCGCCGAAACCGGCTGTTCGGCGCGGCGCCCACCATCTGCGACGAGAGCGAGGACGATGACGACCTCCCCCAGCACCCCGACCGCCGACGAGGCCCCGGATCAGACCGGGACACTGGCCTCGCAGGCCCGACTGCGCGCCGTCGTCGCGGAGGACGAGGCCCTGATCCGCCTGGACATCGTCGAGTCCCTCTCGCACGCCGGCTACGAGGTCGTGGCCGAGGTGGGCGACGGCCAGGCAGCCGTCGCCGCCGTGCGGGAGCACGAACCGGACGTGGTGGTCATGGACGTCAAGATGCCCGTGATGGACGGGCTGTCCGCAGCCGAGCAGATCGCTGCGGACCGCCTCACTCCCGTCGTGATGCTCACGGCGTTCTCGCAGCGTGAGCTCGTCGAGCGGGCGCGCGAAGCGGGGGCGATGGCGTACGTCGTCAAGCCGTTCACCGAGGCGGACCTCGTGCCGGCGATCGAGGTGGCGGTGGCGCGCTATGAGCAGCTGCGCGGCCTCGAGGCCGAGGTGCAGGACCTCAGCGAACAGTTCGCCACCCGCAAGCTGGTGGAACGGGCGAAGTCGTTGCTGCAGGAGAACATGCAGCTCACCGAGCCCGAGGCGTTCCGGTGGATCCAGAAGACCTCCATGGACCGGCGGCTGACGATGCGTGAGGTCGCTCAGACCGTCGTCGACCAGCTCAGCTGAGTCACCGGCCGCGGCGCGCCGCCGGCCCCGCGGCTCAGTTCTCCGCCTCGGGCTCCCAGAAGCCGACCTGTTCACGCTGCACGTCCTCGACGCGGCCGCCGGAGTCGAGCGGATCGCCCACCTTGTGGACACGCAGCGTGTTCGTTGAGCCGGCCTTGCCGGGAGGCGAGCCCGCGGCGATCACGACCAGGTCCCCCTCGACGGCGATCTTCTCGCGCAGCAGCGAGAGATCGACCTGGGCCGTCATCTTGTCGGTCGAGTCCTGGAACGGGACCATCTTCGGGTAGATGCCCCATGACAGGCACAGAATGTTGTGCGTGTGTTCGACGTGCGTGAAGGCGTAGATCGGCTGGCTCGGGCGCAGCCGGGACAGACGGCGTGCCGAGTCGCCGGACTGCGTGAACGTCGCCAAGAAGGGGATCTCGAGCTGATCGGCGATGTTCACCGCCGCGCGGGTGATCGCTCCCCCACGCGTGCGCGGCCTGGCGGTGAGCGGGTCGATCCGCTCGAGCCCGTGCGTCTCCGTCGACTCGATGATGCGCGCCATGGTGCGCACGGTCTCGACCGGGTGGGCCCCCACGGAGGTCTCACCGGAGAGCATCACGGCGTCAGCGCCGTCGAGCACCGCGTTCGCGCAGTCGGAGGCCTCGGCCCGGGTCGGCCGCGGGTTCTCGATCATGGATTCGAGCACCTGGGTGGCGACGATGATCGGCTTCGCCCAGCGCCGGGCGAGCTCGATCGCGCGCTTCTGCACGACGGGCACCTCTTCGAGCGGCAGCTCGACGCCCAGGTCTCCGCGGGCCACCATGACCGCGTCGAATGCGTCGACGATCGCCTCGAGGTTCCTGACGGCCTGCGGCTTCTCGATCTTCGCGATCACCGGGACCCGGCGACCCTCCTCATCCATGATCTCGTGGACACGGGTGATGTCGTCGGCGTCGCGGACGAAGGACAACGCGATCATGTCGACGCCGGTGCGCAGAGCCCAGCGCAGGTCGTTCTCGTCCTTCTCCGACAGGGCGGGGACGTTCACCGCGACTCCGGGCAGGTTGATGCCCTTGTTGTCGGACACCGTTCCGGCGACCTCCACCTCGGTGACGACGTCGGTGTCCGTCACCTCCACGGCACGCAGCCGCACCTTGCCGTCGTCGACGAGCAGTTCGTCACCGGGCCGGACGTCACCGACCAGACCGGCGTACGTCGTCGAGCAGATCTCCCGCGTGCCAGGCACCTCGCGCACGGTGACGGTGAATCGGTCCCCCGTCGCGAGCTCGTGGGGGCCGTCCTCGAACCGGCCCAGGCGAATCTTCGGGCCCTGCAGATCCGCGAAGATCGCCACGGGCCGGGCCACCTCGACGCTCAGCCGGCGGACCCGCTCATAGGTGACCTCGTGCTGGGCGTGTTCCCCGTGGCTCATGTTGAGCCGGGCGACGTCGATGCCGGACTCGATGAGCGAGCGAGTGACGTCGTCGGAGTCGGTGGCCGGACCGAAGGTGGCGATGATCTTCGCGTGTCGCATGGCTCCCACACTAGCGAGTGCCGGCTTGCCGGCCGAGACGCGGACAACCGTGCCGTCGGATCCTTCAGGCGCGCTCGGTCACGTCCTGCTCGGGCACGTGGCCCGCCCGCCACACGGTGTCCTGCTCCGCGCGGTCCAGGCCCCGGCAGCGGCGCCGCACGACGGTGAACGCGATGATCGAGACGACCAGAAGCAGCAGTGACGTCCACACGTTCAGGCGCTGGGTGACTCCGAACAGCGTGATCATCGAGGCATCGTCGATGCGCATCATCTCGATCCACGTGCGTCCGAGGGTGTACCACGCGACATAGGCCCACACCATGGCGCCGCGGCGCAGACGCAGGACGCGGTCCAGCGCCAGCAGCACCACCACGCCGAACAGATTCCACAGGCACTCATACAGGAAGGTGGGGTGGAAGAGGGTGCCCGCTGCCGCGTCGACCGGGAAGTTCGGGTGCGTCGCGTCGACCTCGAGCCCCCACGGCAGGTCGGTCGGAGAGCCGAAGAGCTCCTGGTTGAAGTAGTTCCCCCAGCGGCCGACGGCCTGGGCCAGCAGGATGCCGGGCGCGACGGCGTCGCCGAACGCCGACAGTCGCAGTCCGTAGCGCCGCGCGCCGAACCACGCCCCGACGGCGCCCAGCGCGATCGCGCCCCAGATCCCGAGTCCACCGTTCCACACGTAGAGAATCTGCACCGGATCGCCCGTGCCGTCGTAATTCGGACCGAAGTAGCGCTCCGGCGACGAGAACACGTGGTAGAGCCGCCCGCCGACGAAGCCGAAGGGGATGGCCCAGATCGCGATGTCGAGGACCCGCCCCTCGGGCCCGCCTCGATCCGCCCATCGGCGTTCGCCCAGCCACAGGGCCGCGACGATGCCCGCGATGATGCACAGCGCGTAGGCGTGGATCGTCAGCGGTCCGATCTCGAACCCGCTCCAGTCCGGCGACGGGATGGCCAACAGAGGTGCGGCGGAAGTCATCGGGTCCTCATTCCTCGATCAGTGCGGGTTCTCTGCGCGGGCCGGTGCCGATCAGGCCTTGCGTCGCGTGCCGCGGGCGAGTTCGGCAGCCAGCGAGGCGACGGCCTCGACGCCGCCCTCGCTCACGGCGCGCACCAGGGCGGTGCCGACGATCGCCCCGTCGGCATAGCGGCCGATCTCGGCCACATGCTCCGCACGCGAGACGCCCAGACCCACGCAGACATTCTCGGCGCCTGCGCGACGGGCCTGCTCGACGACGGCCTGGGCGGCCGCGGACACGTCCTCACGTTCGCCGGTGACACCCATGACGGACACCGCGTACAGGAACCCGCGGCACAGCGAGGCCGTGCGGGCCACACGCTCGGGCGGCGAGGACGGCGCGGAGAGAAACACCCGGTCCAGGCCATGCCGATCGGCAGCCGCGATCCACTCCCCGGCTTCCTCGGGCACCAGGTCCGGCGTGATCAGCCCGGCTCCCCCGGCCTCTGCCAGGCGCGCGCAGAACTCGTCGACGCCCATGCGGTCCACGAGATTCCAGTAGGTCATCACGAGCACCGGGGCGTCGGTGCGTGCGCTCACCTCGGACACGACGCGGAAGATCTCCCGCGTGCGGAAGCCGTTCGCCAGGGCGGCGGTGGTGGCCCGCTGGATGACCGGCCCGTCCATGACGGGGTCGGAGTAGGGCAGGCCGAGCTCGATGACGTCGGCACCGTGACGTCCGAGCGCGACGGCCGCCTCAATCGAGGTCTGCGTGTCCGGGTAGCCGGCGGGAAGGTAGCCCACCAGCGCAGTGCGCCCGGCGGCACGCGCCGCCTCGATCGCCTCGGCCGTGCGACTGCGCACGGGTCCCTTCGGCAGCGTGCCGGTCATGCGTCCTCCTCCGAGCGATCAGCGGACGGATGTTCGTTCCCCTTGGTGTCACCGAAGCCGAACCACTCGGCGGCGGTCGCCACGTCCTTGTCCCCGCGGCCCGACAGGCTCACGACGACGATGCGCTCGTGACCGGCGGCGGTGTGTGCGCCGACCTCGCCCGCGTCGATCCAGCGGCGGGCCAGCCGTCGGGCGCCGGCCAGCGCGTGAGCGGACTCGATGGCCGGCAGAATGCCCTCCGTGCGCGCCAGGTGCAGGAAGGCGTCCATGCACTCGCGGTCAGTGACCGGCTCGTACTCGGCACGACCGATGTCCTTCAGGTGCGCGTGCTCGGGACCGACGGCCGGGTAGTCAAGTCCCGCGGAGATCGAATGCGAGTCGATCGTCTGGCCGTCCTCGTCCTGCATCAGGAACGTGCGGGCACCGTGGAGCACACCCGTGCGGCCCAGGGTGATGGCGGCCGCGTGGCGGCCCGTCTCGAGCCCCTCGCCGCCGGCCTCGAATCCATACAGGCCGACCTCCGCGTCCTCGACGAAGGCGTGGAACAGGCCGATGGCGTTCGAGCCGCCGCCCACGCAGGCGGCCAGCGCGTCGGGCAGCCGGCCGGTCTGCTCGAGGATCTGCGCGCGCGTCTCCTCGCCGATCACGGCGTGGAAGTCCCGGACCATCAGCGGGAACGGGTGCGGGCCGGTCACCGTGCCCAACAAGTAGTGCGTATGGTCGACCGTGGCGACCCAGTCGCGCAGGGCCTCGTTGACGGCGTCCTTCAGCGTCCGGGAACCGGCGGTCACGGGCACGACTTCGGCGCCGAGCATCTGCATGCGTGCCACGTTGAGCGCCTGACGCTCGGTGTCCTTCTGCCCCATGTACACAGTGCAGTCCATGCCGAACAGGGCGGCGGCCGTCGCGGTGGCGACCCCGTGCTGTCCGGCACCGGTCTCGGCGATCAGTCGCCGCTTGCCCATGCGACGGGCGAGCAGTGCCTGCCCGATGACGTTGTTGATCTTGTGGGAACCGGTGTGGTTGAGGTCCTCGCGCTTGAGGAAAATCCGCACCCCGGGCAGGTCCGCGGCGAACCGTGACGCCTCGGTGAGCAGCGACGGCCGGTGCACGTAGTCCGCGAGCAGGCCGCGCAGCTGCGCGACGAACTCGGGGTCCTGACGGGCCTGCTCATAGGACTCGGCCACCTCGGTGAGGGCCGGCATGAGCGACTCGGGCATCCATCGTCCCCCGAAGCGGCCGAAGTACGGCCCGTGCGGGGCCGGGGTGTCCCCGCCCTGATCGTGGCGTCTGTGCGTCATGCGTCGTGCACCCTTCCGTGGTCTGGGATGAAGCGGCCCGTCGGCGTCGGCCGGGTCTCGATCTCGCCGTGCCCGGGGCTCGGTGTCAGCCGCTGCGGCGAGAGGCGATGCGGAACCCGCGCAGTGTCTCAGCGGGATCCGCGTGGCGGACCAGCGCCTCTCCGATCAGGACCGCGTCGGCGCCGGCCCGGGCGTACTGCCGCACCTGGGCGGCCGACTGCACCCCGGACTCGGCGACGCGCACGACGTCGTCGGGCAGATGCGCCGCGAGCGCCTCATACCGATCCGGATCGACGTCGAGGGTCTTCAGATTGCGCACGTTCACACCGATGATCTGCGCACCGGCGGCGACGGCCCGGTCGATCTGATCGGGCGTGTGCGCCTCCACGAGCGCGTGCATGCCCAGCGACTCGGTCAGGTGCAGCAGTCCCCGCAGCCGAGCGTCGTCCATGGCGGCGACGATAAGCAAGATGAGGTCGGCACCGTGGGCACGCGCCTCATGCACCTGGTACTCCTCGACGATGAAGTCCTTGCGCAGCAGCGGCGTGTCGACCGCAGCGCGCACCGCGTCGAGGTCCTCGAGGCTCCCGTTGAAACGGCGCGACTCGGTCAGAACGGAGACCACGCTCGCCCCGGCCCGCTCGTACTCGCGAGCGAGGGCGGCAGGGTCCGAGATCCCGGCCAGCTCGCCCTGGGACGGGCTCGAGCGTTTGATCTCGGCGATCACGCGCACACCCGCGACATCGTCGCGTCCGCCCTGCAGGGCGGCCAGCGCATCGCGGGCCGCAGGGGCCTGCTCGGCGCGGCGGACGATCTGCGCGTCAGGCACACGGGCGCGCCGGGCGTCGAGGTCCTCACGGACCCCGGCGATGATCTCCTCCAGCACGCTCACGGCACGGCTCAGTGTGTACGGGACCGGGCGTGTGCGTCGTGCGTCGTCTTGCCCTTGCCGGCCGTCACGATGCCGACCAGGGCGCCCAGGCCGATCAGAGCGACACCGATCCACACCACGAACATGCCCAGATCGAGGAACAGGGCCAGCGCGCCGACCACGACGCCGAGCACGACCAGGCCCGCCATGGCCCACGCGCCGGGCGTGTTGCCGTGATCCGGCGCGACGGCGTGCGTCGGGTCGTTGAGGACGCGGCCATCCTCGGTGATGGTGACCCCGCCATCGGCGCTGTGGCGGTGGCCGTGCTCGGTCGTGGTGGCGTGGGCGCCGTGATCGGTGGTGTGGCTCATCGACTCAATCTCCGTCTGGCTGCGATCTGACATGACTGGCCCTCATTGTGCCACGCCGCCGCGGCCTGAGGTCGGCATGACGCCGCCTCACGCGGTGGGGTCCTCGCCGCGGGACAGGCTGTCCCACGCATCCATCTCGTCGAGATCGCTCTCGTCGTCGGCGCCGTGTTCGGCCGCACCGGGCCTGCCGCGCGCGTCGGCGGCCTGCCCGGCCCGCGATCGTCCTGGTGCGGCCTCGGCGGAGCGGTCACCGGACGGCGCCTGGTAGCGGCGCGAGTTCGGCCAGCGCCGGCCGACAGTGAGCACGAGCAGCGCCACCACCACGCTGAGCGCACCGGCGGCCGCGGCGAGCCACGGCCACGCGGTCACGGCGTGGTCGGGGGCGGCCGCCGTCGTGCCGGTGGCCTCCGAGACCATCCGTGAGGCGGCCTGCCCCGGGGAGGCGACCACCGTGAGCGACGAGGCCGTCACCGTGGCGCCGGCCACGGCGAGCAGGCCGCCAACGATCCAGCGGCCGAGCCGACGCGCGATCGTCAGGGCCAGGGCCGCCACGACGATCACGACGGCCATGGCGGCGGCCACCGGGGCGGCATCGTTGCCGGTCACCTCGACGTCGGCGACGGCCCCGGCGACGGGACCGGACTGGAGGCCGCCGGCCGTGACCCATGTCTGGCCGAGCGCCAGCAAGGCCAGTCCGCCGCAGATCAGGGCCGCGATCACCGCGCTGCGTCGCGTCATGCCGTCTCCTTCCGGTCGTGAGCGTCGCCCCGGCCGGCGGGGCCCGCGGACTCGTCCGCCGACGTCGTCATCTGCTCCGCCGTGAGCACGGCACGCAGGGGCGCACTGGCCTTGCTCACGGTCTCGTCGGCCTCGGCCTGCGGCACGGAGTCCGCCACGACGCCGGCCCCGGCCTGCACGTGGGCCCGGCCGCGGTGCAGCGTCGTCGAGCGGATGTTGATGGCCATGTCCATGGACCCGGCGAGGTCGAAGTAGCCGACGACGCCGCCGTACGGCCCACGCGAGGTGGGCTCCCATTCGTCCAGCAGCCGCAGCGCCCGCGGCTTGGGCGCGCCGGAGAGGGTGCCGGCCGGGAACGTCGCACCCAACGCGTCGAGCGCGGTGGCTCCGGCGGCGAGGTCACCCTCGACGTGGGACACCAGGTGCAGCACGTGGCTGAAAGCCTCCAGCTCCATGAACCGTGAGACCTGCACCGAGCCGGGCTCGCACACACGCGCCAGGTCGTTGCGCGCCAGGTCCACGAGCATCAGGTGCTCGGCACGCTCCTTCTCGTCGGCCCGCAGGCCCTCGCCCAGCCGCGCGTCCTCGTCAGGCGTGGCGCCACGGCGCCGGGTCCCGGCGATCGGATGGGTGACCACGTGCCGGTCCTTCACCGTCACGAGGGCCTCGGGAGAGGAACCGACGATCTGGTAGGGCTCCCCCGCCGGGGTCGCGAAGGTGAACAGGTACATGTACGGACTGGGGTTGAGCATGCGCAACACGCGGTACACCTGTTCCCCGTCGGCGCCCGTCTGGACGCTGAAGCGCCGCGAGACCACAGCCTGGAAGACCTCGCCGTCCCGGATGGCTCGCTGTGCCAGGCCGACGGCCGCCCGGAAGCCCTCCTCGCCCCACGCATCCGTCGCCTCGGCGGCGACCTCGTCGGTGCCGGCCCGCAGCCAGCGCTCCGGCACGACACCGACGGGCTCCGGCTGCGGCTGGGCGAGGTCCGCGGCCATCCGGTCGAGCCGGGCCACGGCCTCCTCGTAGGCGCGGTCCACTCCGCTTGAGCGCCCGTCGAGGTCCACGGCGTTGGCGATCAGCGTGACGGTGCCGTCGGCCGCGTCATGGACGGCCAGGTCGGTGAGCAGGTTCATCGCGAGCCGGGGCAGCTCGAGCTCGTCCTGCGGCGGGTGCTCGAGGCGTTCGAAGTGACGGACCACGTCCCAACCGAGGAAGCCGGCCAAGCCCGAGACGAGGTGGGGCAGACCGTGGCCGACGCTCTCCCGCACCCCGGTGCCCAACGTGGCCAGGGTCTGGGCGAGCACGTCCATGACGTCGCCCTCGACGGGCAGACCCGCCGGAACCTCGCCCTGCCAGTGGGCGCGGTCGCCCACCGCGGTCAGCGTGGCGGCGGAGCGCACACCGACGAAGCTGTAGCGGGACCACGCTCCGTCGCTAGCGGCGGACTCCATCAGGAAGGTCCCGGCAGCGCCGCCGCCCAGACGGCGGTACATGCCGAGAGGGGTGAGGCCGTCGGCGAGCACCGTGCGCACCACGGGCACCACACGTGCCCGGGCGGCGAGGGCCGCGAACCCCGCGCGCGTGGGCCGCACGGCCGCGGTGGGACGGTCCTCAGGCACGTGTCGCTCCCTCCGCGACGGTCTCCGGCGTCAGGGCGGCCCCATCGGCGCCGGTCAGGGGTCGGCCAGTGAAGCACGACCGGGTGAGGGTGTGACACGCCGGCCCCGTCTGGTCGACGCGCAGCAGCAGCGTGTCGCCGTCACAGTCGGTCGACACCTCCAGGACCCGCTGGCGATGTCCTGAGCTCTCCCCCTTGCGCCACCGCTGCTGCCGGGACCGCGAGAAGTAGGTGGCCCAGCCCGTGGTCAGCGTCTCGGCGAGAGCGGCCTCGTCCATCCAGGCCATCATGAGCACCTCGCCGGTGTCGTGCTGCTGTGCGATCGCGGGCACGAGCCCGCTGTCATTGAAGACGACCTGCCGCCGGAGCTCGTCCGAGAGGGTCGGTGCGACGGAGTCCTGCGCGGTGTTCATGGTCGCCCATTGTGCCAGCCCGTCCGACCTGCCTGACCGGGCGACCCGCATGCTACGTTGCCCCGGTGAGCCAGAGTCCCGACAGTCCTGACGCCGCCCGCTCCGACTACGCTGCCGCCTCACGCGCGGCGCTGGTCGAAGCGCTGCTGGCCGCCGGTCCGGGATCGCCCACGCTCTGCCCCGACTGGCGCACCGAACATCTCGCCGCGCACATCGTGCTGCGCGAGCGCTCCCCGCTGGCCCTGGGCCTGGTGGTCCCCGCCGCCTCGCGTCGACTCGAGCAGAAGACCATGGCGCTCGGCGACGCCCACGCCTCGGCTGCGGACTACGCCCGGCTCGTCGACCAGGTCGAGCAGGGCCCCCTCGGCCCCGCCCCGGGTCGCCGCAACACTCGCACCGGCGACCGGGTGCGACGCGCCGCCGCGGTGCTGCGGCGCACGGCGGTGGCCTCGACGGTGGCCGATCAGGTGCAGCTGCTCGAGTTCTACGTCCACGCCGAAGACGTGCGCCGCGCCCAGGGTGACTGGGCCCCGCGGATCCTCGCCGATGACTACGCGGACACGCTGTACCGGCACCTGGTCTCGCGCGCCCGCCTGCTCTACCGGGGTGAGGGCACCGGCGTCGTGCTCGAGCGCCGCGCCCGCGCCGCCTCCCGCACGGACAACACTCCGGTCACCGTCCTGCCACCCAAGGACGACGGACGCACCCTGCGCGTGACCGGCCCGGCCGGGGAGCTGGTCATGCACGCCTTCGGTCGTCGCACAGCCGCGCTCGTCCTCGAGGACATGCTCGGAGCCTGACGCGGAGCGTGCAGACGCAGACGCGCCGGAACCGCGGCGTCAGCGCACCGGGTGCCCGGCTTCACGCAGAGCGCGTTTGACCTCGGTGAGCATGCCGTCGGGGCCGAAGTGGAACACGCTGGCGGCGAGCACGCCGTCCGCTCCGGCGTCGACGGCCGACGGGAAGTGCTCGACGCGCCCGGCCCCTCCCGAGGCGATCAGCGGCACACGCACCGCCGCGCGGACCGCGCGGATCATCTCGAGGTCGAAGCCCTCCCCCGTGCCGTCGGCGTCGATGGAGTTCAGCAGGATCTCCCCCGCACCGCGCTGGGCAGCCTCGACGCACCACGCCACGGCGTCACGCCCCGTCCCGACGCCGCCGCCGTGCGTCGTGACCTCGAACCCCGAGGGGCAGCCGGGGTCCTCGGTGCGGCGCGCGTCGAGAGAGAGGACGAGCACCTGCGAACCGAAGCGGTCGGCGATCTCGCCGATCAGGTCAGGACGGACGACCGCCGCCGTGTTGACCGAGGCCTTGTCCGCGCCGGCGCGCAGCAGCGCGGTGACGTCCTCGACTCTGCGCACCCCGCCGCCGACCGCCAGCGGGATGAAGACCTGCTCGGCGGCGGATGTCACCGTCTCGAGCATCGTGCCCCGCCCTCCGGTCGAAGCGGTGACGTCGAGGAACACCAGTTCGTCGGCGCCGGCGGCGTCGTAGCGGTGGGCCAGTTCGACAGGGTCCCCCGCATCCTTCAGATTCGCGAAGTTCACACCCTTGACGACGCGACCGGCATCGACGTCGAGGCACGGGATCACGCGGACGGACACGCTCATGCGCTTCGAGCTCCTTCGGGGAGGCAACGGGGGCTGACCGGTCGAGGACCGGGCGGGGTCAGAGGCGGATCGCGTGGATCTCGGAGACGAGGATGGCCCGCGCGCCGATCTCATACAGCTCGTCCATGACGCGGTGCACATCCTCGATCGGCACCATCGAGCGCACGGCCACCATGGACTCGTCCCGCAGCGGCGAGACGGTCGGCGACTCGAGGCCCGGTGTGGCGGCCGTGGCGCGTTCGAGCAGATCACGACGCACGTCGTAGTCGATCATCGCCCAGCGCCGGGCCACCAGGACGCCCTGCAGCCGACGCAGCAGCACATCGAGCCCGGCAGGACGGTCCCGGTCGGGACGGCGGCGGCCGATCATGACGGCCTCGGACTCCATGATCGGCGCGCCGAAGGTCTCCATGCCGGCCGCGCGCAGGGTGTTGCCGGTCTCGACGACGTCGGCGATCGCGTCGGCGACCCCGAGGCTGACAGCGGACTCGACGGCGCCGTCCAGGTGGACGATCTTCGCGTCCAGGCCCGTGCGCGCGAGGTAGTCGGCGAGCAGTCCGTCGTACGTGGTCGCGATGCGCCGGCCCCGCAGCTGTTCGGCATCGGTGAACGCCCCGACCGGTGCGGCCAGGCGGAAGGTCGACTTCGCGAACCCCAGGGCCATGATCTCCTCGGCGGAGTCGTCGACCCGGGCATCAGCGAACAGGTCGCGGCCGGTCAGTCCCACATCCAGCGAGCCCTGGCCGACGTAGACCGCGATGTCGCGAGGACGCAGGTAGAAGAACTCGACGTGGTTCTCCGGGTCGACGAGCACCAGTTCTCTCGCGTCCCGGCGCTGACGGTAGCCGGCCTCGCGCAGCATCTGGATGGCGAGCTCGGACAGGGCCCCCTTGTTGGGGACGGCGATGCGCAGCATGTCTTCGGCTCCTTTGCGGGCGGTCTCAGAGGTGGCGGTACACATCGTCGAGATCGAGCCCGCGAGCCAGCAGCATCACCTGCAGGTGATACAGCAGCTGCGAGGCTTCCTCGGCGAGGGCGTCGTCGGACTCGTGTTCAGCGGCCATCCACACCTCGGCGGCCTCCTCGACGATCTTCTTGCCGATCGCGTGCACACCGGCGTCCAGCCGCGCCACGGTGCCCGATCCCTCGGGGCGCTCGACGGCGGTGCGGGTCAACTCGGCGAACAGCTCGTCAAAGGTCTTCACCGGGCCGAGACTACCCAGCCGCGTCGCGGTCAGGACAGCTCGGGCTTCGTGTGACGTCGCAGGGTCAGTTCCGTGAGCAGGGCCGCATCGAGAGCTTCGCGGCCCTTGTCCTCGCTCGAGCCGGGGAGGCCGGCGCGGTCGATCGCCTGCTGTTCGTCATCCACCGTGAGCACACCGAATCCGACGGGCACCCCCGTGCGCACCGCCACCTGCGTGACGCCCTGGGTGACGGACTGGCAGACGTAGTCGAAGTGCGGGGTGTCGCCACGGACCACGACGCCCAGCACGACGACGGCGTCGAAGGCCGGGGCGAGCCGAGCCGCGGCGACGCTGAGCTCGACGGTGCCGGGCACGCGCACCAGCTCGGTGTCGGCGCCGGCGTGTGCAGCGGCGTTCAGGGCGCCGTCGATCAGGCCGGACATGATCCGTTCGTGCCACTGCGCGGCCACGACGGCCACGCGCAGCCCGGCGGCGGCGTCCTTCTGCAGGGTGGGGGCGGGCTGACCTGCGGTGCTCATGCGTGCTCCTTCTGGTGGGTTGTGTGGCTGCCTGGTGTGCGGCTCAGTCGAGCCCGGGCACGGTGTGGCCCATGCGGTCGCGTTTGGTCCGCAGATAGGCGAGGTTGTGCTCGGTGACAGGGGCGGGGGCGGGCAGCAGCTCGACGATGTCGATGCCATGCTCACGCAGCCCGTCGGCCTTGGCGGGATTGTTGGTGACCAGTCGGATCCGCTCGAGCCCCGCGGCGCGCAGCACGGCGGCGGCCCCGGCCCAGTCCCGGGCGTCCGCGGGCAGGCCGAGGTCGAGGTTCGCATCGACCGTGTCGCGCCCGGCGTCCTGCAGCGCGTAGGCCCGCAGCTTGGCGGCCAGACCGATGCCGCGGCCCTCGTGTCCACGCACGTAGAGCACGGCTCCGCCGGTGCGCGCGGTCTGCTCGAGCGCGTGCTGCAGCTGGGGGCCGCAGTCGCAGCGCAGCGAGCCGAACGCGTCGCCGGTCAGGCACTCGGAGTGCACACGAACCACGTCGGGCGCGCCGGAGTCGCCGACGGGTTCGACCGGGCGCAGCAGCACATGCTCGACGCCGGTGGCCGCGTCGCGGTGCGCGCTGACGCGCAGCTGGCCGTGCTTCGTGGGCAGCAGAGCGTCCTCGGTCGAGTCGACACCGCTCAGATGGGCCTGCAGATCCTCGATCGAGATCAGGGCCAGAGCGTGGTCGTCGGCGAAGCGACGCAGCGCCGGCAGGCGCATCATGGTCCCGTCGTCGTGGGTGAGCTCGGCGATGGCCGCCACCGGCGGCAGCCCCGCCAGACGGCAGAGCTCGACACCGGCCTCCGTGTGTCCTGACCGCTGCGCGACTCCGCCGTCGACCGCCCGCAGCGGGAACACGTGTCCTGGACGGGTGAGATCGGCCGGTGCGCTCTGCGCTCCGGCCAGCACTCGCAGGGTGCGGGCGCGGTCGGCGGCGCTGATGCCGGTGGTGACCCCCGCCGCCGCGTCGACAGAGACGGTGTACGCGGTGCCCTTGGGGTCCTGGTTCGTCGCGGTCATGGGCGGCAGCTCAAGACGGTCGGCGACCGCACCGGGCATCGGCGCGCACAGCACGCCGGAGGTGTGCCGGATCGTGAACGCGGTGACCTCGTCGGTGGCCAGGGCCGCGGCGAAGACGATGTCGCCCTCATTCTCCCGGTCCTCATCGTCCACCACGATCACGGGCCGGCCCGCGGCGAGCTGTTCGACGGCCCGGTCCACGCCGTCGAGCCGCACCGGCTCGGAGGACGGGATCTGCGTCATGCGCTCGGCGTAGCGGGCCATGACGTCGGTCTCGAGATTGACGCGATCGCCGGGGGCCAGGGCGCCGAGGACCGTGGCCTCGAGGGTCGCGGGGATCAATCCCACCTCGAACCAGTGCCGCCGCTGCGACGGCGCGGAGACCGCCGTGACGGTCAGGGAGACGCCCTGCACCGTGATCGCACCCTGAGCGGGGATCACGCGGGCCAGCTCGTCCGGAACGGCGACGCGCACGCGCCGCCAGGCACCCTCGTCGGCGACCTGTGCCACCGTGCCCACCCCGTCGACGTGGCCCTGGACGATGTGCCCGTCGATGTGGTCGGTCGGGCGCAGACACCGTTCGAGGTTCACCCGGTCACCGGGGCTCAGCTCGCCCAGGGCCGTCATCCGCAGAGTCTGGCCCATCAGATCGGCGCGGAACAGGCCGTCGTCGGGCGCGCTGTCGGGCGCCGACGGGTCGGCGTCCTGTGGCACGGAGGTCAAGCACACCCCGTTCACGGCCAGCGAGCCGCCCTCGGGCAGTCCCGCGGCCGCCCCCGCCGTGTCCAGCACGAGGACGGCGGTGTCGGACTGCTCGTCCTGCTGGAGCGCGACGACGGTGCCGATGTGGGTGATGATCCCGGTGAACATGGTGCTCCTTCAGCGTGCGGACGGCGTGGGGTCGGGGGCGGAGGCGTCGGTGTCGGACGCGGCGGATGTGGCGGGCTCATCGCCCGGTGTGGTGTCGGCGGGACGCAGGTGCGTCCAGACGTCCGGGCCGAGCGCGCGCACCGGGCCGGACTCGGATTCGTCGGGGAGGAACCGGTGCCCGGCGGTCAGGGTGGGCACGTCCAGCCCCTCGAGGGCCCGCAGACCGGCGCCGAGCAGCAGCGGCGCGGTGTACACGTGCATCTCGTCGATGAGACCCGCTTCGATCCACGCGGCCAGCACACGGGGCCCGCCTTCGAGCATCACGTGTTCGCAGCGCCCGGTCCGCCAGGGTCCCTCGTGCGCGGACAGGGCGGCGAGCACCGCCTCGGGCTCGTGCACAGGCACGTGCAGGTGCCCCCGCGGATGGGTGCGCACGGCCGCCGCCGCGGGGATCGCGCGCCGACCGACGATGACCGGCAGCGGCTGGTGCTCGGCCGTGGTTCCGTCCGGGCGTCGAGCTGTCAGGCGCGGATCGTCGGCCAGCAGGGTGCCGGTGCCGACGACGATCGCATCGGCCCGAGCACGCACCCGGTGGGAGTGCTCGCGCGCCGGAGCCGAGGTGATCCACCGGCTGGTGCCGTCGGCCGCCGCCGCACATCCGTCGAGGGACTGGGCCAGATGCGCCGTGACCCAGGGGCGGGCCTGGTCCCGCACCTCGCGCCAGCGGCGGGTGAGCTCCTCGGCGCCGGCATGCCCCGTCGGCCCCTCGACCCGCACACCGGCCGCGCGCAGGCGGGCCGCTCCCCCGCCCTGGTCGCCGGTGGCGTCCGGCACGGCATAGACGCAGCGGCCGATGCCCGCGTCGATGACGGCCTGGGAGCAGGGGCCGGTGCGGCCGTGATGATCGCACGGCTCGAGGGTGACGTGGAGGGTGCAGCCGGCCAGGGCGATCGATGCCAGGGCAGCGTCCTCGGCACGTGCGCGACGCAGGGCCTGCAGCGCCGCGATCTCGGCGTGCGGGGTGCCCGCGCCGGCATGATGGCCGACGGCCAGGACGGTGCCGTCCGGGGCGGTGACGACCGCGCCGACGAGCGGGGTGGCCCCGCGCACGCCGCGCAGGGCCGCACGCACGGCCAGGTCCATGGCCCGTGCGTCCGGTTCGGCCGCCGTCGCGGCGAGTGCCGCGGCGCGAGGGTCCGTGTGCGCGCCGGTCATCGCGGACCGTCCGGCAGCAACGTCTCGGCGGCGGGCTTCTCACGGTCCTTCGCCCGCAGCCACACGAAGAAGCCGGTGAAGGTGAACAGCCCGTAGACCAGGTACATCACCGCGCTGGCGTAGTAGCCGCTGCTCCACAGCAGCGGCACGCCCACGACGTCGACGGCGACCCACACCAGCCAGAACTCGACCCAGCCGCGGGCCATGCCCCAGGTCGCCAGCAGCGATCCGACGAAGGTCCACGCGTCCGCCCACACCGGCTCCCACGAGCCCAGGGCACGGAACACGGGGGTCAGCGCCACGGTCCCGACGAGCATGCCGAGCACCAGGAACGCGCGACCGCCCCACCCGGCCCATGCGGGGGTGATGGCCTTCGCATCGGCAGCCCTGCCGCGGCGGGCCTGCCGCCAGCGGAGCCACCCGTACACCGAGACCGCGATGAACATCACCTGCCGGCCGGCCTGTCCGAGCAGCGTCGCGGTGTCCTCAGCGCCGAACAGCGACGACAGGAAGACGGTCAGCAGGATCAGATTGCCGGCGATGCCGACGGGCCAGGCCCAGACGCGGCGGGCCATCCCGCCGAGGGCGGAGGCCAGACCGAACAGGTTGCCGACGACCTCACGCACCAGCAGACCGCCTCCGGCCACCGGAATCGTCCAGTGGAAGACGTCGACGAACGCCTGGACCGGGTCCATGGTCTCTCCTCCTCGCAGCGAATGCGTCGTCCGGCTGCGGGGAGCGATGCGGAGGGGAGAAGCCGGGCAGGCAGGTCGCCGCCGCAGTGACGGTCGGCGGTGCCGACGCCCTGCCCTCTGGCGTGGACCCGACGGTCCCGGCATGCGCTCGATCCACCGGACCGAGCCACAGGACCCTCGCCTGCCGCGGACGAGACCTCGCACGGGTACGCGGCATCGTCCGCCTCGTGCTTCTCCCATCCAGACTCTGACTGTCGGCATCGGAATTCCACCGATTCGGCCTCGCCGCCTCTCGGTTCGCCGACCCGTCCCGTCGCCGAGACCGCGCCGTGCGTGCCGAGACGCCGCGCGAGGTTCGCGGGCTGTCACCGCCGGTTCGGACTTCCACCGACCCCGGAGCACGAAATTGCTTGGGCGTCAGTATGCCACCTCAGCTGCACGGTGCGGCACGCCCGTCGGCGAGTTCGCGCAGGGCGAGCACGGCGGCCTCGGGGTCGGCGGCCCCGTAGACGGCGGAGCCGGCCACGAACACGTCGGCTCCGGCCTCGGCCGCGCGGCGGATCGTCTCGGCGTTGACTCCTCCGTCGACCTGCACGGCAACCCGGGCACCGGTGTCGTCGATGGCCCGGCGGGCGGCGCGGATCTTCGGCAGCACCAGGTCCAGGAACGCCTGGCCACCGAAGCCCGGCTCGACGCTCATCACCACAAGCGTGTCGATCTCCTCCAGCAGTGGCAGCCAGGGGTCGATCGCGGTGGCGGGGTTCACGGCCAGACCCGCCTGGGCCCCGCGAGCGCGCAGCTCGCGGGCCAGTCGCACCGGTGCAGCCGCCGCCTCCGCGTGGAACGTGACGGAAGCGGCGCCGGCGTCGGCGTACCCGGGGGCCCACCGGTCGGGGTCCTCGATCATCAGGTGCACGTCCAGGGGTGCGGTCGTGGCGCGTGCCAGCGCTTCGACCACCGGCCTGCCGAGAGTCAGGTTCGGCACAAAGTGCCCGTCCATCACGTCGACGTGGACGGCGTCGGCTGACCGCACACGGTCGAGCTCGGCGCCCAGCCGCGCGAAGTCCGCCGACAGAATCGAGGGGTGGATGCGGGCCCGCGCGGCACGCTGTGCGCGGACGCTCATGTCCGCCTCGCGCGGAACAGGGCCAGGAACATGGCGTCGGTGGCGTGCTCGTGGGGCCAGAGCTGCGCGGTGAGCCGACCGGCGTCCGCCACGCGCTCAGGGCCGCCGCGCCCCGGCGCCGCGTCCGAGGTTATGGCGGGCAGGTACAGCGGACCGGCCGCGACCGCCTGCAACGCCGCCTTCGCGTCGAGCTGCTCGAGCCCGTCGTGCCGGTGCAGCAGGTCCTGCACCTGGATGATCGTCTCGGCCGGGTGCGGCGAGCACGTCACATAGGCCAGCACGCCCCCGGGGGCGAGCGCTGCGACGGCCGAGTCGAGCAGCTGGGCCTGCAGGTCCGTGAGCTCGACCAGGTCTGCGGCGGTGCGCCGCCAGCGCGACTCGGGCCGCCGCCGCAGCGCACCCAGACCCGTACAGGGCGCGTCGACGAGGATCCGGTCGAAGGCACCGGGCTGATCCGCGCCGACCTGCCGCCCGTCGCCGTGCCGGACGCTCCAGACGCCGGACGGCACCGGCGTCAGGGCGTGCTCGACCAGACGAGCGCGGTGCTCAGAGACCTCGTTCGCCGTCAACCGCGCTCCCCGCTGGGCCGCCAACGCGCCGAGCAGCGCGGCCTTGCCGCCGGGGCCGGCGCACAGGTCCAGCCAGTGCTCGCTCGGACCATCCGGGCCGGGCCGGCCTGCGTGCCCGGCCGGTGCGGCGTCCTGCCCCGCAGCGGTGTCCCCCGGCGCGCTGAGGGGGACGGCCGCGAGCGCGCGGGCCGTCAGCTGCGAGCCGACGTCCTGCACCCGGACGGTCCCGGCCTCGACGCCGGGCAGGCGGGCCGCGTCGCCGCCGGAGTACAGCGCCGCGTCCGGGCCGATCGGGCTCGGCTCGGCCCCGGCCTCGAGCACCGGGGACAGCTCCCCCAGCCCGGGCAGGGCCACCAGATTGAGGACCGGCGCCGCGTTGTCGGCCTCGAGCAGCGCGGGCAGGCTCGCGGCGTCCGCACCGTGCGCGACCAGGGCCTGACGCAGGGCCCGAACGATCCAGGCCGGATGCGAGTAGCGCACCGCGAGCGCGTCGTCTGTTCCGGACGCGGGGGCGACCGTCTCGGTCCACTCCTCGCGGTCCCGCTCGCTCACCCGGCGCAGCACGGCGTTGACGAACCCGGAGGGACCGGCGCCGATCTGCTCACGCACGAGGGCCACGGTGGCGTCCAGGGCGGCGTGTGCCGGCACGCGCATGCCGAGCAGCTGGTGGGCTCCCAGGCGCAACGCGTCCAGCACGGGCGGATCGAGCTCGGCCAGCGGGCGGTCGACGCACTCGGCGAGCACCGCGTCGTACAGCCCGATCCCGCGCAGGGTCCCGTAGGTGAGCTCGGTCGCGAACCCGGCGTCGCGACGGTCCAGCCGACGACGCTGCAGGCGCGGGGGCAGCACGAGGTTCGCATAGGCGTCCTCGGCGTGGACGGCGCGAACCACCTCGTAGGCCACGAGTCGTGCCGGGTCGGCTCGACGACTGCGCTGGGAGGGCGCGGAGGCCGAGTACCTCCGGCCCTGACCCGAGCGGCCACGGTTGCGGGTGCGGCCAGAGGCATCGCGGTTGTCCTGGCGCCGCGGGCCGCTCGGCCGACCCGTCGAGCCACTGCCGCCGGCGGGGCGGTCTCGGTTCGCGTCGCCGGAGCGACCGGCTCGTCTGTTCGTGTGCTTGCTCATGCGCGTCTGGTCTCCTCGCTGGGTCCGTCGGTGGCGGCGCCGTCGGTGGCTCCCCGGCGATCGGCGAGCTCGTCGCCGCAGAGCAGCCGGGCTCCCGCAGGACGGCCGTTGGCCCAATCGCGGGCCGGCATCAGCTTCTTGCCGGCGGGCTTGACCCGGTCCAAGCGCAGGGCCCCGGTCCCCGTCCGCAGCCAGGTCCGTGCGGCCGCCACCTCGAGCGCACCCGTCGCGGCGCTGCGCACCGAGTCCGGCAGCTCGTCCTCGCTCACGGGGTGGGCGCCGACGAGCGTGAAGCGGGTCGGCTCCGCGTCCGGCGCGTCGGTGGCGAGCCAGCCCCAGGCGCCGGGCTCGGGTGTCACCCCGTTGGCGTGCGCGGCCACGCGGTGCGCCTCCCCCGACGGGTCGATCAGACCGTCGAGGTGGGTCAACTTCGGTGCATGGCTCGGCTCTCCGACCTGCGGCGCGGCCTGGGCTGTGCCGTCGGCCAGCTCGTCGAGCACACGCGTGCACAGCGGGGCCCCCGCGACGGCCAGGTCCGTGAGAATCTCTCCGGCGGTCTCCCCGGGCGCGATCGGCCGGCTGACCCGGCCAAAGACCGGGCCGGTGTCCAGACCCTGCTCGATCTGGAACACGACCGCGTCGATGCTCTCCTCCCCGGACATCACGGCGTGCTGCACGGGGGAAGCGCCGCGATAGGCCGGCAACGCCGAGAAGTGCAGGTTCAGCCAGCCCAGACGCGGCAGCCTCAGCAGGTCAGCGGGCACCAGGGCGCCATAGGCCACGACCAGCACGACGTCGGGGGTGATCTCTCGGAGCCGTTCGACGGCCGAGGCCGAGCCGTCGCCGCGAAGGCGGGCGGCTTTGACCGTCTCCACACCGAGCTGCTCGGCGCGTGCCGCGACGGGTGAGGGGGTGAGCACCCGGCGTCTGCCCCGCGGGGCGTCGGGGCGGGTGAGAACGCCGACGAGCTCGTGCCGGGAGTCGGCGACGGCCTCGAGCACCGGCACGGCCACCTCGGGGGTGCCGGCCACGAGCACGCGCAGCGGTGCCGAATCAGTCTCGGGCATGGGTGTGGTCATCCTTCCTGCGGTGCGGACTCGGGTGAGCCGGAGGCGACGGTCGCGGCGCCCGGATCGGCCGGACTCGTCGGCGCCGGTGAACCGGACGCAGACGTCGAGCTCTCCGACGCGGCGACGGTCGTCGGCGGCGGACCGATGATGCCGAGCGCCGGGCCCGCCTGAACGGTCTGCTCCTGATGCTTCCACACCTGCCGCAGCGCCCAGAACTTGTGCCAGTGCTGCTTCAGGACGGCGGGATTGGCCTGGTGGACCGCGACCTCGGTCTCGCCCAGGGCGACGCCGAGCAGCATCTGCGCGCCGCCGTGCGCCCACGGCTCCCACGTGCCGGCCTCCGCGTCGACGAGTGACTCCTCCGCTTTGAGGCCGGCCACCAGCTGCATGACGACCTTCGCATCGAGCGGCTTCACGCGTCCGTCGCGGCCGGTCGTCTTGGTCTTGAAGTCGATCAGGCACAGTCGTCCGCCGATGCGCGCCACCAGGTCCAAGGTGCCGGCGTAGCCCACGGAGTGGTTCCACACCGTCACTTCGGCCGCGAGGGGTTCGACGCCATAGAGGTCCCACCACTCGTCGAAACGGTCCGCATAAGCCCCCTCCCCGTGGTGCAGCAGCGCCTGACGCGCCTCGGCCATGCGGTGCGGTCGCCCGAGATGGCGCAGCGAGACCTGCTCGGCGTAGTCGTGTACGCGGTCACCTCGCTCGGCGGCCTGATCGCGGTAGGCCGCGGCCGCGTCCGCCGCGGAGCGTGCGATCTGCCGCAGCCGACCGGAGGAGCCCACGGCCTCGGGCAGGCGCGGGTCATTGACAGCGGCACTGGCCGCCATCCACCCCACCCAGCCGTCGAGGTCGGGGCGCTCGACGCCGATCACCGTGGTGATCGAGGGGACCTGCGGTTCGCCTCCGACCCGTCGGGCGTACATGCGGCCGCGGTCCGTGGCGTGGGCGAGTCGTGGCTGGGTCATGGCACGTCATTCTGGCAAAGACGCGGACTGGCGACGCTCGATTTGGCACTCGCTCTGGACATGGTCTAGAGTTCTTTCTCGTTGGAAATCGCGGGAAGCGGTTCGGCCGGGAGGTCGAGATCACGCCGAGAGGCGAGATACGCAGAACGCATCTGACACGCGGATGTAGCTCAGCTGGCTAGAGCGCCACCTTGCCATGGTGGAGGTCGCGAGTTCGAATCTCGTCATCCGCTCGCAATACCTTTTCACCCCTGGTCGGGTGGCCGAGAGGCGAGGCAGCGGCCTGCAAAGCCGTATACGCGGGTTCGAATCCCGTCCCGACCTCGCACGGCCCGCCAGAGATGAGCGGTGTTGCACAGTTTGTCGGCACCTCGGTGTTGATGAGCGCGATTGGCGCAGCGGTAGCGCGCTTCCCTGACACGGAAGAGGTCACTGGTTCGAACCCAGTATCGCGCACGGACCGTCTCCCCTCGGTGGAGACGCCCACAAGTGAATACGCGGATGTAGCTCAGCTGGCTAGAGCGCCACCTTGCCATGGTGGAGGTCGCGAGTTCGAATCTCGTCATCCGCTCCGAGCAAGGGGCCGGGTCTCGTCGCCATGACGAGGCCCGGCCCCTTCGTCGTTCACTTCTCCTCGGCGACGCCGAGCTGTCCCTCACGCACCAGCGCGGTCATTCGGGACACGGTGCGGAAGTACTTCTTCATGTACCCGCCGTGCATCATCTCGCTCGTGAACAGCTGGTCGAAGGGAACGCCGGAGGCCACCACGGGGACGTCCTTGTCGTAGAGGCGGTCGGCGAACACGACGAAACGCAGCGCAGTGGCCTGTTCGGTGATCGTATGCACATCGTGCAGGGCGATGACGTCCACGTCCTTGACCAGCTCGCGGTAGCGCGAGGGGTGTACACGGGAGAGCATGGCGGTCAGATCCGCGAAGTCGTCGACCGCCAGCACACCCGCGTCCGGGACGCTGCGCCGGGCGGTGGCCACGACCTCCTCGTCGGGCAACGGGGCCGGCGGGGCATCGAGATCGCGGTGCCGGTAGTCCTCACCGTCCACCCGGATGACCTCGAACTGGTCGGAGAGGACCTGGATCTCGCGTTTGAAGTCCTGCGCGGCGAATCGCCCCTCGCCCAGCGACCCGGGCAGGGTGTTCGAGGTGGCCACCAGGCGCACGCCGGCGTCCGCCAGCTCGCGCATCAGGCGCGACATGAGCACGGTGTCGCCCGGATCGTCGAGCTCGAACTCGTCGATGCACACCAGCGTGTACTCCTTGAGCACGTCGACGGTCTTGCGGAACGAGAGCGCACCGACGAGGTTCGTGTACTCGACGAACGTGCCGAACGCCTTGGGCCCCGGCGCGGCATGCCAGGTGGAGGCCAGCAGGTGGGTCTTGCCGACGCCGAAGCCGCCGTCCAGATAGATCCCGGCCGGCTGCGTCGACCGCTTCTTCCCACCGAACAGACCGCCGAACAGGCCCCCGGAGCCGCCGCGACCGGCCAGCGCCCCGCTGAACGCCCGCAACCGCTCGACGGCCTCGCGCTGCGAGGGATGCGCCGGATCCGGGATATAGGTGTCGAAGGACACCTCACCGAAACGGTAGGAGGGATGGAACCCGGCCAGCAGCTCGTCTGCCGACACCTGCGGGGAACGCTCCGAGAGGCGAACAGTCTGGGTCACGTACTGACTCCGTCCTTGTGCGGGGTGTGGATACCGGTTCACTGTACCGCCCGTCATACAAGGACACAGTGGCCCCGGTCTTAGGCCCCCCTACCCCATTACGTCGCATACGTGTGGCGTAATCTGAGCAACGGAGTACGGCCGGACGGTCGTCCGCATCGCCGGCGCCCCGCGCCCCGACCGAGAGGTGGAACATCATGACCGAGACCAACGCCGAGTTCACCCAGCCCGACTTCTCGCAGTACGCCCATCCCGAGAAGCTCGTGTCGACGCAGTGGGTCGCCGACCACATCGGCGATGACGGCGTCGTCGTCCTGGAGTCGAACGAGGACACCCTGCTCTACTCGACCGGCCACATCCCCGGGGCCGTGAAGATCGACTGGCACACCGAGCTGAACGACCCGGTCACCCGTGACTTCGTTGACGCGGAGGACTTCGCCGCGCTGGCCGGCTCCAAGGGCATCGGCCGCGACACCACCGTGGTCATCTACGGCGACAAGTCGAACTGGTGGGCCGCCTACGCGCTGTGGGTGTTCACGCTGTACGGCCACCAGGATGTGCGCCTGATGGACGGTGGCCGGGACAAGTGGATCGCTGAGGGCCGAGAGACCACCCGCGATGTGCCCGAGGTCTCCGCCGCCGAGTACCCCGTGGTGCAGCGCGACGATTCGACCGACCGCGCCGCGCGCGAGGACGTGCTGGCGGCGATCGGCACCACTCCCCTGGTCGACGTGCGCTCCCCCAAGGAGTACACCGGCGAGACCACCCACATGGACGGCTACCCGCAGGAGGGCACCCTGCGCGGCGGGCACATCCCGACCGCCGCCTCCGTGCCGTGGGCGAAGGCGGCTAACGAGGACAACACCTTCAAGTCCCGCGCCGAGCTTGAGGCCATCTACCGCGACCAGGCCGGCCTGGGCTCGACCGACCAGGTGATCGCGTACTGCCGCATCGGCGAGCGGTCCTCGCACACGTGGTTCGTGCTCAAGTACCTGCTCGGTTACGAGAACGTCCGCAACTACGACGGCTCGTGGACCGAGTGGGGCAACGGCGTGCGACTGCCCATCGCGGTCGGCGAGCAGCCGGGCCAGGCGCCGCAGCGCTGACGCGCGCAGCACCCGCCCGCTGCCGCAGCAGCTGGACCCGCAGGGCCGGCACCCCGTGGAGGGTGCCGGCCCTGCGTGTGTTCCCGACCGTTCCTCTGCGGCGGCCGGGCGTGCGCCCCGTCCTGCGACCGGGGCGTGGCCGCTCAGGCTCCCGTCAGGGTCTGCACCACGCCGTAGACGATGCCGCTGACGGCCACCAGGCCCGCGATCACGACGAAGACGTTCGAGGCCTGCCGACGATACGGCGCGAGCGCTTCGAGGCGGTGCATGGCGTACATCGGCATCAGGTACAGGATCACCGCGATGATCGGCCCGGCGATGGTCTCGATGAGCGTGAGCACCTGGGGGTTCACGATCGCCACGACCCACGTCGTGAGGAAGATGAAGGCGGCGATCGCCGCGTTCAGGGCCTTGTCGCTGATCTTCGAGCCGTCCCGGTCGACCAGGGAGCGCACGATGCCGGCCGCACCCTCGGCCGCGCCGAGGTAGTGGCCGAAGAACGAGGAGATGATCGCCAGGATCGCGACGATCGGACCCAGCAGAGCGATCACCGGAGCGTCGTGGACGTTGGCCAGATAGGACAGCACCGGCAGATTGGCCGCCTTGGCCTCGGCCATCCCGTCGGCGCCGAGCGCCAGCACGCAGGACCACACGAAGAACATCGTGAACACGACGAGCAGAGCGGTGGTGCGCACCAGCACGTGCGAGGCGCGGGTCGCGGCCTGTCCGGCGTAGTGGCGCTTCATGGCCAGCGAGAACTGCGAGATGGCCGGCGAGTGGTTGAACGCGAAGACGAGCACGGGGATGACGAGCCACACCGACATCAGGATCTGGCCGAGCTCGGGCGTCTGCGAGCCGAAGAGCGCGCCGACGTCCCACGACGGGATCAGGTAGACGCTCATGGCGAACAGGATCGCGATGAGCGGATAGACCAGCAGGCTCGTGATGCGAAGCATCAGTTTCTGCCCCGTGAGCATGACGGCCATCATCAGGCCGATCAGCACGAAGGAAAGCAGGGCGCGCGGCGGCGCGGGGATCTCTAGCTGGTTCACGAGCAGCGACTCGACGGTGTTCGTGATGGAGACGCCGTAGATGAGGACGATCGGGTAGACCGCGAAGAAGTACAGGATGGTGATCGCCGCGCCGGCACCGGGCCCGAACGCGCGCCGGGCCACCGCGGTGATGTCTTCACCGGGCTTCGGATCGGCGCAGACGAAGCGCGAGAGGGCGCGGTGGGAGAAGTACGTCATGGGACCGATCAGCACCGTGGCGATCAGCAACGGCCAGACGCCGCCCAGTCCCGCGTTGATCGGCAGGAACAACACACCCGCGCCCACGGCCGTGCCGAACAGGGAGATGACCCAGCTGCGTTCGAACCCGCGGTCGGGCCGAGCGGGACCGTCGGCGGTCGGCGCGGTGTCCCGGCGCTCGTGCGGGCCGCTCACCGGAGTATGACCGGAACTATGCGCGTCTGTGATCTGCATGACGGACAGTCTAGGGCGAGTCACACATTGTTGGACAACTCACGACGTGTCGGGGCGCTCCGTGTCGTGACGGACACACCGTCAGGGGTGCACGGCGTGGAGCGGCAGCCGCAGGGACATCACTAGACTGGACCGCATGACCGAGAACACCGCCGTTCCCCCCGCTTTGGCAGAGATCGTCGACGACTTCGCCCAGGTGCCCGACCCGGAGCGCCTCGAGCTGCTGCTGGAGTTCTCCGACGAGCTGCCCGCCCTGCCGGAGCGCTATGACGGGCACGAAGACGAGATGGAACAGGTCGTCGAGTGCCAGTCGCCGTTGTTCCTCGCCGTCGAGCTCGAGGGTGAGCCCGGCCCCGACGCCGCAGTGCACCTGTTCGTCTCCGCTCCGCCCGAGGCGCCCACCACGCGCGGCTTCGCGTCGGTGCTCGCCCAGGGCCTGAACGGGGTGAGCGTGGCCGACGTGCTGGCCGTGCCGGATGATGTGCCGAACCGACTGGGCCTGGCGAAGGCTCTCACTCCCCTGCGGCTGCGCGGCATGACCGCCATGCTCGGCCGCATCAAGCGGAACGTGCGCGAGCAGGCCGGACTGGCCTGAGCCTGGCCGGCGCCGCGTGATGCGCCGCGGCCCGGCCCGGTCGTGGGCACTCAGCCGAGGCGACGGCTCTGCCGCAGGACCGTGACCACGCGCTGCACGACGGTGACGAGCGAGGCGACGGCCAACAGGGCGAGCACGGCGGTGAGCACGAGGACCGGAAGCCCCAGCCCGACGAGGCCGGCGGCGACGAGCGTCGCCACGAGCCGCTCGGCACGTTCGGCGATGCCGGTGTTCGCGGTGAAGCCGAGGGCCTCGGCCTTGGCTCGGGCATAGGAGACGAGCATGCCCAGGGACAGGCACACGGTGGCCAGCACGCCGATCTCGGGGTGGCCGCCGGCTCCGAACGCCCACCAGGCCAGGCCCAGGAAGATCGCGGCGTCCTGGACCCGGTCGAGGGTCGAGTCGAGGAATGCACCCCACCGGCCACTGGTGCCGGCGAAGCGGGCCATGACGCCGTCGAGCACGTCGGAGAACACGAACGCGGTGATGACCATGACGCCCCAGAACAGGTGACCGCCGGGGAAGAGCCCGAGGGCGCCCAGGCTGACCCCGAGGGTTCCGACGACGGTGACGGCGTCCGGGGAGACGCCCCGGCGTAGCAGGGCCCGGGCCGCAGGCGTGAACAGTCGGGTGAACAGCCCCCGGGCGTGGCGGTCCAGCATCAGCGACGGTCCCCCGGGGCCTGCCGGCGTCGGTCGTCGTGCCTCGGCCCGTCCTCGGCGGTGGTCGCGACGCCGGTGGCGTTGCGGGTCTGACGGTCGGCGAACTCGGTAGCCGCCTCGTCCCAGACATCATGAAGCTGACGCCAGGTCTGGCCGAGGGTCTGGGTCATGTTCTTGGTCTGGGCGATGATCGGCAGGAAGTTGCCGTCCCCGCCCCAGCGCGGCACGACGTGCTGGTGCAGGTGAGCGGCGATGCCGGCACCGCCGACCATGCCCTGGTTCATGCCGAGATTGAATCCGGCGGGTGCGGCGGTGCGCTCCAAAGCGATCATGGCGGTCTGCGTGAGCGTCGCCATCTCGGCGGTCTCCTCGGCGGTGATGTCCGTGTACATCGGCACGTGACGGTAAGGGCAGATCAGCAGATGCCCCGCGTTGTAGGGATACAGGTTGAGGATGACGAAGCACGTGCGTCCGCGATGCAGCAGCAGGCTCGATTCGTCCTCACGCTCGGGCGCGGCGCAGAACGGGCACGTGTGCTCGTCCGTGACCTGTTCCTGGCCCCGAGAGACGTAGGCCATGCGGTGCGGATTCCACAGCCGGCCGAAGGCGTCGGGCGCGCCGGCCAGGACGTGCCCGTCCGTGGCCTGCGCGTCGTCGGCCGGTGCGGCCGCTTGAGGGTGCTCCTCGGGGGTGGTCACACGGTCACCTCACGCTCGCGCACGGCGCGCACGATCCGTTCGATCGCCTCGTCCACGGGCACCCCGTTGTCCTGGGAGCCGTCGCGGAAGCGGAAGGACACGGCGCCGGCCTCGGCGTCTTCCCCGCCGGCGATCAGCACGAACGGCGCCTTCTCCTTCGACGCGGTGCGGATTTTCTTCGGGAACCGGTCCGAGGAGTCGTCGAGGCGGGCGCGGATGCCCTCGACACGCAGTCGGGCGACGACGTCGCCCAGGTAGTCGTTGAACGCCTCGGCGACCGGGATCGCGACCACCTGTTCGGGGGCCAGCCATGCCGGGAACGCGCCGGCGTAATGCTCGGTGAGCACGCCGAGGAACCGCTCGATCGAGCCGAACAGCGCGCGGTGGATCATGACGGGCCGCTGTCGCGTGCCGTCGGCGGCCTGGTACTCGAGGTCGAAGCGCTCGGGCAGGTTGAAGTCCAGCTGAATGGTGGACATCTGCCACGTGCGTCCGATGGCGTCGCGGGCCTGCACCGAGATCTTCGGCCCGTAGAACGCCGCGCCGCCCGGGTCCGGGACGAGCTGCAGGCCGGACTCGGCGGCGACCTCGGCGAGGGTCGCGGTGGCCTCGTCCCAGATCTCGTCGGATCCGACGAATTTCTCCGGGTCCTTCGTGGAGAGCTCGAGGTAGAAGTCGTCGAGGCCGTAGTCCCGGAGCAGGTCCAGGACGAAGGTGAGCGTCGTGGTGAGCTCGTCCTTCATCTGCTCGCGGGTGCAGTAGATGTGGGCGTCGTCCTGGGTCATGCCCCGCACACGGGTCAGTCCGTGCACGACGCCGGACTTCTCGTACCGGTACACCTGACCGAACTCGAACAGCCGCAACGGCAGTTCGCGGTAGGAGCGCCCGCGTGAGCGGAAGATGAGGTTGTGCATCGGGCAGTTCATGGGCTTGAGGTAGTAGTTCTGCCCCTGCTTGGTGAGCTGCCCGGTCTCGGGGTCGCGCTGCTCGTCGATGGTCATCGGCGGGAACATGCCTTCGGCGTACCAGTCGAGGTGCCCGGAGACCTCGTAGAGGTGCTGTTTGGTGATGTGCGGGGTGTAGACGAACTCGTAGCCGGCCTCGGTGTGGCGCTGACGCGAGTAGTCCTCCATGGCCTTGCGGATGACGCCGCCGCGCGGGTGGAAGACGGGCAGGCCCGAGCCGAGCTCATCGGGGAAGGAGAACAGGTCGAGCTCGGCGCCGAGCCGGCGGTGGTCGCGGCGCTCGGCCTCGGCGAGCCGCTCCTGGTAGGCCTTCAGGTCTGCCTTGGTGGGCCATGCGGTGCCGTAGATGCGCTGCAGCTGCTGGTTGTTCTCGTCGCCGAGCCAGTAGGCGGCGGCGGAGCGGGTCAGCGCGAACGCATTGGAGATGAGTTTGGTGTTCGGCAGGTGCGGGCCGCGGCACAGGTCGGCCCAGACGGCCTCGCCGGATTTGCGGTCCACGTTCTCGTAGATCGTGATCTCGCCGGCGCCGACCTCGACCGTCGCGCCCTCCCCGGCGGTGTCCGCGGAGTCCTTCTTGCCGAGCAGCTCGAGCTTGTAAGGCTCCTGGGCCATGGCCGCGCGTGCCTCGTCATCGGTCACAACGCGACGGCGGAAGAGCTGCGAGGAGTTGACGATCTTGAGCATCATCTTCTCGAGCTGCTTCAGGTCTTCCGGGGTGAAGGGCTCGTCGACGTCGAAGTCGAAGTAGAAGCCGTCGGTGATGTAGGGGCCGATGCCGAGCTTGGCGCCTGGACGCAGCTGCTGGACCGCCTGGGCCATGACGTGGGCGGTCGAGTGGCGAAGCACGTCGAGGCCCTCGGGCTCGGTGATGTCGATGGCCTCAACCGAGGCGCCCACGGGGATCGGGCGGGACAGATCCCACACGTGCCCGTCGACTCGCATCACCACCGTGGTCTTCTGATCCCGGTACAGGTCCAGCCCGGTGGTGCCCTCGGTCACCTCCCGCATCTCGCCGTCGACGGTGACCAGGATCTGCTTCGGCTCGGACAATTCGGGCTCCTTGGGGTTCGGGTGAGGCTGCAGGGCCGAGGACGTACGGAGGCCACGGCCAGCCGGGGTCAAGTCTAGGACAGGCGTTCGCCAGGACCGGGGCCGGGGCCGACCTTGACGGGCCATGACTGCGTGGAATGGTGCGGGATCTCGGGCTGGGACGGGCGTGTTTCTCCCCTGCGCCGGGCGCCTGCTGCTGCCCGGTCGGCCTCGAGCCACGTGCGCCAGGCCTCACGGGTGCCCTCCAGATAGTCGGGGTCCGGCAGGGTCTCGGGACGTTGCAGATCCCACGCCCGCACCGCCTGCACCGACACCGCACGGTCGCCGGTGCGGCGCACCGTGCCCTCGATCAGCAGCAGCCGACTCGAGAAGAGCAGCTCCCCGCTGTCGTGCTGAGCCTCGGTGAAGAAGGCCACATCGACGCATCCGGTCCCGTCGTCCACGGAGAGGAACACGACGCGCCGTCCGCTGCGCATGGGCGGGGTCTGCGTGGCCACACGGACCCCGGCGACCAGAACGCGGGAGCGGCTGCGGCGGCTCAGCAGGTCTTTCGCACGGGTCACGCCGAGCGCGTCGAGATACGGGGCACGGGAGTCCATGAGGTGCGCGGTGACGTCGAGGGCGGTGAGCTCGAGTTCGGTCCGCACCGATTCGCGCGGACTCGGGCTCGGGAACAGCGGGGCGATCCGGGTGAGCTCGACGTCGGGGAGCGCGAGGGCCAGCTGTCCGTCGACCTGCCGGGGCCGGCCCCCACGGTGTCGGCGCACTCCCCCGGCGCCGTCGGCGCGGGTGGCGGAGTGCTGCAGCTCGAGATGATGGACGAGGTCGGTGCGGGAAGCCCCGCCGGCGGGCAGGAGGCAGTCGAGGGCGCCGAGCCGGGCGAGCCGTTCCAGGTTCCGCGCAGTGAGACGGGCCCGGTCTCGCACGTCGGCGAGCGCGGCGTAGGGCGCCCCGGCGGCGAGGCGCTCTGCCTCGGCCTCGCTGAGTCCGGTGACAATGCGCAGGGGCAGGCGGATGCCCCAGCGACCTGGGCCGGCCTCGGGGTGTTCGGGGACCCATTCGATGCGGGTGGCCAGCCCCGAGCGATTGACGTCGACGGGCAGGACGGGGATGCCCATGCGCCGGGCTTCGGCGACCATGAGACGGGCGGGGTACATGCCGGGGTCGTGTTCGAGGATCGCGGCCATGAAGGCGGCGGGATGATGGGTTTTGAGCCAGGCGGAGTGGTAGGTGGGCACGGCGAAGGCGGCACCGTGGGCCTTGCAGAAGCCGAAGGAGCCGAAGGCGTGGAGGGTCGTCCACACCTCGTCGACGGTCTCGGGGGCGTACCCGTTCTCCTGTGCGGCGGAGCGGAAGAATGCCTCCACCTCGGGCTCGGCGTCGGAACCGATGCGACGGCGCATCTCGTCGGCCCGGGCCAGGCCGCAGCCGGTCATGGTGTCGAGAGTGCGCAGCACCTGTTCGTGGAAGACGGTGACGCCGTGGGTCTCTGCGAGCACGGGACGCAGACGCGGGTGCGGGTAGTGGGCGGCGGCCCAGCCGTGCCGCTGTTCGAGGAAGGGGCGGACCATGTCGGACTGCATGGGCCCGGGGCGGAACAGGGAGATGTCGACGATGAGGTCCTCGAAGCGTTCGGGGGCGAGCTTGCCGATGAGCTCGCGCTGGCCCGGGGACTCGATCTGGAAGCAGCCGAGGGTGTGGGTGGTGCGGATCATCGCGTAGGTGTCCGGGTCGTCGAGGGGAACCTGTTCGAGGTCGATGTGCTCCCCCGTGGTGCGTTCCACCTCCTGCAGCGTGTAGGCGATGGCAGACTGCATGCGCACGCCGAGCACATCGAGTTTGAGCAAGCCCATGGGGTCCATGTCGTGCTTGTCGAACTGGCTCATGGGCAGGCCCATGCCGGAGGGTTGGACGGGGGTGCGACGCAGCAGGGCGGCGTCGGAGAGGATGACACCGCACGGGTGCATGGAGATATGCCGGGGCAGACGGTCGAGACGTTCGGTGAGGTCGACGAGCAGGTCGAGTCGGTGAGAGCCGGCCCGACGGTCCTCCTCGAGGCGGCGGGCGAGGCCCCGCAGCTCGGGCATGGTGTCCAGAGCGTCGCGGAAGCGGGAGGCGGAGAAGCGCCACAGCTGCGTGGCGATGTCGTCGATCTCGGCCTCGGGCAGGCCGAGGGCGAGACCGGCGTCTCGGACGGCGCCGCGGGCCCGATAGGCGTTCTGCATGCTCATCAGGGCGGTGCGTTCGCCACCGAATCGGTCGAACAAGGCGCGGTAGACCTCGTGACGACGGGCTGACTCCACGTCGATGTCGATGTCCGGGAGTGTGGAGCGTCGTTCGGAGAGGAAGCGCTCCATGATCAGGCCGTGGGCCATCGGGTCGACGGCGGAGATGCGCAGGGCGTGGTTGACCAGAGACGAGGCGCCGGAGCCGCGGGCGGCGACCCGGACCCCGAGTGACTCGATGAGGGACACGGCCTCGGCCACGGTGAGGAAATAGCCGGCAAAGCCGAGCCGCTCGATGATCCGCAGCTCGTGTTCCATGCGCTCCTCGAGCTCGCGGCCGGGCCGGGCGGTGACGAAGCCGGTGCTCGTGCACAGGCGCGGATAGCGCTCGGCGAGACCGGCCAGGACGCGTTCGCGCAGCTCGCGGCCCGGGTGCGCTGAGATCCCGAGGACGCAGGCCTCGGGCACCGTGGGCCTGCCCCAGCCGAGATCGGCGGCCGGGTCGAGGGCGCAGGCCTCGGCGAGCGCGTGTGTGCTCTCCAGCAGCCCGGCGGCCACGTCGTCGGCGGCGTCGGCGATCTCCCGGGCGAGGTGGTGCATCTGGGCGCCGGTCTTGAGCCAGCCCTGCCCGGTGGGCTGGGGATGGACGAGGTCGTCGAGGCGGCTCAGGGCGCGGGCCGCGTCGAGGACGTCGGCGGTCGCGGCACCGTCCTCGCTGGCGTAGCGCACGGCGTTGGTGAGCACGGCGGGCACACGGGCGTCGCGGGACGCGCGCAGTGCTTTCACTGCGTGACCGGTGTTCAACCGCTCACCGGGAGCGGAGAGGTGGCTGACGATGTTGACGCGCAGGCTCCCGGCGGGCAGGGCGGCTTTCCAGCGGCGCAGCTGTGCCAGGGCGGGCCCGTAGCGACGCCGAGCCAGCAGCTCTCCGACGTCGGAGTCCGGGCCGAGCAGCACGAACAGCTCGGGACTGGGCGGGCAGGACGGATCCGCGGCGTGCGGGACGGGCGGTGCGGCGGCCCGTGCCAGCCCGGCGAGGGTGACCGCGGGCGCTGCCCCGCCAGCGCCCGCCGTGTGCGCATCGGAGACCAGGCGGCACAAGGCGGCGTACCCGGAGCCGTGGCTGTGTCCCCGGGCGAGGACGACCACCCGGCCCGCGCCGACGCCGTCGGCTTCTCGCACGGCCAGGTCTACGCCCACGATCGGGGCGATGCCGTGCTCGAGGCACGCGGAGACGTGCTTGGCCATGCCGTAGAGGCCGTCCCGGTCGGTGCAGGCGAGCATCGGCTGACCGTCCGCGGCGGCCGCGGCCGCGAGCTCCGCCGGCCAGGAGACCCCGTAGTGGGCGCTGAAAGCGCTGGCGACCTGCAGGTGGACGAAGCCCGGCGCGCTCATGCGGCGGCTCCCACACTCTGCCGCGTCGGCGCAGCTTCCCGGACGTGGCCGTGCACCTGGTCGAGACGCCACCGGCCGGAGTCCCGGTGGTGGACCAGATCGATCGTCTGGACGGGCGCGCCGTGGCCGGCCCGGGCCAGGCGCACCTGCAGCCGCCACACCTCGTGGTCCACGAGCCCGACGCCGGCCCCCTTGGCCGCGCGCATCTCCTCCGCCCACCAGCGTCGGCGCTGGAACCAGCGCAGGGGCCTGGCGACGATCGTGTACTGCCGTCCGTTCCACTCCAGCCGGGCCGGCGTGCCGTCCGGGGCACAGTCCACCGCGAGCGACTGCGTGAGCACTCCCATGCCGTCCTCCTCGTCATCGCGGCCCGCCGCGGGACCGCCACCGTCAGAAGGATTCGAACATGTGTTCGAATCACGGTCGAGACGGTAGCGACGGGCGCCGAGACGTTAAGGGGCGGCAGACGACGGCGGCGCCGCCGGACCCCTCGCGGAGGACGGTCTCGGCGGCGCCGTGTGTTCGTGCCCCAGCGCGCGGGGCACAGGAGCGGCGGCTCAGGGTCAGCGCACCGTGAAGACGATCTCCTCAGTGAACTGGCGGCCGTGAGAGTCGGTCGCGGTCACCGTCGCGGTGTGCTCGCCGGCGGCCAGTCCCTCCGGCAGCGGCAGACGCCACAGGTGCATCGAACGGTCGGCGAGCGAGCCGCCGTGCACGAGCTGCTCCTGCGCCGCGGTCGGGTCCGAGTACTCGGCGCCGGAGCGCTGCTCCTCGCCCTGCATCGGCTGCGTGCGCTCGGCGGCCACCGGGGCGGAGCCGTCGATCGAGACCTCGACCTCGGAGCCGGTGTCGCCCGTGTAGAAGTTCGCGGTCAGCCAGCTCTGCTCCGCGTCCTCGGCGGAGACGACGAGCGGCTCGGCCAGCGGCTGTGCGCCGCCCTTCTTCTTCAGGTCCTCGTTCTCCTCGAACCACTGCCGGTACTGCGGGGTGTTCAGCCCCAGGGTCATCAGGTCGGAGCCGTCGTCGCCGCGGACGGCGAACGAGTCGACGATGCCCTCGTCCAGCATGTCGAGGGTGAGCACGCCGGGCAGGGCGCCGTCGCGCTGGATCGCGGTCGGGTAGCCCTCCTCCAGCATCCGGCCGCTGTACCAGTCGCCCGAGATCGCGCCGGCCACGATGTGATCAAACGGCAGACCGTCGATGCCGTAGATCTCCTTCCACCCGGCGACGAGGTCGCCCTCGCGCATGATCTCGGTCGAGTGGGTGTGGCCGCCGACGGTGACGACCTCGCGGCCCTCGAGCATCTCGTAGATCTCGGTGAGCTGGTCGATCTGGTGCTTCTCGGAGCTCTCGTCCGCGAAGGACAGCAGCGGCACGTGGGTGCCAAGCACGATCTTCTTGTCCGGGTCGGTCGCCTCGATGTCGTTGCGCAGCCACTCGAGCTGGCGGGCGTCGAGCGAGCCGTTGTAGCCCTTCTCGCCCTCGAGCGGGTACTCGACCGAGGACAGCGCGATCACGTGGGTGTCGCCGACGTCGTAGGAGTAGTACTCCGGCCCGAACTCGGCGCGGTAGGTGTCGAACGCGTGCTCGGAGTCCGGGGCGTCGAAGTCCAGGTCGTGGTTGCCGGGCAGGAACCAGGCCGGGCCGTTGAGCATGCCGGTCAGCTCGCGGGTCTGCGGGTACAGCGCGTGGTTGTCTCCGACGATGTCGCCGATGAACAGGATGCCGCAGTCGGTGTAGTCCTCGCGCTCGGCCAGGTCGGCGAACGCGCCGGCGCGGGCGTACTCGACCTCCTCCTGCTCGTAGGTCTGGATGTCGCCGCCGATCAGGCAGCGCTGCTCGTCCTCGGCCATCGCGTCGTCCTCGACGACGGGGAAGTTCACGGCGGCCGGCAGCTCGCCGGTCGGGGCGATGCCGCCGCCCTCGAGCTCGGGCGAGCCCTCGGGCAGATGGTGGTAGTGGAACTGCGGGACGTTGTCCGCGTCGACGGGCACCCGGTAGCCGGTGGGCTGGGTGACGAACACGGTCATGTTCTCGCGCACGGGCAGCTCGTAGCGGCCGTGCTTGTCGGTGACGACGACCTCCTCGCCGTTCGACACACGGGCCCCGGCGACGCCCTTCTCGTGGGGCTGGCGCACGGAGTCCCGGTTGCGGTCGTCGAAGACCTGGCCGCTCAGGGTGTCCGGATCGCGGGGCTTGCGGTTCTTCGCCTCCTTCACGACCTCGACCTGGCCGCGGTAGGCGTCGCGGTCCCAGTCCTCAACGGAGAACTCCGGGGCCGGACCGGGTCGGCCGGCCTGCGGCGGGGTGTGGCCGGGCACGCCGGCCTGGGCGGGCGCCGCGCCGGTGAGCGCGATGCCGGTGGCGGCCAGCGCGACGACGGCGCGGGCCAGACGGGTGCGGGGCGAGCGGTGCTGGGTCATGGTGCTCCTCCTCGTGGTGAGTGTGACGGGGATGATGGGTGGCGTGTGTCGAGAACGGGTCTGCGAGGGCGGCCCGGTCAGGCCTTCACGTAGGGCGGGAAGGCGACGGGCTCGTCGATCGGCTGGGGCTGCGGGTCCATGTCGATCCCGAGGTCCTTCGCCCAGACGAGGCGGGTCTGTCCGGTGTAAACACCCTCGGCGTTCTCGTCGAGATCGAACACGCGGGCGCCGCGCAGAGTGTGCATGTCCGGTGTGCCGTCGTTGAGGCCGTAGGTGTCGAACCCGGTACCCGGGGCATAGCCGAGCTCCACGCCGTAGTAGTCACCCTTGTAGGTGTTGATGTGGTCGTGACCGCAGTAGATGCCCTTGACCTCGCCGCGCTCCTTCACGGAGGCGTAGATCCCCGAGTTGAACAGCCCGTGGTAGACGTCCTCGTGCTTGACGCCCTCGATGCGGTGACGGCGCACGGCCTCGGCGTGGCCGGCCTCGTCCGTCGCCCCCTGGGAGCCGTACCACATGTGAGCGTGCTCGAAGGTGGGGATGTGGAAGAACATCAGCCCGGGCACGGGACGGCCATAGCGCTGCGCCGTGGCGTCGGAGGTCTGTTCGTACCAGCGGATCTGCTGCGGCCGAATCCAGTCGTAGTCCTTGAGCCCCTCGGTGGACTGGCCCGCCTTGTCCGCGTCGGAGGCGTAGCGTCCCGAGTCCAGCAGCCAGATCGCGAACGCGGGGGCCGGGCCCCGGGAGCCGCGCACGAGCAGCTGCATGTTGGACTCACCCGGGACGGCGGGATCCACGACGGGATTCAGGTTGTGACGGTACTGGCGCAGGAACTCGACGATGAGCTCCTCGGTCATCGACGTGCCGTGCTCCTCGACGGAGTCCTCGTCATGGTTGCCGAAGGTCACGGCCCACGGGACGCCGCGGTTCTCCATCGGGGAGACGAAGTTGTTCACGCCCTGCTTGACCTGCAGGTCCGTCGCCGGGGACCCGTCGAGAAGGTCGCCGTTCACCAGCACGAAGTCCGGCCGCTCCTGGTCCAGGACCTTCCCCATGAACTCGAGGGTGCGACGGTCGGCGGCGTGACCGCCCTGCGTGTCGTTGAACTGGACGATGCGGAAGCGACCGTCCCGGCCGAAACGCAGCGGCATGCGCCCACCACGCCCACCGCGGCCCGGGGCGCCGCGTCCCTCCTTAGTGCCCGCCGTGGCCGGGGCGGGGAACGCCCCGAGCACTCCGGCGGCGGCGCCCACGGCCCCGGTGGTCAGCACACCGCGGCGGCCCAGAGCGCCCGGCTGCGTCGGCTCAGCGGGTGCGCGCACCGGGGTCTCGGGGCTCCGGTGCGCGGCGGTCTCATCCTGGTGCATGTGTCAGCTCCCTCGTGACGGGCCGACGCCTCTGCTCACGCCGGCGGTTCCACACCGGGCGGCTCATCCCCCGGCCTCATCTCGGCCGACGCCGCCCGGAACGCGCCCGATGCTAGGCACCGACGGTGTCCGCCCCGTGCCCGGCAGCGAACCGCGATGTGAACATCAATTTCACGCGGGTTGACCGCCGCCGCGCAGCCACCGCACCACGACGCCCATGCCCACCAGCTCGACGAGGGACTGCACGACGATGACCGCCGCCGCGACCTCCCAGCCGGCCGGCAGCGCGACGGCCATCGGCAACACGACGAAGGAGTTGCGGGTGCCCACCGTGCAGACCAGGCTCCGGCGCTGTTCTTCGGACAGATCGGCGATGTCCGCGACGACCGTCCCGATCAGCACGGCCGCAGCCAGGTAGAGCACGCACGCGAGTGCTCCCAGCCACAACACTCCCGAGGCCTTGAGCACGTCCGGTCCCCGCGCCGCGCCGACCAGCAGCACGACGACGGCGAGCGCCGGGATGGGCCAGCGGGCCAGCCAGGCGCGGCCGCTCTCCCCCGCGCTGACGAGCGGCACACCGCCTCGCATCGGAGTGTCCAGCCGCGACCCGAGCATCGTGACCGCGACCAGCGGCAGCAGCACGACGCCCGCCCCGGCGAGCACGACGGCGGGATCCACCAGCGGCGTCTCGACGCCCAGCAGCCACGGCGCGCCCAGCAGCGCGAGCCACGCCGGCAGGGCAATCACCTGGACGACGAGGTTCACCGGCGTGATGACGGCTGCGGCGGCCCGGTCCCCGCGGGCCAGGTGCACGAATGTGAGGAACCAGTCGGTGCAGGGCACGAGCAAGACCAGCAGCAGCCCGAGCGAGAGCGCCCGGGCGTCCTGCTCTGAGCCGTGGAGCAGGGTGCCGGCCAGGCCCACGAGGCAGACCAGGCAGGCGACGAGCACCGGGACGAGCACGAAGTTCGCCACCAGCGCGCTGATGAGCCAGCCGCGATCGCGCCCGGCCCGTCGCACGCGGGCCAGCGGCGTCTGGGCGAACGTGGCGAACATCAGCCCGACCAGAGCGGGCCACAGCAGCACCTCGGCCGCGGGGCGGACGGCGGGGGCGGCCAGGCCCAGGCACACGCCCAGCGCCGAGGCCGCCGCGTAGAGCAGCACCTGACGGCGCTCCAGCGTGGACGGCGCGTCATCCTCCGCCTCGGGCGTCCGCGGTGCGCTCGCAGCCGGGCCGGGGGTCGCGCTCACAGCAGGGGTTCCTGGCGTTCCCGGGGGCCGCGGATCAGCTGCGGGCCGTTGTTCCGGACGTTGCCGACGGCCGGGTCGGCCGGGCGCATCCGCCAACCCCGGGCGGTCTCGTGGGCCTGGGCCCGAACCCGCTCGACCAGCGCCGCGGCCTCGTCGGCACCGCTGAGCCTGCCCGGCGCCAGCCACGCTTCCATCGTCGCCGTGTCCAGGCCGATCGGCAGCCGGTCGTGCAATCGACCGAGCTCGGCGAGCGCAGTGTCGCCCTCATCGTGCCCGTCAGGCTCATCTGCCGCCGGGTCCGGCGCGGCGGTCGTCAGGATGGTCGTGGAGAGCACCCAGGCGTCATGGCCGCTGGCGTCGGCCTCGGCGTCCTTCCACCACTCGTACAGTCCGGCGAACCAGATCGGCCCGGCCTCCTCGGCCGCGGGGTGCACGTACCAGGGCTGCTTGCGGGCCGCACGGCCGTCCGGACCTATCGCACCGGGCTCGGGCGAGCGCCATTCGTAGTAGCCGTCGGCAGGGACGGCGCAGCGACGCGAACGCACGGCCGAGCGGAAGGTCGGTTTGGAGACGACCGTCTCCGAGCGGGCGTTGAACGCGCGGGAGCCGACCGACAGATCCGTCGCCCACGGCGGCACCAGCCCCCACCGGGCCAGATGCAGCTCACGGTGCGTGCCGCCGCCGGCGTCCTGGCCGTCGAACAGCTCGACGAGGATCGGCACGCGGGCAGTCGGCGCGATGTTCCAGTTCGGGGTCAGCTCGAGTCGGGTGGGCTCGGCGCCGCCGCCGGCCACCAAGTCGGCGCTCGCACGCGCCATCACATACCGTCCGCACATGCACCCAGTCTCTCGCACCTTTCCGGGAGCCTGTGATGGGATGGGTTGTGAGCAGGCCGTCCCACGCCTCCCCACGGCCGCGTTCACGCGGCCTCGGCGCCGGGTCGGTCCCCACCACAGCGAAAGGAGACCCCGTGTCCCAGAAGGTGACGGGCGTTATCGCCCGCGAGAAGAACGCCCCGGTGGAGCTGGTGACGATCGTCGTGCCCGACCCCGGTCCGGGCGAGGCCGTCGTGGACGTCGACACGTGCGGTGTATGCCACACGGACCTGCACTATGTGCAGGGCGGGATCGGCGACGACTACCCGTACCTGCTGGGCCATGAGGCCACGGGCACCGTCACGGCCGTCGGCGAGGGCGTCGAGCACGTCGCCGTCGGCGACACGGTGATCCTGAACTGGCGGGCCGTGTGCGGCGAGTGCCGTGCATGCAAGAAGGGCGAGCCGAAGTACTGCTTCGACACCCACAACGCCGCCCAGAAGATGACCCTGGAGGACGGCACGGAGCTGGAGCCGGCCCTGGGCATCGGCGCGTTCGCGGAGAAGACGCTCGTGCACGCCGGGCAGTGCACCAAGGTCGAGGGCGCCGAGTCGACCGAGAAGAAGGCCGCCGTCGGCCTGCTGGGCTGCGGGATCATGGCCGGCATCGGTGCCGCCATCAATACCGGTGAGGTCAAGCGCGGCGAGTCCGTGGCCGTGATCGGCTGCGGCGGCGTCGGCGTGGCCGCTGTCGCCGGCGCCAAGCTAGCCGGGGCGACGACCATCATCGCGGTGGACATCGATGGTCAGAAGCTCGCCAAGGCCGAACAGCTCGGCGCCACCGTCACCGTGAACTCGAAGGAGCAGGACGCGGTGGAGGCCATCCGTGAGGCCACCGACGGTTTCGGCGCGGACGTGGTGATCGACGCCGTCGGCCGCCCGGAGACCTACGAGCAGGCGTTCTACGCCCGCGACCTGGCCGGCCGCGTCGTGCTGGTGGGTGTGCCCACCCCGGAGATGAAGCTCGAGCTGCCGCTGCTGGACGTCTTCGGCCGCGGCGGAGCGCTGAAGTCCTCCTGGTACGGCGACTGCCTGCCGGAGCGAGACTTCCCGATGCTCGTCGACCAGTACCGGCTGGGTCGACTGCCGTTGGATGAGTTCGTGACCGAGACGGTCTCGCTGGACCAGCTGAACGAGGCCTTCGAGACCATGAAGGCCGGCACCGTGCTGCGTTCAGTGGTGACCCTGTGATGGCGGCGCGCATCGATCACCTCGAGACCTCCGGGACCTTCTCCCTCGACGGTGAGACCCACCAGGTCGAGAACAACGTCTGGATCGTCGGCGACGCCGAGGAGTGCGTCGTGATCGATCCGGCGCACGACGCGCAGGCCGTCTGGAAGGCGGTGGGCGGTCGTCAGGTGCTGGCGATCCTGCTGACCCACGGCCACGACGACCACATCCGCCAGGCGCAGCAGTTCCGGCAGCTGGTGGACGCCCCCGTGCTCCTGCACCCCGAGGACCGCATGCTGTGGGACGCGGTGTTCCCCGACACGGCGCCGGACGGGGCCGTCCAGGACGGGGACACGTTCCGGGTCGCCGGCATCCAGCTGGAGATCCGCCACACTCCCGGTCACTCGCCCGGCTCGGTGTGCTTCTACGCGCCGGCCCTGGGCGAGCAGGATGAGGACGGCCGGCCCACGGGCGTCGTGTTCTCCGGCGACACCCTGTTCCAGGGTGGGCCGGGCGCGACCGGGCGTTCCTACTCGAGCTTCGACACGATCATCGAGTCCATCCGCGAGCGTCTGCTCGGCCTGCCTGAAGACACGGTCGTGCACACCGGCCACGGTCCGTCGACTCGGATCGGGGACGAGTCACCCCACCTGCAGGAGTGGATCGCCCGCGGCCACTGAGCACCACCGGCGATGAGCCCGCCCCGGGGGATGACCTCGGGGCGGGCTCGCGTCTGCGTGGGATCGTCAGACGTGTTCCTCGACGAGCACCCGCCCGCGTTCCATCGCCCACGCCGTGTAGGCGCCGTGCAGCGCCTCGATGAACGTCTCGACCTCCGCCCCGGCCTGCACCTGATCCGCGGCGCCGACGGTGCGCGGATCCATCGGCATCTCCAGGGCCTGGTATACGTCGGTCAGCACGGCCTGCAGCGGCAGGGCGTCCTGCACGACGACATGGGTGGAGAACAGCCACGCGCCCTTGACGACGCGCTGCGCGGAGCCGGCCAGCTTCACCGGGAACTGGGGGGCGGCGCCCTGAACGGAGAACTCACCGGGGCAGTACTCGCCAGGAATTTGCCCGACGGATGCGGGCACGTCCATCCGGGCGAAGGCGTCGACGAACAGATCCGCGAACTGTGCGAACCGCTGCTGCTGGGCGATGGCCGCGTCCGGTTCAAGAGCCAGGTGGTCCACGACGACGCAGCCGTGGTGATAGGCCGCGGCGCGTCCCCCGGCCCGACGGGTGACGGGGGTGAATCCCTGCGCGCGGACGGCGTCCACGGCCCGTTCGTACCCGGGCAGACGGGTGTCACGCTGGCCGAAAGCGACGGTCGGCTCGGGGACGTAGACACGCAGTACATCGGCGTGGTGCTCCCCTGCGGCGGCGTGCACACGGAATTCGTGCAGACGGTCCATGGCCCAGTCCAGGTCCTGTGCGGCGCCCCGGCTCGTCCGCTGGCGGCACCAGCGCAGCATCTCAGCGGGGCTGGCCTCAAAGCCGACGGCCCCGTCCTCGGGCAGGATCAGCCCCGGGGCCATGGCCGCACCGTGAGGGTCTGCTCGGCATGTGCGAAGGGCCCGGCCTCGTCATGGAGCACGCTCGAGGTCAGCCCCACCCCGTCGGCGCCGACGCTCACCTGGCTGGACACGCCGAGCCAGGAGCCGGACGGGGCTCGGAAGAGGTGGATCTGCAGGTCCACGTTCGGGAAGAACCAGCCGCCGGGTGCAGGGTCGAGCACCGGAGCGATGCCGTTCGCCGTGTCGGCCAGTCCGATCAGGCGGGTCAGATCCTCAGTGGGCTCGCCCTCCACCATCTCCACGTCGGTGCTCAGCCACACCCGTCCCCGACCGGGGGCATGGTCGTCGGCCGCGACGCCGCGCAGGCTGCGCAGGAACCCGCCGTCCCAGGAGTCCAGGGGGTTCTGGCCGGCACAGTCCGCGCGCGGGGTAAGGGGCGCGTCCGTGTGCTGTGCGTGGCCGGCGGTGTCGGTGGTGGCCAACCGCCAGGCACGAGCGACCACCACGGCGCGTCCCCGGGCCGTCAGTTCAGACTCGACCAGCTCGATCGTGCGGCCCGGGCGCACGGTCCGGGTGCGCACCTCGAGCTCCCCGGCCCAGAGGGTGCCGAGGATGTCGTACGAGAGCCGCGCGATGCGCAGCTGCGGCGTCGGCTCATGCTGGACGATCTCGTGCACCAGCAGGCCGGAGACCGCGGCCATGTGCATCTCCTCGGCCCGCCACGCGCCCTGGGCGTGCACCGTGGAGCGCACCCGGGTGTGGCGGACGCCGTCGTCGACCACCGGCTCGCCGAGACGCACGAAGTACGCCGACGGCTCGGCTGCGACGGCCTCCTCTCGGGGGCTGATCTGGGGTGTCGTCATGGCACACCAGTGTGCCACCCGCGCGGACTATGGCACACATCACACCGGCGCCGCGGTCGGGACGGCGTCGCCATCGAGCGACCGGTCACGACGGCGAACGACGAAAGGGGACCGGGTCTGCCCCGATCCCCTTTCTCGCCTGCTCGCCTCAGGCCGCGCGCGGCACGTGTGCGCTCAGCGCCGCATGACCTTGCGCGCGGTGAAGTTGCCCAGGATCTGCAGGGCCTGGACGAACACGATCACGACGATCACGGCGAGCCACGTCACCTCGGGGCGGAAACGGTTGTACCCCTCGGTGATCGCGAAGTTGCCGATGCCGCCGCCGCCGATGATGCCGGCCAGAGCCGACATGTCCACCAGCGCGATGATGACGAACGTGTACCCGAGGATCAACGGGCCCAGGGCCTCGGGCAGCACGACCGTCCCGATGATCCGCATGCGGGAGGCGCCCATGGCCCGGGCGGCCTCGATGACGCCCCGGTCCACCGAGACGAGGTTCTGCTCGACGATGCGGGCGATCGCGAACGTCGAGGCCCAGATCATGCAGAACACGACGGCGGTGTTGCCGATGCCAGAGCCCACGACCTTGATGGTCAGCGGCTGCAGCGCCGCGATGAGGATGACGAACGGGATCGGGCGGATCAGGTTCACCACGAAGTTCATGGCGTGGTAGATCAGCTTGTTCTCGAAGATGCCGCCGGCTCGCGTCGTGTAGAGCACCAACGCGATGAGCAGGCCGATGGCCCCACCGATGAGGAACGACCAGAACACCATGTAGAGGGTGTCGCCCATGGCCGTGATGAGCTCGGGGCCGTAGTAGCCCCAGTCCAGGTTCTTCAGGCCCTCGATCATGCGGCCACCTCCTTGAGAGCGCCCGCCGCGCCCAGGTTCTCGATGAATCGCTGCACGGACTGCTCATCGCCGTTCAGCGCAACGGTGAGCACTCCGTACGACGAGTCCTTCGTCGCGGACATCCCGCCGTGAACGATCTCGAACTCGACGCCGTAGCCGGCGGCGTGGCCCAGGACCCGGCCGACGGCCGCGGAGTCCTTGAGCGAGACCGTGACCAGCCGCCCCCCGGTCCGGGCTCGGATGCGGGCCGCCTCCTCCCGGTTCGGCCGGTCTTTCAGGGCCGTCGCGACGAACGAGGCGGCCCCCTCGGCGTGCTCGGGGTTGGAGAACAGGTCATAGACGGGCCCGGACTCGACGATGCGGCCGGAATCCATCACAGCGACGCGGTCGGCGATCGACCGGATGACCTCCATCTCATGCGTGATGGCCACGATCGTGACCCCCAGCTCCTCGTTCACGCGGCGCAGCACGGAGAGAACCTCGCCGGTGGTGGAGGGGTCGAGGGCGGAGGTCGCCTCGTCGGCGAGCAGCACCTCCGGTTCCGCCGCCAGTGCGCGGGCGATGCCCACACGCTGCTTCTGCCCGCCGGAGAGCTGCTCCGGGTAGTGGCGGGCCTTGTCGGCGAGCCCGACGAAGTCCAGCAGCTCAGCCACCCGAGCCTTGCGTGTGGCCCGCGGCCACCCCGCCGTGGCGAGGGCGTAGTTCACGTTCCCGGCCACAGTGCGGCTGGTCATCAGATTGAACTGCTGGAACACCATGCCGATGCGAGTGCGCAACGGTCGCAGCTTCGCCTCGGACAGGTGGGAGACCTGCTGGCCCAGCACCGTCACGGTGCCGGAGGTGGGCTTCTCCAGGCCGTTGATCATGCGGATCAGCGTGGACTTGCCGGCCCCGGAGAACCCGATGACGCCGAACACCTCGCCGCGATGCACGGTGAGGCTGACGTCGTCGACGGCCCTGACGACCCGACCCTTGCCGCCGAACTCACGGCTGACGGAGTCGAAGACGATGACGGGCTCGCCGGCGGCTGTGTGGGCTGCTGCCATGGATCAGTTCCCTTCCGCGGCGATCGCGTCCTGGTACTTCGTCAGCACGTCCTTGATCTCCTTCTCGGAGAGCTCGACAGCCACCGACGTGTCCTTGCTGAGCTTTGCCGACTCGGCCAGCACGGCCTCGTCGTGGTACAGCGCCGCGACCTTCTTGTAGGTCTCGTTGTCCTTGTCCTTCGTGCGCACGGCGAAACCGTTGACGAAGGGGCGAGCGGCCTCGTCCTTCGGGTCGTCCTCGGTGAGGGCGGTCTTCGGGTCCAGGCCCGCGTCGGCCGAGTACGTGTTGTTGATGACGGCGCCGGCCACCGACTCCAGGGCGTTGACGGTCTGCTCCGCGGAGACGGCCTGGACCTTCACCGTCGAGGCGGCTTCGTCGACGTCGCGGATCTCCGGGCGCAGCGACTCGGACTTCAGCGTGATCAGGCCGGCGTTCGCGAGCACGTTCAGGGCACGGCCCTGGTTCACGGTGTCGTTCGGCACGGCGACCGTGTCGCCCTTCTCGAACTCCTCGACGGACTGACGCTTCTTGGAGTAGAGCGGAAGCGGGATGATCTCGGTGGTGCCGATCATCGTCAGGTCCTCACCGGAGGCCTCGTTGTAGTCGGCAAGGTAAGCGATGTGCTGGAACCAGTTCAGGTCCACGTCGTTGTTGGTCAACGCCGGGTTCGGCTGCGTGTAGTCGGTGAAGGCGACGAGCTTCACCTCGATGCCGTGCTTCTGCTTGGCGACCTCGACGAGCTTGCGGTGCACTTCGTTCTCGTTGACGACGCCAACGCGCACGGTGTTGCCGCCACCCTTACCGTCGTCCGCCTGCGAGTTGCAGGCGGTCAGGGCGAACGCGCCGACGGCGGCCAGGGACAGGCCGCCGAACGAGCGACGGGTCAGGGCGGAGGCGGAAGAGGGAATGTGGGACACGACGGTCTCCTTCGGCTGCGGGCGACGCCGGGCACGCCACGGGTGGGCGGGGCGTCGGGGGCATGTGCGGGGCGGGGTCCGGGCACGGCGGCGAGGCAGGGCGTGCCGGTGCCGGAGCAGGTGGGCCTGGGAACAGGCCCGAGAGTCCTTTCGCCGTTGCTCTTGCCCGAGCTCCAATCGTCGGCTGCGCCCTGCAGACGGGGCCGACGGAGTCAGGCCGCTTCTCGGTCCTCTACCACCCGTGAAGCATGGGGTTGGCGAGCGGCTCGTTGTCGGACCACGTGGTCCCGGGTTCCGGGACCGAAGCCGCTTCTCTGGAAGCTGGTGCCCAGCATAGCCGGGCAGTGGCAGCGGCGTGTCACACTGCGACATTCAGCGCCGCCCGGTCGACGGCGGGCCCGGGCTGGCGCCCGGACGTCGTCGGAGGCGTTAGGAGCGCGAGGAGGCGAAGGACACACGCACGCACACGGCCGGCCCCTCCCCCGCGGGAGTGAGCCGGCCGGTGATCCGACGCTCATGTGAGCGGGATCAGAAGTCCCAGTCCTCGTCCTCGGTGTTCTCGGCCGTGCCGATGACGTACGAGGAGCCGGAACCGGAGAAGAAGTCGTGGTTCTCGTCCGAGTTCGGGGACAGCGCCGAGAGGATGGCGGGGTTCACGTTGGCCGTCTCCGACGGGAACATCGCCTCATAGCCCAGGTTCATCAGGGCCTTGTTGGCGTTGTAGTGCAGGAACTTCTTGACGTCCTCGGCCAGACCCACCGGGTCGTAGAGGGCGTGGGTGTACTCGGCTTCGTTCTCGTAGAGCTCGAAGAGCAACTCGAAGGTGAAGGCCTTCAGCTCCTCACGGCGCTCCTCCGGCAGGTTCTCGAGGTTCCGCTGGTACTTGTAACCGATGTAGTAGCCGTGCACGGCCTCGTCGCGGATGATCAGGCGGATCAGGTCGGCCGTGTTCGTCAGGCGGGCGTGGCTGGACAGGTACATCGGCCAGTAGAAGCCGGAGTAGAACAGGAAGGACTCGAGCAGCGTCGAGGCGATCTTCTTCTTCAGCGGGTCCTCGCCGTCGTACCGCTCGACGATGAGCTGGGCCTTGCGCTGCAGGTTCACGTTTTCGCGCGACCAGCGGAACGCCTCGTCGATCTCCTTGGTGGAGGCCAGGGTGGAGAAGATCGAGGAGTAGGACTTCGCGTGCACCGACTCCATGAACGCGATGTTCGTGTAGACGGCCTCCTCGTGCGGGGTCATGGAGTCCGGGATCAGCGAGACGGCGCCGACGGTGCCCTGGATGGTGTCCAGCAGGGTCAGGCCGGTGAACACGCGCATCGAGAGCAGGCGTTCCTCGTCGGTGAGGTTGTTCCACGACTGAATGTCGTTGGACAGCGGCACCTTTTCCGGCAGCCAGAAGTTGTTCGTGAGGCGGTTCCACACCTCGACGTCCTTCTCGTCCTGGATGCGGTTCCAGTTGATGGCCTCGACGAGGTGGTTCTGGGAAGTCTCAGACACGGCAGTCCAATCACGAGAAGCGGGGCATTGCGGATGCGCGGTGCCGGCCGGGAGCGTGCCGGGTCCCCTGGCTGAGGCGAGGGGCGGCCTCCGCGCGGATGACGGCCAGTCTAGATCGGGGCATCGACGGAATCGAGAACCCCTGCGGGCGGCCGGCCAGTGGGGCTTGTCTCCCCCGCCACCGGGAATAAGAGCGGGCGCTCCGCGTCCACGGTGATGGCGGTGGCGCTGCGCGTCGGCGCCGAGAACATCTGGACAAGACTCCCCCGCGACCTCGACCCCGTGATCAGCATGTGCACCGCAGTGGACTCAAGCGACGGGGCTGGCCGGATCGGCCCGGCTCAGCCCGATGCCGTCCGTTTCCGCTGATGGACCCGCCCCGGGGGCGAGCGGTGAACATACGCCGTGCAGTCTGGCCCCGGACAGGCGGTTGCGTCAGCGGGGCCAGCTCCACTCGTCGACATGCGCGCGAACCGCCTCGCGCCCATGTCCTATTCGAGGATCTTGCCCCGGCGCTCGGCCGTCGCCCTCAGCGCGGTCGCGCCGGCACAGAACCGGAGGCCCCTCGCTCAGCCCGTGTGGGCTGAGCGAGGGGCCTCCGACTCGACGCGAAAGGGGCGGGCCCGGCTCAGAGCATGCAGCTCACGCAGCCCTCGACCTCGGTGCCCTCGAGGGCGAGCTGACGCAGGCGGATGTAGTAGATCGTCTTGATCCCCTTCTTCCACGCGTAGATCTGCGCCTTGTTCAGGTCACGCGTGGTGGCGGTGTCCTTGAAGAACAGCGTCAGGGACAGGCCCTGGTCCACGTGCTGGGTCGCGGCCGCGTAGGTGTCGATGATCTTCTCGTAGCCGATCTCGTACGCGTCCTCGTAGTACTCGAGGTTCTCGTTCGTCAGGTACGGCGCCGGGTAGTAGACGCGACCGAGCTTGCCCTCCTTGCGGATCTCGATCTTCGAGGCCACCGGGTGGATCGAGGAGGTCGAGTTGTTGATGTAGGAGATCGAGCCCGTCGGCGGCACCGCCTGCAGGTTCCGGTTGAAGATGCCGTGCTCCATCACCGAGGCCTTGAGCTCACGCCAGTCGTCCTGGGTGGGCAGGGTGATCCCGGCGTCCGCGAAGAGCGCGGCGACGCGCTCGGTGGCCGGCTTCCACTCCTGTTCGGTGTACTTGTCGAAGAACACGCCGGAGGCGTAGTCCGAACGCTCGAACCCGCCGAAGCGCTGGTTCCGCTCGATCGCCAGGCGGTTCGAGGCCCGCAGCGCGTGGTACAGCACCGCGTAGAAGTACATGTTCGTGAAGTCGATGCCTTCCTCGGACCCGTAGTGGATGTGCTCGCGGGCGAGGTAGCCGTGCAGGTTCATCTGGCCCAGGCCGATCGCGTGGGACGCATCGTTGCCCTTCGCGATGGACGGCACGGACTCGATGTTCGACATGGTCGACACGGCGGTCAGGCCGCGGATCGCGGTCTCGATCGACAGGCCGAAGTCCGGCGAGTCCATCGTCTTGGCGATGTTCATCGAGCCGAGGTTGCAGGAGATGTCCTCACCCACGTGCTCGTAGGTGAGGTCCTCGTGGAACTCCGAGGCTTCGGAGACCTGGAGGATCTCGGAGCACAGGTTGGACATCGTGATCCGGCCGTCGATCGGGTTGGCGGCGTTCACGGTGTCCTCGAACACCACGTACGGGTAGCCGGACTCGAACTGGATCTCGGCGAGGGTCTGGAAGAACTCGCGCGCGTTGATCTTGGTCTTCTTGATCCGCGCGTCGTCGACCATCTCGTAGTACTTCTCCGTCACCGAGATCTCGGTGAAGGCCTTGCCGTAGACCCGTTCCACGTCGTAGGGCGAGAACAGGTACATGTCCTCGTTGCGCTTGGCCAGCTGGAAGGTGATGTCCGGGATGACGACGCCCAGCGAGAGGGTCTTGATGCGGATCTTCTCGTCCGCGTTCTCGCGCTTGGTGTCGAGGAAACGGTGGATGTCCGGGTGGTGCGCGTGCAGGTACACGGCGCCGGCCCCCTGGCGCGCGCCCAGCTGGTTCGCGTAGGAGAAGGAGTCCTCGAGCAGCTTCATCACGGGGATGACGCCGGAGGACTGGTTCTCGATCTGCTTGATCGGGGCGCCGTGCTCGCGGATGTTCGTCAGCGACAGGGCGACGCCGCCGCCACGCTTGGACAGCTGCAGGGCGGAGTTGATGCCGCGGGCGATCGACTCCATGTTGTCCTCGATGCGCAGCAGGAAGCAGGAGACCAGCTCGCCGCGCTGTTTCTTGCCGGCGTTCAGGAACGTCGGGGTGGCCGGCTGAAAACGGCCGCCGACGATCTCGTCGACCAGGTGTTCGGCCAGCGTGGTGTCGCCCTCGGCCAGGTGCAGGGCCACGACGGCGACGCGGTCCTCGTAGCGCTCGAGGTAGCGCTTGCCGTCGAACGTCTTCAGCGCGTAGGAGGTGTAGAACTTGAACGCGCCCAGGAAGGTCGGGAAGCGGAACTTGGCCTTGTACGCGCGGTCGAAGAGCGAGCGGATGAACTCGAACGGGTACTGGTCGAACGTCTCGCGCTCGTAGTAGTCGTTCTCCCACAGGTACGTCAGCTTCTCTTCGAGGTCGTGGAAGAAGACGGTGTTGTTGTTGACGTGCTGCAGGAAATACTGCCGGGCGGCGGCGCGATCGGCCTCGAACTGGATCTTCCCGTCCGCCGAGTACAGGTTCAGCATGGCGTTGAGCTCGTGGTAGCCCAGGCCCTGCCATTCGGGCGGCAGGTGCTTGGCCTGCTGGTTCAGCTCGTGTTCGGTGACGGTCATCTCCACAATCCTTCCAGTCCTTCACGGACCCGGAGCACGTCGTCGGGCGTGCCCATCAGTTCGAACTTGTACATCAGGGGCACCTGGCATTTGCGGGCGATGATGTACCCGGCCAGGCAATAGCCCTCGTTGAAGTTGGTGTTGCCGGAGGCGATCACGCCTCGGATCAACTCGCGGTTGCCCGCGACGTTGAGGAACTTGATGACCTGCTTCGGCACGGCCCCGTTCCCGTCTCCCCCGCCGTAGGTGGGGGTGAGCAGCACGTAGGGCTCGGTGGCCTGCAGGGTCCGATCCTTCGTCAGCAGGGGAAGACGCGCGGCCTCGCCGTCGGGGAGGCCGAGCTTGCCGACGAAGCGGTCGGTGTACCCGGAGGCGGAGGAGAAGTAGATCAGCCGCGCGGCCGTCGGTCTCAGGCCCTGGGCCTCGGCCGAGCGGATGTGCTGCGGGTCAGCGGTGACCGCCGTCAACGACTCCCCCGGACGCTCAGGCGACGGAGCTCGCGGCGGCGTCAGCGAGCTGGGCGATCTTGTCCGGGCGGAATCCCGACCAGGAGTCGGACTCGGTCATCACGACGGGAGCCTGCATGTAGCCGAGGGCACGCACGCGCTCAAGGGCCTCCGGGTCCTGGGACATGTCCACGGACTTGTAGGCGATGCCCCGCTTGTCCAGGGCGCGGTAGGTGGCGTTGCACTGGACGCAGGCCGGCTTGGTGTACACGGTGACGGTCATCTGGAGTTCCCCTAAACACTCGTTCGGCCCGCCCTCTCGGGCGCAGACCGCCCCTCGCGGCAGCGTCGCAAGGGGTGTTCTCTTCGTTCGGCGTCGATACTACATCTGGTGACCGATTGGGGCGAGCATCCCTAGATGTAGTGCTTACACACATGTCATTCGGTGTTCACACTGTCTCCACACCCCGTCCACACGCCCCGCACCGCAGCTCTGGCGCGACCATGCCGATCACCGCCCCGCCAACGCGCTCTGTCCACAGGCGCGGCAGAGGCCCCGCGCACATGTGCACAGGGCCTCGGGGTCATCTGGAGCCCGGCGCGTCTCGGCGTGTCCGGCGCGGCCGACCACTACATGTGGGCGGGACGTCGGACTTCAGCTCACCCGGGTGGCCTGCACCACCCAGTTGTTGGCCACATCGGGGCCGAAGCCGGTCTGCGAGCCCAGATCGCACGTAATGAGCGTGACCTTCCGCCCCGGCTCGTCGAGCTCCCACGCCCAGCGGTGCTCGGGCTCGCCCGTCAGGGCGCCCTTGTCGACCGAGACGGCGTCCTTGTCCACCTCGAACACGGCCGTCGTGCCGTCGTCGTAGGAGATCTCGACTCGGTCACCCGCCTTGAGGCGCTCGAGGTTGTAGAAGAGGTCCTTGCCGCCGTCACGGTTGGTGACGTGCGCGGCGAGCACACCAGGGTGGGACGACAGCTCGCCGGGCGTGGTGCCCCACTGCGGCGGCCCGTACCAGCCGACGGTCATCTCCTCGGGGAAGATCACGCCGTCCTCGTTGGTCTGCGTGGGCACGATCTTCCCGCCGATCACCTGCTCCTGACCGCGATAGGCGGCGATGAAGGTCGGGGCCGCCTCGATCTGCTCGGGCATCTCCGACGCGGCAGCGGACGAAGAGGACGCGGGAGTGGAGGACGAGGAGGCAGCTGCCGTGGCCGATGCGTCCTCCGACGTCGACGCCGCAGCGCCGCCGGAATCCCCGGCAGCGCCCGCCCCGTCCGCGCTTTTGCCCGCCTCGGTGGGGTTCTGCTCGGCCGAGTCCGATGCGCCGGAGGTCGACTCGCTCGCACTCGAGCCCGCGGACCTCGGCTCCGGCGAGGACGGGCCGGCCGAGGGCGGGGCCTGAATGGGAGCCGGTTCCTCCTCGGCACAGGCCGTGAGCCCGCCCAGACCCAGTGCGAGGCACAGGGCTGCCGTCGTCGTCGTTCGTCGTGCGCTGGCCCTGACTGCCTCGATGCTCATCTCGGTTCGGTTCCTTCGTGTCCGTCGCGCCGATGCGCGATACTCACGTTCTCTGGAGTGTGCCACGCTGCGCGGCCCGTCCCACCACGTCAGACCCCGGCCGCAGGACAGAAGACAGAGAACGGGCGGCCCGCCCCGCAGGACGAGCCGCCCGCGCGATGCGTCGGCGCAGCGACGCATCGTCGATGATCGCGGTGATCAGCGGGTCCGCGCTGCGCGACGCGCGGCCACGCCGGCGACACCGGCCGCACCCAAGGCGCCGACGCCCAGCAGCCACGGCGAGGTCGGCGCGGCGCCGGTCTCGACCTTCTCCGGCACCTCGTGCTCGTCGCCGTCCTCGGCCGGGGTGTCCTCGGACGGCTTCTCGTCCTCCGCCGGGACCTCGTCCTCCACGGGCACCTCATCCGCACCCAGCTCCTCGGCGGGCACGGTGATCCACTGCCAGTCCGCCGGCAGGGGGTTGCCGTCCAGATCCTTGCCCGTGATCACGTAGTTGTCGGAAAGGCCGCCCAGCTCCAGGCCCTCAGCGGAGGAGATCGCGTCGACGAGCACGACCTTGCGCACCAGGTCACCGTCCTCGTTGACGTACTCGAAGGTGAGCGTATCGACACCCGTGAAACCCGGCTCCGGGGTATAGACGTACTGCGCGTTCGTGCCTTCCTCCTTCTCGACGCTGCCGTGGGCAGGGCCCGCGACGACCTCGACGCCCTCATCAGCCACAGCGACCCCCACCGGCGCGCCGTCCTCGCTGACACGCCAGCCCGAGGGCACCATGCCACGAGCGGCATCGTCACCGCAGCCGCGGAAGGAATCCGGCCCCTGGTCCTCGCCCTGCTCCGCCGACTGCGCGACCAGCACATGGGAGGCCTCGATCTTGCCGTCCACGAGCACCTCGACGGTCAGCTTCGCCGGCTGATCCTGTGCCCCGGCACCGATGACGGCGTCGTAGACGTCCGCGCCCTTGAGCGACACAGCGCCACCGCTCACGGTGAAGTCGATCGGGACGTCGACGATCGTGCCGTCGTCATAGCTGCCGCGCACCTCGATGCGATCCTCGGCGATGCCGCCGTCCTTCTGAAGGGCACTGAGAACGAAGAAGTTCTCCGCCCCATCCGAGAAGGGCCCGTCCGTCGTGGCGTTAGTGCCCGCGAAGCAGCCCCACACGTCCGAGCTGCCAGTGTACTGCGGCGCAGGTTCGACGGCCGAGGCGCCGGCGGCGGTGCCGACGGCCAGCAGAGCGGAGCCCGTCAGGGCGAGGGAGAAACGGGAGAAGGTCGAGGTCTTCATGGTCATGATGCGGCTTCCTCAATCTCGTGTCGAAATCATTCGAAGGTGCGCGCGCCGCGTGTCACGACGCTCCGCGAAGATGTTTCAGATCCGAAGATCCCCTCTTTCACCATCTGTGCCCCAGGCTACGTTCAGCCATCATTCGACAGAAGAAGAATTCGATATCGGTGCGCTCACGATCCGGTCTCAGAACCGCCACGCTCGGGTGAACACCACACGAACACACGGCCGCCAGATCCCCTCGCACACGCACACGGGCGGCCCCTCTGCGGAGAGGGGCCGCCCGTGTGCGTTCGACCCGAGGACACCGCGGCGCCCAGCGCACAGGCCGCGACGTCGACCGTGGACGTCCTGCTGTGACCGCTCTCGGTCAGCGCGACGGGGACGGCGCGGCCGAGTCTCCCGAGGGCGACGGGGTGGCGGGCGACTGCTCCGAGTCGGGCGAGGACGAGCTGTCGGACTGACCGCCGTCGTCGCCGTTCTCTCCCCGGGTCTCGGCCGAGTCCGCGTCCTCGGGCTTGTCACCGTCGTCGGGGCTGTCATCGCCGTCGGTCTGCCCGACCTGGTCGTTCCCGTCGAGGCGCTGGTTGAGCTTCCTCTGCCAGTTCTCGTCGGTGTTGTCGATGGACTTCGGCGCGTTCTCCGGCACGTCCTTGTCGAAGCTGCCTCCGCTGACGACCTTGTCATCGCCGAGCTGGGACTGCATGTCCTCGATGTCCTGCTTGTACTTGTCCCGCAACTGCTTGGCCCGGGTCTTCGCTTCGTCGTCTTCGCCTTCGTCGACCTCGGTGCCGGCGATCATCACGGCGCCGTAGTGCAGGCGCTGCATCTGCAGCAGGTAGATGCGCCCGGCGTCCTCCCCCTCGGCGGTCTCGAGCGCCTGACGCTCCTCCGAGGTCAGCAGGCCGCTGCGGCGGTCCTCAGCGGCGTCCTGCGCCGCGGCCATGGCCTCCTCATCCGCGGACGGCCCCGCGGCCGCAGCCCCCGGGCCGGCGCTCGCACTGGGGGTCGCCTCAGCCGACTGCTCGGCCTCCTCAGTCGACTCCACACCCCAGTCCTCGAGCATGCCCGTGAGCTCATCAACGACGCCCGGGTGATGGTCCACGATGTCCTGGGCGACGCGGCGAGCGTCCTCGTCCACGTCCTCCTTGTCCAGCAGAATCCGCGAGTACTCGACGGCCTGCTGGTGATTGCGGATCATCCCGCTGGCGAACGCGATGTCCTTGCCGCGGTCAGCGGACGAGGACTCGGAGGGCTTGAGAATCACGCCGTCGGCGTAGGTGCTCGGATCGGCCTCGTCGATGGTGCCGCCCTTGTTCGCGGTGCACCCGGTGAGTCCGAGCGAGAGGATCAGCGCGGCCGATCCCGTCACGGTGCCCCAGCGACGACGCGACGCAGACAACGGGCGGGTGCACGACATGGCGGTTCGTTCCTCTCAGGGTGGGACGGCCCGCGCGCACGCACGGGACCGGCGAACGGGGCGCGACGAAACGCCCCGGTACAGGGAAACGGTACGCGCTCCGGCGCGCCAGGCGCCAAACCATCGCCCGCCCCGGGCGAGTCCGGGCGTCCGCCGGTGCCGGCCCGGTGCCCTACGGTAAACACGTGAGACACCGCTGCGACCACACGGTCGGCCCGGAGGCCCGACTGCGCCGTGCCCGCATCGCCGGCTCCGTATTCTTCCTGACCAACGGCGCCCTGATGGCGTGCCTGTTGCCGCGCCTGCCCGAAGTGAAGGCCGCACTCGGCGTCAGCGACGGCGCCTTCGGCCTCGCCCTGGCCGCCGTGCCCGTCGGCGCGCTGACCGCCGGATCAGCGGCCCCCGCGCTGATCCGCCGCATGGGCGAGGCGCGACTGGCGGCCGTTGGGACCGCCGTCATGGCCCTTGCGGTGCTGGCCGCTGGCCTCTGTCCCCTCGTCGCGGCCCCGTGGCCACGTCCGACGGGCGTGGTCAGCTTCGCTGCGGCCCTGTTCGTCGTGGGTGTGGCCGACTCTCTCGTGGACGTCGCGCAGAACGCGCACGCATTGCGCGTGCAGCGGGCATTCGGCCGGTCGATCATCTCGACGATGCACGCCGTGTGGTCCCTCGGAGCCGTGGCGGGCGGCCTGGTGGCGGCCGCGTCGATCGCCGTCGGACTTCCGCTGGGCTGGCAGCTGACGCTGAGCGGAACGCTGTTGACGGCCCTGGCCGCGTGGGCCTGCGCCGGCGCGCTGCCGAACTCTGGCGAGCGCGACGCCGAATCGGACTCCGCCGACGAGACAGCGACGTCCACACGCACCAGACCTTCGGCGAGAACCCTCCTGCTGCTGGCCGCCTTCGGCCTGCTGACGGTGTGCGGCGCCGTGGGAGAGGACCTGGCGAACTCGTGGTCCGCCCTCTACCTGCACCGGGACCTGGGCGCGGACGCCTCTCTGGCGGCCCTCGGGTTCACGCTCGTCGTGGCGGCGCAGTTCCTCGGGCGCCTGCTGGGCGACCGACAGATCGACCGGCTCGGGCCGCGGGCGGTGCTGCGCTGCGGCGGCGCGGTGCTGACGCTGGGCATGAGCCTCGCGCTGCTGGTGCCCTCGATCCCGACGACGCTGCTGGGCTTCACGGCCGTCGGCTACGGCGTGGCCACCCTCGTCCCGGTGGCCATGCACCAGGCGGACGAGCTGCCCGGCCTGGCACCGGGCGTCGGGCTGACGGCGGTGGCCTGGCTGATGCGGTTCGGGTTCCTGGCCGCTCCCCCGCTCGTGGGCGCCCTCGCTGATGCGGCCGGCCTGGCCGCGGGCCTGTGGGTGCTGCCCGCAGCGGGTCTGGTGGTGCTCATCGCCGCGAGCGCCGTGCGCGCGCCTCAGTCGAGATAGCGGCGACGCACGAACCCCTGCAGCCGGGCGGCCATCGCGGCGATCTGCTCGGCGGCGTAGTGGTCGGGCCGCCAGGCCGCGTGCAGGGTGACGGAGAGCGGGCCGTCGCCAGTGGTGATGCGCAGCGGCACCAGGTCGAAGGCCGGGTCCTCCGTGACGACCGCCGCGCCGGCGCCGGTCGCCACAAGAGCTTGGGCGACGCGGCCGGAGTTCGCCTCGGTGACGGCGCACGGGCCCAAACCGGCAACCTCGAAGGCGCCGTCGAGCACACGGCGGGCTTTGAAACTGCGTGCCGGCAGGGTGAGGGGCTCTTCGGCCAGCTCGGTGAGCGCGACCGCCCCATCGGCGTCGGCCCGCGGCGCCCACCGGTGCCCCGGGGCCACGTAGGCCCACACAGGCAGCATGGCCAGCGGCAGTGAGGCGACGTCGTCGTGCGGGGCGGAGGGCATCACGACGAGGTCGTGGTGACGCACCGCGTCGATGAGCGAGTCGTCGAGCTGGGTTTCGGCCACGCGCGCCCTCGGATCGTCGCGGCCGAGGGTCGCGACGAACGGGATGACCACGTCGATGAGGGTGGTGCCGGGCGAGGCCAGGCTGAACTCGGTGAGCCGGCCGGCGGCGAGGATCCGCACCGCCGAGGCGGCGGCCCGGTGCTGCTGCAGCAGCTGCTCGGCGATCTCTCGAAAGGCCGCGCCGGTGGGGGTCAGGACCAGACGGCCCGCGGAACGGTCGAACAGTTCGAGACCGCTCTGGCGTTCCAGCCGCTGCAGCTGCCGGCTCAGCGCCGGCTGCACGACGCCCAGCACGCGGGCGGCCTCGGAGACCGAGCCGACCTCGGCCACGGCAGCGAAGGAGCGCAGCAGGCCGGGGTCGAGGAGTCCGTCGGAGGTTATCGCGCCGCTCATGCCGGCCAAGCATAGTGACTATGCCGGATCATCATTGGACAGCATGACGAGGGCGGTTTGAGAATCAGCTCAGACCACCGGGCGTCCGTGCCGGGTGCGACCGCAGCAGGCCGCATTCCCCGGCCGCATCTGTCCGGTCTCTGCCTCTGTCCTGCATCTGAAGGAGCCACCCATGACCACCTCGCTGCCGCCGTCCGGGGCCCTCGCTCCGCTCGAACAGTCCCGCTACCTGGCCACCGAGCTGCCCGGGCCGCGCTCGCGAGAGCTGGCCGCCCGCACCTGTGCCGTCGTCCCCACCGGGGTGAACGCCATGATGCCCAGCTACGCGGTGCGTGCCGAGGGCGGGATCATCGAGGACGTCGACGGCAACCGGCTGATCGACCTGGGCGCGGGCATCGCGGTGACCTCGGTGGGCGCGTCGGCCCCGCGCGTCGTGGAGGCGGTGCAGCGGCAGGCCGCGCAGTTCACCCACACGTGCTTCATGGTCACCCCCTATGAGGGCTACGTGGAGGTCGCCGAGCAGCTGGGCCGGCTGGCCCCGATCTCCGGCGAGACCCGCACGGCGCTGTTCAACTCGGGCGCCGAGGCCGTGGAGAACGCGGTAAAGGTGGCCCGCGCGTATACCGGCCGCCAGGCGGTCGCCGCATTCGACCACGCCTACCACGGGCGCACGACCATGACGATGTCGCTCACCGCGAAGGCCATGCCGTACAAGCACGGCTTCGGTCCGTTCGCCCCCGAGGTGTACCGCACCTGCGGCTCGTACCCGCTGCGCGACGGCCTGGACGGCGTCACGGCGGCGAAGAAGGCGATCTCGACCCTGGAGAAGCAGATCGGTGCGGACCGTCTGGCCGCCGTCATCATGGAACCGGTGCAGGGCGAGGGCGGGTTCATCGTCCCGGCCGAGGGGTTCCTGCCGTCCATTGTGCAGTGGTGCCAGGACAACGGCGTGCTGTTCATCGCCGACGAGGTGCAGACCGGCTTCGCCCGGACGGGCGCCTGGTTCGCCTCCGAGCTGGAGGGCATCGAGCCGGACATCATGACGACCGCGAAGGGCATTGCCGGCGGCATGCCGCTCTCGGCTGTGACGGGCCGGGCCGAGGTCATGGACGCTGTGCACCCGGGCGGGCTGGGCGGCACCTACGGCGGCAACCCGGTGGCGTGCGCGGCGTCGCTCGCGGCGATCGAGACGATCGAGCAGGACGGCCTGATCGAGGCGGCCCAGACGATCGAGGCGGTCATCCGCGAGCACTTCGCCCAGAACGCCGACGAGCGGATCGGCGAGGTGCGCGGCCGCGGCGCCATGATGGCGCTCGAGCTGGTGGACCCGGCGACCGGCGAGCCGGACGCCGCCCTCACCGCCGCCGTGGCGAAGGCCGTGCACGCGGCCGGGGTGGTGCTGCTGACCTGCGGCACCGACGGCAACGTCATCCGCTTCCTGCCCCCGCTCACGATCTCAGAGCAGCTGCTGCGCGAGGGCCTGGCCGAGGTGACGACGGCGTTGAGCGCGAACTGACGCCCGGTGAGCCGATGCGGCCGCTGAGCCCAGGCACGGCGACGGCCCCGGTGTCGTCTGGAAGTCCAGGCGCCACCGGGGCCGCATTCGTCGTGGCATACCAGGCTCAGGCGCTCGCGCCGCCCCGATCGTCGTCGCTGTCGGCTCCGACCTCTAGCTGCCCGGGCCGCACACCGCCGAAGGAGCGACGCACCCCGATGCCTCCGAACTCATCGGGCCACACGATGACCACCCCGAATTCGGCGAGCGCCTTCTCGATGTTCGTCAGCTCGTCCGGCTCGAGGTCGGCCAGACCCTTCTCGAACCGACGCAGGCGTACCTTGCTCAGTCCGGCCGCCTCGGCGAGGGCGGTCGGGCTGACCTGCGCGAGGGCGCGTCCGGCGCGAGTGAGGTCGGCGGTCATCTCCGGAGGCAGCATGGGCTGGCCCTTCCTGTAGTCGACTGTGATCGACTCGGCGGCGGGCGGCGCTCGCCGAGACCGTCTGCGGGGCTTCCCCTCATGGTGTCGAGGGGCCGAGGACGCGGCAAGGGCCCACGACCCCTCGACGGCGGGTGCGCCGCAGACCTCAGGCGGTGAACCGGCGACGCACCATCAGGGCCGCCCCACCCAGGGCGGCCATGGCCAGGGCGCCGCCGGCCCAGAGACCGCGGTCCTCGACGCCGGTGCCGGTCTCGACCTTCTCGGGAACCTCGTGGCCGCCGCCCTCGGCGGGGGCCTCCGGAGCGTCATCGGCGGGAGCGTCCTGTGACGGGGCCTCCTCAGACGGCTGCTCGCCATCGGCCGGCGCCTCGTCCTCGGACGGCGCGCCCGAGTCCAGACCGTCCGGGCCCCACAACAGCGCGTCGGTCTTCCGGCCGTACTCGGTCGGGATGCCCGGCGCCGCGAGGGTGCCGTCCTTCGTCTCCGCGAGGGTCTCCTCAGTCGTCGGTTCCGCGATCACGATCCGCGTCCGCTGCGTGCCCTCCTCGTCGGCGCCCGTGTACGAGACCCAGGCGAACGTCTCTTCGGGGAGCGTGTGTGCGCCGTACCATGCCGCGTCACGGAAGCCGCCCTGGTCGTCCGACGTCAGCTCGACCCCCTGGCCGTCCTTCATCGGATCGTTGGACTCCACCTGCACGTCGTCGGCAGCCATCCAGCGGGGCTTGCCGTCGGCCTTGTCCGGCACCGGCACGGCGTCCTCGCGCGGGCTGGTGAGGAAGTCGACGCTGCCGTCCATCGGTCGGCCCGGATCACGGGGCTGGGCCATGACGATCGGCGCCCACGTGACGACCGGGGCCATCTCCTCGCCGTCCACGACGTCGGAGGCGCAGTCGGCGCCGCCGAGCGGCATGGCGGCGTTCTTCATGTCCAGCGAGCCGGAGAGCTCCTCCTGGCCGGCGGCGCTCACGCGGATCTCGACGGTGGCGTGAGACCCGCTGAGGGCCTTCTCGATGTCCCAGGTGGTCACCGAACCGACGGGATCGCCGCCGGTGTGCTCGACGGGCGTCCAGTCACCCCCGTCGGCGCGGACCTCGACCGTCACGTCGTCAGACGTGTGCGCGTCGGGCGTCGAGGCGGAGTCGTGCAGCACGAAGAGGACCTTGTGGCCCGAGACGAACGAGCCGTCCGGGTTCTCGACCCCCGTCTTGGCCGTGGAGCCGATCAGGCAGCCGTAGACGTTCTCGGCTCCGACGCCGGGCGTCGCGTGAGCGGGGGCGGCCAGGCCGCCAGCGATCAGGCCGGCGCAGCCCAGGCCGAGTGCGACGCGGGCGGCGGTGGTGCGGGTGGTCGATCGGTGCGGGGTGGCAGTCATGATGAGAGTCCTCCTCGACTCCTCGTGCGGTGCGACGCCCGGGGCTCGGCGGGTGCTTGTCCGACGGGCGGCTGTTCCGGATCCACAGGGGTCCGTGGTCCGTCTCCCACGCTAGGCAGACCCTGGGCAGAAGGGCAGAGGCCCGCGAGCACGATTCGGGCACGGTTGCGTGACCCGCCGGTGAACACGCGATCACGGACCGATCACACCGCCACGGGTCGGCGCGTAGTGTCGGCCACGTCCCCCACACCCCACAGCCGAAGGAGCACCCGCATGCGCGGAGTCGTCATGGAAGCCCCCGGTCGCGTCGTCGTGACCGACCGTCCGGACCCGGTGATCGAAGAGCCGACCGACGCGATCATCCGCGTCACCGCCGCTTGTGTGTGCGGCTCGGACCTATGGCCCTACCGCGGCGGCTGGGAGGTCGACCACGCTCCCATGGGCCACGAGTACATCGGCGAAGTCGTCGAGCTCGGCTCCGAGGTGACCACGCTGAACGTCGGCGACCACGTCGTCGGCTCGTTCATCGCCTCCTGCAATCACTGCGAGATCTGCCTGGCCGGCTACCAGTCGCGGTGTGTCCGAGCCGTCGGGATGGGCGGCATCGGCACGCAGGCCGAGTATGCGCGCATCCCTCTGGCGGCCGGCACTCTCGTGCCGATCACCGATGGCGCCCCCGAAGCCGACCTTGTCCCCTCCCTGCTGACGGCCTCCGACGTGCTGGGCACCGGCTGGTTCGCCGCGGAGGCCGCTCAGGTCGGCCCCGGCAAGACCGTCGCCGTGGTGGGCGACGGAGCCGTCGGGCTGCTGGGCGTGCTCGCCACATCCGAGCTGGGCGCCGAGCGGATCGTCGTGTTCTCCCGACACGAGCGGCGCCAGGAGCTCGCCCGCGTGTTCGGCGCGACCGACGTGATCGCCACGCGCGGTGACGAAGGCGTGGCCGAGCTGACCGACCTGCTGGGCGGCCTCGGCGCGCACAGCGTCATCGAGGCGGTCGGCAACCAGGTCTCGATGGAGCAGGCGATCGCCGCGTGCCGCCCCGGCGGGCACGTCGGGTTCGTCGGGCTGAACCACGGTGTCGCGCTCGACGGAAAACAGCTCTTCGGTTCTGCGGTGCACCTGCACGGCGGACCGGCCCCGGTGCGGCGGATGCTCCCGGACCTGATCGAGCGCATCCAGTCCGGGGCGATCGATCCGGGCCTCGTGTTCGACCACGTCGTGCCGCTCGAGCAGGCAGCAGAGGGCTACCGCGCCATGGACGAGCGCACCGCGATCAAGTCGCTGCTGACGATCGACTGAGTCATCGACGGGCGGTCGCCAGGCGCCGTCCGTCGCCCCCGTTGAACACGGACAGCCCGCCCTGCTCGCCGCACCGTGAGCAGGGCGGCACCTGTCGCAGCCCCGGCGGCTATGAAACAATTGAACGCTCGGGCGTCCGCTGTGCACGCTCTCGACGCCGTCCTCACCCCTGCAGGAGTCGCTCCCCCAATGTCGCCCCGGATCACCACCCGTGCTTCCCTGTCCCGCCGTGGTGCCGTCGCCGCGCTCGCCGCCTCGTCCACCCTGCCGGCCGTGCGGCAGGTCCACGACGCGCTCGAACGCCTGTCGGCCTCGGCCGCCGACGCCGCCGATGGCCCCCGCCGACAGCACGGCACACCCGGCTCGCAGGGCGATGCGGGGCCGGCGCGCGCCGTGCGCGAGGGCGATCAGGCCTTCGTCAAGGTGGCCGTCGCCAACGCCTGGCTCGAGCCAGGGCAGCTGCGCACGGGCCTTGACGAGCCCTCGGCTTCTGTCCCCGTGGACATGGAGGCGTGGACCTCGGCCCTGAGCACGTTCAGCTCGCGCAAGTGGCTGCTGGGCCGAACCCAGACTCAGGGGCTGCTCGGCGCGCCGGTCACGGTGCAGACCGTCTCCGGCTCCTGGGCGAAGGTCGGTTTCAACGACCAGGCCGCCCCGGGTCAGGCCGATGGCATCAGCGGTTGGGTGCCGGCCCGCCAACTGGTCACCGACCCCGGGTTCGACAGGAACGCCGGCCAGGGCGATACCGCCGTCGTCACCGCCACGAAGACCCACCTCGCCGAGGACCGCGACGGCACCCGCCCGCGCACGCCCGTCTCCTTCGAGACCCGGCTGCCCGTGCTCAAGAAGACCGACGCCGCCGTCATGGTGGCGGTGCCGGGTGCCGATCCCGCGTGGCTGCCCGCCGACGCCGTGCGCGTGCTCGGGCCCGACGAGCTCCCCTCGGACCGCACTGCCGCCGACGTGATCGCCACGGGCCAGCGCTTCCTCGGCCTGAAGTACCTGTGGGCCGGCATGAGCTCCTACGGCTTCGACTGCTCGGGATTCACATACTCGATCTACCGCCACCACGGCATCCTGTTGCCGCGCGACTCGGGCCCGCAGTTGCACAGCTCCGGCTTGCCGAAGGTGGACCGCGCGGACCTGCAGTCCGGCGACCTGGTGTTCTTCTCCCTGGGCCGCGGTGCCGCACGCATCCGTCACGTCGCCGTCTACATCGGCGACGGGAAGATCATGCACTCGCCCGCCACCGGGAAGACCATCGAGATCACGTCGCTGGCGGGATACGACGTGAACGACGAGTACGCCGGGGCCGTGCGTCCGCCGCTGTCGGCCTGACTCCGGAGGCACCGACGCACGGGAGCACGCCGGACTGGCGCACAGCCGTGGCGTAGACTTGTCGATCCCCGGGACGCGGTGCCCCCTGTCGAACCAGGGAGAGCCCCGCCTCCGTCCCGAGGAGCCGCCGCGGAGTCCACGGCGGCGCGACACCTCTTCAATGGAAGGGAATTCCCCATGCACCCGCGCATGTCATCCCGACTCGCCGCCGAGCTTCTCGGCACCTTCGTCCTCGTCTTCGGCGGCTGCGGCACGGCGATCTTCGCCGCCTCCGTCCTCTCACCCGACAATGAGAACGTCAACATGGGCGTCGGCTTCGTTGGCGTCGCCCTCGCCTTCGGCCTGACCGTGCTGACGATGGCCTATGCCGTCGGGCACATCTCCGGCGGCCACTTCAACCCCGCCGTCACCCTCGGCGCCTTCCTCGCCCGCCGCGTCGAGGCCAAGGCCGTGCTTCCCTACATGGTCGCGCAGATCGCCGGCGCCTCGCTCGCCGGCCTGGTGCTGTTCGTCATCGCCTCCGGCAAGGAGGGCTTCGACGCCGTAGGCTCGGGCTTCGCCTCAAACGGCTACGGGGCCCTGTCCCCGGACGGCTACTCGCTGGCAGCGGTGCTGGTGACCGAGGTCGTCCTGACCGCGATCTTCCTGTTCGTGATCCTCGGTGCCACCGACGCCCGCGCACCACAGGGCTTCGCACCGATCGCCATCGGCCTCGCCCTGACCCTGATCCACCTCGTCTCCATTCCGGTCTCGAACACGTCAGTGAACCCGGCGCGTTCCCTGGGCGTCGCGTGGTTCGCCGGCCCTGAGGCGCTCGCGCAGGTGTGGGCCTTCCTCGTCGCTCCCCTCGTGGGCGCCGCGATCGCCGGCCTGACGTACAAGGCGCTCTTCCCCGACGTCTCCGACCACGTCCTTGAGGAGATCGGTGAGAACGCCGCCCCCTCGCCGGCGGACACGGTTCGCCGAGGCGCCTGACCCCGAGGCGGCCCGCATCACCGACGGCCTGAGAGAACGCGGCCCCGACTCATGTGAGAGTGGGGGCCGCGTTCTCGTCAGGCCGTCGAATCGGACGAGACGCTTGGGCGTGCCGCCGGGGAGAGAGGCCTGATTTTGCACCGGCCCGACGATGCCGGTATAGTTGTCCGGGTCGTCAGCGACGAGGACCGGTTCGGTTCGCGACGCTCGACACCTCTTCTGGGGGTATGGCGCAGTTGGTAGCGCGTCTGCATGGCATGCAGAAGGTCAGGGGTTCGAATCCCCTTACCTCCACCAGAACAAAGGCCCCGGTTCATTCATCTGAACCGGGGCCTTCGGCGTCTCCGGGTTCTCTGGCCCCGGCGTCGTCAAACCGTCCCGATTCCGTCGGCATGACGGCTCATGGCGACAGATTCGGTGCACCGGCGCGGCCCCGGACTGCCGCGCCGAGCCGACGGGCATCACGACGAGGTCAGCCCTGCCGGTAGGGCCTGCGCCGAGACCGCACGGCCGCGATCACGGCCAACGTGAGGCTCGGCAGGGCACAGCCTGGCGGAGACCACCGCTCGAAGGCAACATGGCCCGCCTCCTGGCCAGCTTCGTCAAACCATCCCGTTTCCGTCGGTATGACTGCTCATACCGACGGAAACGGGATGGCTCGGTCTCTCGGGGCGGGGCGGGGCTGGGCTGGGGGCAGAGGCGTGCGGTGTCGTGCCCTTGGCCGAGCTTGCACCGGCTGCCCACTCGCATTCGTGCCGCAGATTCTGGACACACGAGAAAGGCCCCGACTGACAAGCCGGGGCCTTCGTTCTGGTGGAGGTAAGGGGATTCGAACCCCTGACCTTCTGCATGCCATGCAGACGCGCTACCAACTGCGCCATACCCCCAGAAGAGGTGTCACCATCACGTGTTGGCCGGTGGCCTGCTCGCTGGCAACTCGTCAATACTAGGACAGTCCAGGGGCCCGATGCAAATTGGGCGCTGGGCCGAGCCGCAGTCCGGTCGCGGGGCCGCCCGTCATGACTCGCACCACCGCAGAGCGGCCCCCCAGAGCCCCACCGTCCGGCTTCACCTCGCCCGAGGCTCAGACGTTGTACCCGGCCAGACGCCACCGGGAGGTCTCGTCAGTCCGGCCGGGCAGTGCGGCCTCTCCCGCCGGGTCCGCCTCGAACACGACGGCCTTCGCGTTGCCGATCCTCTCCAACCGTGCGAAACCCGCCTCATCCAGGCCCAGCATGAGCCCGACTGCCGCCCGCAGCACACCGCCGTGGGCTACGGCCAGCATCGTCGCCCCGAAGCCGTGATCCTCCTCGCGTAGCCCGGCGACGCGCAGCTCGAGGGCGTGCAGCAGGCGCTCACCGCCCGCGCGCATCGTCTCGCCGCCGGTGGGGCCGGCGTCCAGGCTCGGGCTCGCGCGCCAGGCGGCGTGGGCGTCGGGCCAGCGCGTCGCGATCTCCGCGAGCTCGAGCCCCTCCCAGTCGCCGCCGTGCAGCTCGGCCAGGTGCGGGTCCAGGTCCACCTCGACGGCGCCGACGCTCGCCTCGAGGACGATCTGCGCGGTCTCCCGCGCCCGGGCCAGCGGCGAGCTCACCGCGACCACAGCCTCAGCGTCCTCGAGCAGCTGTCCCACGGGCCCGGCGGCGGCGGACCGGGCCTGGCGCCGCCCCTCGTCGTTCAGATGCACGTCGGTGCGGCCCTGGTACCGGTCCTGCCGGTTCCAGTCGGTCTCGCCGTGCCGCAGCAGCACGAGCCGGGCGACCATACGTCAGCCCTGCGCGTCGGCGGGGCGCTCCCCCGTCGTGGAGTCTGTCTGGGTCGCGGCGCCGTCCGCCTCGACCGCGGCCCCGTCGGCGTCAGCCACTGCGTCGTCCGAACCCGACCGGTTCTGCGCTGTCGACTCCGCGGGCGCCTGCCCGCCGATCAGGCCGAGGTCGATGAGCGAGCTCTCCTTCCACAGGCGATCCAGCGCGTAGAACTCGCGGTCCTCCTGATGCTGCACGTGGACCACGAAGTGGCCGTAGTCCAGCAGCACCCAGCGCCCGTCGGAGCGTCCCTCGCGGCGCACCGGCTTGAGCTGCTCCTGCCGGAGCAGCTCCTCCTCGACGCCGTCGACGATCGCGTTCACCTGACGCTCGGAGGCCCCCGAGACGATCAGGAAGGCGTCCGTCAGGCCGAGCCGCTCGGCGACGTCGACGGCCACGACGTTCTCGCCGAGCTTGTCGACGGCCGCGGCCGCCGCGACCTTCAGGGAGGACAGGGTCGTCTCGGGGACGGTCATGACACCTCTTCTTCGGCCAGGTACAGGCCGTGCTTGTTGATGTACTGGACGACGCCGTCGGGCACCAGGTACCAGACCGGCTGGGCCTCAGACACGCGCCTGCGGCAGTCGGTGGAGGAGATGGCCATCGCGGGGATCTCCATCAGGGAGATCTCATCGCCCAGCCCGAGATCGGACAGGCTGTGGCCAGGTCGGGTCACGCCGACGAAGTGCGCCATGTCCCACACCTGCTCGACGTCCTTCCACGTCAGGATGTGACTCAGCGCGTCGGCGCCCGTGATGAAGAACAGCTCCGAGTCCGGGCGTGCGGCGCGAATGTCCCGCAGGGTGTCGACCGTGTAGGTCGGTCCCGGCCGATCGATGTCGACGCGCGAGACCGTGAAGCGCGGGTTCGAGGCGGTCGCGACCACCGTCATCAGATAGCGGTGCTCGGCGGGCGAGACCTTCGTGCCGGCCTTCTGCCAGGGCTGGCCGGTCGGCACGAAGACGACCTCGTCCAGGTCCAGACGCGAGGCCACCTCACTCGCGGCGACGAGGTGGCCGTGGTGGATCGGGTCGAACGTGCCGCCCATGATCCCCAGGCGATGGCGTCGGGTGCCGTCCGCCGGGTGCCTCGGGGTCTGCATACGGGTCAGTGAGCGCGGGTGGAGGGGCCGTGACCGGCGTCATCGCGCCGGCCCTGGCCGTGGTGGGCGACCTCGCCGGTCGGCTCGGAGTGACGCAGACCGACGGAGCGGAAGCTCATGGTCACGAACAGCAGCGCCATCAGGATCACGAAGGTGACGGCACCGAACACCCAGGTCGGAACCGGGAGCTCGTTGACGATGTGGTGTCCTTCGGCGGAGGCCAGGACGAGGGAGTTCAGCATTCTCGCTCCTCAGTGCGGTGTCGGTGTCGGTGCGCGTCGGCCCGGCGGTCGGCCCGAGGCGGGGGTCGGTGCGGCCGCGACGTGGCGCGGCAGGACGTGGGCACCATCCTAGTACCGCACCGCCCCGCTGCGGCTCAGGGTCGGACCTGACCGTCGCCGCGCAGGATCCACTTGGTCGTGGTCAGCTCTTCCAGGCCCATCGGGCCGCGTGCGTGCATGCGCTGGGTGGAGATGCCCACCTCAGCACCCAGGCCCAGCTGCCCGCCGTCGGTGAAGCGCGTCGAGGCGTTCACGATCACGGCGGCCGCGTCCACCTCGCGCGTCCAGCGATCGGCCTGGGACAGGTCGTTGGTGACGATCGCCTCCGTGTGACCGGTCGAGTACTGGCGCACGTGCTCGATGGCCTCGTCGATCGAGGCGACCGTCTTCACGGCCATGTCCATGTCCAGGTACTCGGTCGACCAGTCCTCGTCGGTCGCGGCCGCCGGGTCCACGGCGTGCTCGCTGCGCTCGGACCCCTCCGGCAGCCAGGCGCGGGCCTCGTCGTCGATGTGCAGCCTCACCCCGGCGCGGGTCAGCGCCCGCAGGACCTCCCGGTTGACCTTCTCCCCCGCCCGGCTGAGCAGCAGCGTCTCGGCCGAGTTGCACACGGAGGTGCGGTGGGTCTTGGCGTTCACGACGATGTCGACGGCCATCTGCGGGTCGGCCGAGGCGTCGACGAAGACGTGCACATTGCCCTCGCCGGTCTCGATCACCGGCACGCGCGCTTCACGCACGACGCGCTGGATCAGCTCGCGGCCGCCGCGGGGCACGAGCACGTCGACGGCCCCGTGGCTGGCCATCAGCGCGGCGACGCCTGGACGACCGAGGTCGTCGATGCCCTGGATCAGGTTCGGGTCGAAGCCCTGCTGTTCGACCGCCTGACGCAGCACCGCGATCAGGGCGGTGTTGGTGTCCTTCGCCGCGGACCCGCCGCGCAGGATCACCGCGTTGCCGGACTTCAGGGCGATCCCGGCGATGTCCACGGTCACGTTCGGGCGGGCCTCGTACACGGCGCCGACCACGCCCAGCGGCACCCGGGTCTGCTGCATGCGGATGCCGTTGGGCAGGGAGCGGCCGCGCACGATGTCGCCGATGGGGTCGGGCAGCGCCGCGAGCTCCTCGGCGGCGGCGGCGAGCCCCTCGAGGCGGTCCGCGTCCAGGGCGAGACGGTCCAGCAGCGACTCCGAAGTCCCGTTCTCCCGGCCGCGCTGCAGATCCTGGGCGTTGGCCTCCAGAATCGCCGCCGACGAGCCGCGCAGGGCGGCGGCGATCGCGTGCAGCGTCTCGTCCTTGCGGGCTCGGCCAGCGGTGGCAAGCTCGACGGTCGCGGTCCGCGCGCGGCGGGAGACCTCCTGCACCGCGTCGACGACGTTCTGGTCGATGGTCTCGTTCTCAGTCATGATCCCCACTGTAACGAGCTGCCTGGCCCCGGGCACGGCCCGGCCTCGACTGATCAGCTGTAGGCGGCGTGATTGGGCGCCAGGCGCACCCAGTCGTCCGCATGCACGACGACGCCGTCGTAACCCTCGCCAAGGTCCTCGCGCAGCTGGCTCGTCGAGCGGCCCATCATGCGGGGCACCTGAGATGCGGAGTACTGCACGAGGCCACGCGCGTGCACGGTGCCTCGCTCATCGGCGATCTCCACGACGTCGCCGGAGGTGAACGATCCCGAGCAGTCGGTGATGCCCGCCGCCAGCAGCGAGCGTCCGCGTCCGATGACGGCGGCCACAGCGCCGTCGTCAATGGTCAGCCGACCGCGGACCTCGGCCGTCAGGCCCAGCCAGGCGGCGCGGGCCGACCGGCGACGCCCGGCGACCTCGAACCACGTGCCCACGTCCTGCCCGCTGAAGGCCGCCGCGGCGTTCGGCGCCGAGGTGAGCAGCGTCGGGATGCCGGTGGTCGCCGCGATGCCGGCCGCGTCCACCTTCGTCACCATGCCGCCGGTGCCGACGCCCGCCGCGCCCGGACGCCGCACGTCCACCCCCTCGAGGTCGTCGTCGGAGGCGACCGTGGCGATGCGCTTAGAGTCCGGCAGCGCCGGGTGACCTGTGTAGAGCGAGTCCACGTCCGACAGGAGCACGAGCAGGTCCGCCTTCACCAGGTTCGCCGTCAGCGCCGCGAGCCGGTCATTGTCGCCGAAGCGGATCTCACGCGTGGCGACGGCGTCGTTCTCGTTGACAATCGGCATCACATCCATCGTCAGCAGGCGAGCCAGCGAACGGTGCGCGTTGATGTACTGACGCCGGCGCATGAGCTCCTCCGCCGTCAGCAGCACCTGAGCCACCGTGGTGTCGTAGCGCTGGAAGGACTGCGAGTAGTAGGCCATGAGGCTGCCCTGCCCCACGGACGCGGCCGCCTGCTGCGTGGCGGTGTCCTTGGGGCGGCGCGTGAGGCCGAGCTGGGGGAAGCCCGCGGCGACAGCGCCCGAGGACACGAGCACGACCTGCGTGCCCTTCTGCCGCAGCGAGGCGATGACATCGACGAGGGCGTCGATGGCCTCGGTGTTCAGACCTTCGGACGTGGTCAGCGACGACGAGCCGATCTTGATGACGACACGCCGGGCATCGTCCATCGTGTCGCGGCTGGTCACCGGGTTCGCCCGCGGGTTGCTCCCCGCCTCCCCCGTCGCGGGGGTGGCGTAGCGGTAGACGACGGTACGGCGGTCAGTCATGATCCTCCCGATCATAGTCTTCGGTCCAGATGCCAGCGCGGCGCTCGGCTTCCATCTCGGCACGCGTGGCCGCACGGGCGGCCTTGCGCTGCTCCTGCTCCGCACGCTTCTCGGCACGAGTGGCGCGGGTGCGCTCCTGCAGACGCAGGTCCGTGCCGCGCGGGCCGGCCAGCAGCTCCGCGCCCGTGGAGACGGTCGGCTCCCAGTCGAAGAGCACGCCGGTCGCGTCGTCGCCGATAACGACCGCGTCCCCGGGGGTGGCCCCGGCCTTGAAGAGGCCATCCTCGACGCCGACGCGCTGCAGTCGGTCCGCAAGGTACCCGACGGCCTCGTCGTTCTGGAAGTCCGTCTGCGCCACCCACCGCTCCGGCTTGAACCCGCGCACCCGGAACAGCGGCTCCAGATTCCGCTCCTCGCGGCGGATCTCGAACTCGTCCGACTCGCCCTTGCGGCGACGCCGACGCGGCACCTCCACGGAGACGGCCGGCTCCGGTTCAGGAGCACGTTCCCGGGCCTGCAGGACCAGCTCCGCCATCGCGTACTTGAGCGGGTCGAGGTGCTGATGCGCCAGCGCGGAGATCTCGAAGACCCGCAGTCCACGGGACTCCAGTTCGGTGCGCACCATCTCGGCCATGGCCTCGCCGTCGGGCAGGTCCGTCTTGTTCAGCGCGACCAGGCGCGGACGGTCGTTCAGCGGGACGGCGCCGTCACCGGGACGCGAGAAATCCGGTTCAACTGCGTAGGACTCGAGTTCGGCCTCGATGGCCTCGAAGTCGGCGATCGGGTCCCGGTCTGACTCGAGCGTGCCGCAGTCGAGCACGTGGACGAGAGCGGCGCACCGTTCGACGTGGCGCAAGAACTCGAGTCCCAGACCCTTGCCCTGGGACGCGCCGGGGATCAGCCCCGGCACATCGGCCACGGTGTAGCGGGTCTGCCCTGCCTGCACGACCCCGAGGTTCGGCACGAGCGTGGTGAAGGGGTAGTCGGCGATCTTGGGCCTAGCCGCCGAGATCGCGGCGATCAGCGACGACTTGCCCGCCGAGGGATACCCCACCAACGCGATGTCGGCCACCGTCTTGATCTCGAGCACAAGATCCCGCTCCTCGCCCGGCAGGCCGAGCAGCGCGAAGCCGGGGGCCTTGCGCTTGACGGAGGCCAGAGCGGCATTGCCCAGGCCGCCGTCGCCGCCGGCGGCTGCGACGAACTCGGCGCCCTCGCCCACGAGGTCGGCCAGGATGTTGCCGTCGGCGTCCTTGACGACGGTCCCGTCCGGAACGGGCAGGACGAGCCCCTCCCCGTGTTTGCCATCGCGGTTGTCGCCCTTGCCGGGCTCGCCGTTGCCGCCGGAGCGGTGGGGCGCGTGGTGGTAGCTGAGCAGCGTCGTCGTCTGAGCGTCGACGCGCAGCGTGATGTCTCCGCCGTTGCCGCCGTTGCCGCCGTCGGGGCCCCCGAGGGGCTTGAACTTCTCACGCCGGACGGAGACACAGCCGTGCCCGCCGTTGCCGGCGGTGAGGTGCAGGACAACGCGGTCCACGAATGCGGCCATGGTCAGAGACCTCCAGGAATCGGGTCAGGTGGATGTCGTGCGCAGCGGTGAGGTGGCGGAGGGAGCGCCATGGCCCCGGATACGCCGACGGCGGGGGCGGACGCCTCGGACCCCTGCTAGGCAGGCTGCCCGTCGTCCGCCCCCGCCGGGGCGCCGGTTCAGCTCCAATGCGGCGTCGGCCACGAGCGAGCTGTCACCGAAGGAAGAATACGGTCACTCAGCGGCCGGGACGATGTCCACGACCTTGCGGCCACGGCGCTCGCCGAAAGCCACGGAGCCTGCGGAGAGGGCGAACAGGGTGTCGTCCTTGCCGCGGCCCACGTGGTGACCCGGGTGGAACTTGGTGCCGCGCTGGCGGACGAGAATCTCGCCGGCCGAGACGGTCTGGCCGCCGTAACGCTTGACGCCCAGGTACTGCGGGTTCGAGTCGCGGCCGTTCTTGGAGGAACTGCCGGCCTTCTTATGTGCCATTAGCTGTTACCTATACCTCTCGGATGCGTGGATGCCGGGCTGTCCCGAGGACAGCGATCAGGCGATCTCCGTGATCTTGACCGTGGACAGCTCAGAGCGGTGGCCCTGGCGCCGGATGTAGCCGGTCTTGTTCTTGTACTTCTGGATGACGATCTTCTTGCCACGCGAGTGCGAGACGACCTCGGCGGTCACCTTCACACCGGCGGCATCGGCGCCAGCCTTGACCTTGTCCCCGTCCACCAGCATCAGAGCGGGCAGCTCGACAGAGCCACCGGTCTCAGCGGGAACGCGGTCAAGGGTAACGAGGTCCCCGACGGAAACCTTCTCCTGGCGGCCGCCAGCGCGGACAATCGCGTACACCACTTGGGACTCACTTCTCTCGACGTTTCATGGATTGGAATGTGTTCTCGCCTGCACCTCGACCGCGTGACGCGTCGGGATCCGACGGTCCGCCCCACGACTGCGCCGGACGGGCGACTGCGAGCGGACATGCGGGAGCCTGCTGGCGGTGAACACCGAGTAACCATCATACGCCCATCGCGTGTACCGGGCCAAATGGTCTTCACCACGGCGTGGCGACGACCAACCGGCCCGGACTCGAGGACGCGGGCGCCCCTCAGTCGTGACGGACGATGTCCTCGGCCTTAACACCGACGCCCAGCATCACCGGCGCCGCCGAGGCGTCCGGCTCGGGACGTCGGTCTGCCCCCGCAGACGCCGTGGCGGTGAAGCTGGTGCCGGAGGCCGCGGCCGCCTCCTCCCGACGGATCTCACCCCCGGCGCCCGCAGACGAGGCGGCGCGGCGGCCGCGACGACGCGAGCTCTGCTTCTCGATGGCCTGCTCGAGCTCGTTCAAGCGTGCCCGCATCTGGGCCTGCGCCTCAGCCTCGACCGGCTCCTGCGTCGCGGGCGAACGATCGCCGCGAGAGGTCCGTTCACCGGACGACCCATCCTCGCCGCTGCCGGAGCGTCCCCGCTCGTCCTGCCCCTGCAGATCGGCACGCACCGACGCAACGCCCTGAACCGTGCCCTCCTGCACCGCGGCGTCCTGCGCCGCGGCGACGGCACCCGAGGACTCGGCGCGTCGCCGCGATCGGCGACGCGGCACGGCGACCGGCTCGCCGTCGAAGGTGATGACCGCGGGGGCCGGATCCTCGTGATCCTCGTGGTCCTGAGTCGCCGCATGCACGGCGTCCGCAGCACCCCGAGCCTCGACGGCGCCGTCGACGCGCTCGCGCCGACGACCGCGCCGGCGTCCGCGGCGCTTGCGACGACCAGCCCGCGGGCTCTCGTCGTCCGTGCCCTCCTGCCTCGCGTCTGGGCCGCCGCGCTCTTCCGCGCCCGGCTCCCCCGATGCCTCGGCGTGCTGAGCGTCGCCCTGCGAACCGTCCCCGCGATCGGCACGGCTGTCATTCGTCGTGGACGCCTCGGCGTCGTCGGCGACCTTGCCGGAGGCCTTCGCGATGGACTTCAACGCGGCGCGCGCGGCCTCGGCCCGCTGACGGCGCAGCTTCTCCTCCTCGCTGTCCGGCCGGTCCACCGTCTTCTCCGCATCGGAACTCTCGCCTGCCGCACCCTTGCGACGACGACGGCGACGCCCGTCGGACTCGTGCTTTCCGTCGTGGTGGCCATGGCCGCGATGCCGGTCGATCGGCTCATCATGGATCAGCAGCCCGCGTCCGCCGCAGTGCTCGCACGGCTCCGAGAACACCTCGACGAGACCGGTGCCCATGCGCTTTCGGGTCATCTGCACCAGGCCCAAGCTGGTCACTTCGGCGACCTGGTGCTTGGTCCGGTCACGACCGAGGCACTCCAGCATGCGGCGCAGCACGAGGTCGCGGTTGGACTCGAGCACCATGTCGATGAAGTCGATGACGATGATGCCGCCGATGTCCCGCAGCCGCAGCTGACGGACGATCTCCTCCGCGGCTTCGAGGTTGTTCTTGGTGACGGTCTCCTCGAGGTTGCCGCCCGAGCCGGTGAACTTGCCCGTGTTCACATCGACGACCGTCATGGCCTCCGTGCGATCGATCACGAGCGAACCGCCCGAGGGCAGGTACACCTTGCGGTCGAGGGCCTTGTGCAGCTGTTCGTCGATCCGGTGGGTCGCGTACAGGTCTTCGCCGTCGTGGTCCTCCGGCTGCCAGTGGTGCAGACGCTCGAGCAGATGCGGCGCCACGTACATCACGTACGCCTCGATGTTGTCCCAGGTCTGATCGCCCTGCACGAGCATCGCGGAGAAGTCCTCGTTGAACACGTCACGGACCGTTTTGATCGTCAGGTCCGGCTCGGCGTACAGCAGCTCCGGCGCGAGCACCGTGGTGGAGTGGGCCTTCTCCTGGATTCCCTCCCACTGCACGCGCAGACGGTTGATGTCGTTCATCAGCTCCTGCTCGGAGGTGCCCTCCGCGGCCGTGCGCACGATGACCCCGGCGTCCTGCGGCAGGTGGTCCTTGAGGACCTTCTTCAGACGTGAACGCTCGACGTCGGGCAGCTTGCGGGAGATGCCCGTCATGGAGCCGCCGGGCACGTACACGAGGTACCGGCCGGGCAGCGAGATCTGGCTGGTCAGGCGGGCCCCCTTGTGACCGACGGGGTCCTTGGTGACCTGCACGAGGACGCTGTCCCCGGACTTCAGGGCGTTCTCGATCTTCTTCGGCTTGCCCTCGAGCTTCGCGGCGTCCCAGTCGACCTCACCGGCGTACAGCACGGCATTGCGGCCACGCCCGATGTCCACGAACGCGGCCTCCATCGACGGCAGCACGTTCTGCACCTTGCCCAGGTAGACGTTGCCGATCAGCGAGTCCTGCGTGGTGTGCGAGACGAAGTGCTCGGCGAGTACGCCGTCTTCGAGCACGGCGATCTGGATGCGCTTGTCGCGCTGACGCACGAGCATCTTGCGATCGACGGACTCGCGGCGGGCCAGGAACTCGGCCTCCGTGATCACGTGCCGACGACGACCGCCCGCCCGCGACTCGCGACGGCGCTGGCGTTTGGCCTCGAGCCGGGTCGAGCCCTTGACGCCCTGCACGGTCGCCGGCCCGGACTGCTTCTGACGACGTGAGCGCACGCGGGTGACGGTGTCCTCCGGGTCGCCCTCGTCACCGCCGACCAGGTCCATGTCCTCCGAGCCGCGACGGCGACGGCGGCGACGGCGCCGCACGGTGTCACCCGATGCGTCCTCGCCCTGCTCAGCGGTGTCCTCCTCGGCGTCGTCCCGTTCCGACGGGGCGACGTCCTCGTCGCCGTCGTCCTCGCCCTGGTCCTCGCCGCGCCGAGCCCCTCGGGAGGAGCGGCCCCGCCCACGTCCGCGCCGACGGCGGCGTCCGCGCCCGGCAGAGTCGCCGTTGTCCTCGTCGCCGTCGCCGTCGGCAGTGTCGGTGTGCTCGTCGGCCTCCTGCCCCGATGCAGAGGACCGCTCAGCGGGGACCGCCAGCGTCTCCATGATGCTCTCGGGGACCGCGAACGGATCCGTCGGATCGACCGCCACGGCCGGGTCGTTGCTGTTCTCCGCTGCCATTGCAGCACCTCCTGCCGACGGGCGACGCCACACTCGTCGCCGGCCGACGTCCGGGTCCGTCCGAACGTGGGACGCGCGTTGCCCCCGCCCGGGCTCCTGCCGGAGACCGGGCGGGGTGCGCCGCCCACGCGGCGGACACAAATCAAGTCCTGTGCTGAACCGGGCGTTGGGGCCGCCGACGTTGCGACGGCGAGGCCCGGAACCGCCGTGCGCGCGGCCGGGAGTGTCGGCCAGGCGGGCGCATCGGCGGGTCGCGCACCCAGTGTGGCTGGGCCGAGACCGCGTTCATCCTCTCACACCCGCTTAGACTGCGGCCCATGACATCTTCTGCCCCCGCCGCCTCGCCCGGCGCGAGCGTCCGACGCGTCCCCTACGCGGCCCTGCTGCTGGTCAGCTCACTCATCTCGATCGCCGCGACGTTCGCGATCATCGTCGAGCGCGCGATCCTCTCGGAGGATCCGAGCCACCGCACCAGCTGCGACTTCAATCCGTGGATGTCCTGCGGCCGGGTCATGCAGTCGTGGCAGGCGCAGACCTTCGGCTTCCCGAACACGTACATCGGGGTCGTGGCGTTCTCGATCCTGATCTGCGTGGCCATGTCCCTGTTCGCCGGCGCCCGGTTCGCCCGGTGGTACTGGCTGACGATGAACGCCGTGATGGTGCTCGGGCTGGCCTTCTGCGCCTGGCTCTACTACGCGGCCGTGTACCAGATCACCACGCTCTGCCTGTACTGCATGATCGTCTGGGCGATGGTGATCCTGCAGCTGTTCCTCACCACCTCGCGCAATCTCCAACACGGTGTTCTGCCCGCGTCGCCGCGGGTGCGGACGCTCGTTCGAGACCTGACGTGGCCAGCGATCGTGCTGGCCTGGGCGATCGTGTTCGTCTCGCTGCTGCTGCGGTTCGGCCCCGGCATGCTGGGCCTGTGACCCCGCAGCATTCACTCGGCTCAGACCGACAGTGAGAGGGCCCGTCACCATCTGAGGTGACGGGCCCTCTCAGGCTCTGGGGCGTGCCCCGATCAGCCGAACCAGATGCCGAGCTCGCGCTCGGCCGACTCCGTCGAGTCCGAACCATGCACGAGGTTCTTCTGCACCTTCTCGCCCCAGTCGCGGCCGAGGTCGCCGCGAATGGTGCCCGGGGCGGCGGTCGTCGGCTCGGTCGACCCGGCCAGCGAGCGGAAGCCCTCGATAACTCGGTCGCCGCTGACGCGGGCCGCGACGACCGGGCCGGAGGACATGAACTCGACGAGCGGCTCGAAGAACGGCTTGCCCTCGTGCTCCGCGTAATGCTGCGTGAGCATTTCCCGGGTGGGCACGATCATCTTCAGGTCCTCGACGACATAGCCCTTGGCCTCGATGCGCGCCAGGATCTGTCCGGTCAGGCCACGCTGCACGCCGTCGGGCTTCACGAGGACGAGGGTCTGCTCACGGTTCTGGGTCATGGTCCGGTTCCTCCTTCTCGGCCGGAACGGCCCGCTGTCGGGCGCGCGTCCGCCGGATGTGTGTCGGGCCCAGGGCACCACGGTCGGCGGCCGGGCCTCGCCTGTCTCGGCCAGACTACTGGCCGTCCTGCGGCCCGGTGTAGCCGTCCGGGCCCGTGTAACCGTGAGCCGCATCCCACTCGGCTTCGAGCCGCTCGCGGCGCTTGTTCTCCTGATCCATCGCGCGACCCTTCGCCACGGCGTACCACCAGGTGAGAGCGAACAGCGGGCCGATCACGAACAGCGAGTACTCGAACCACGCGGAGCAGATCATCACCACCTGCACACCCCAGCCGATCGCCATGCCGAGCGGACGACGAATCACGGCGCACGCCAGAACGGCGATCACGGCCAGGGCCGTGTATCCGGCCAGGAACCACGGGGCCGAGGGCTCGCCGCGGTGCAGACCGAACAGCGTCATGCCGACGAAGAACAGCACGATCGCCTGCAGGCACAGCACCGAGGAGCAGAAGGTGGCCTGGATCGAGCGGCGCAGTCTGCGCCTGCCGGGCCGCCACTGCCGCTGCGCCTTCGTCTCGCGGGCCGGACGCCACGGCTCCGCTCCGAAGCTCGTCGGTCCCGTCGGCGCGTCCCGGCGGCTCTGCTGCTCGCTCATCGTCCGACCTCCGGATCGTCATCCAGGGTGTCCAGCACGTCCTGGTCGATGTCATCGTCCTCGTCGTCGCCGATCGCCCCGAGCAGATCCGCCGGGTCGACGCCGCGCGCGGCAACCGTCACGGGGCCGGGCGCGGCCGGCGCACCGAGCAGCTGACGCACGTCGGCGGCCAGGGTGATCGAGCCGATGACGAGCACGCCACCGCCGGTGCCGGAGGCCAGCGCATCAGCCGAGTTCTCGACGGACTCGGCACGGCTGACCGCCCATTCGATCGCATCGGGGACGGACTCGGTGGCGTGGACGTCGTCCTCCGGCCAGCCCGCGTCGATGGTGAGCGCGGCCAACTCCCCCGCCGGGATCGCCCGCGGCGACGTGGACTGGGTGAGCGCGACGTCGTCGACAAGGTCGCCGAACTCGCGGTAGAGCGCGGCGAGCATGCCCCGGGCGTCCTTCTCGGCCAGAACGCCGACCACAAGGCTCAGTCGCGTGAACCCGAACGACTCCTTCACGGCTTCCGCCGCCACGCGCACGCCGTCGGGGTTGTGCGCGGCGTCGACGATCACCGTCGGCGCGGTGCGCAGCACCTCGAGCCGGCCCGGCGAGGCGACCTGGGCCAGCCCCTCCCGCAGCAGCTCAATCTCGAGCTCACGCTCGCCTCCGCCCAGGAACGCCTCGAGCGCGGCGATCGCCACCGCCGCGTTCTGGGCCTGGTGCTCACCGTAGAGCGGCAGCGTTAGCTCGTCGTAGTGCGCGGCCAAGCCCTGCACCGAGATCTGCTGTCCGCCGACCGCCAGCGAGCGGCCGGTGACGCCGAACTCGACGCCCTGGAACCGGAACGGCACGTCCGCCGCGCGGGCCGCGTCGAGCAGCACCTGCGCGGCGTCCGTCTGCTGTGCCGCCGAGACGAGGAAGCCACCGGGCTTGATGATCCCGGCTTTCTCCTCGGCGATCTGCGCCTCGGTGTCGCCCAGCAGCTCCGTGTGGTCCAGGGAGATCGGGGTGACGACGCTGACCGCAGCGTCGGCGACGTTCGTCGCGTCGGTGACGCCGCCGAGGCCGACCTCGAGCACGAGCACTTCGACCGGCTCGTCCGCGAAGACCGCGAACGCGAGGGTCGTCAGGGCCTCGAAGTAGGTCAGACGCGGCTGCCCGTCGGCCTCGAGCTGGGCGTCGACGACCTCGATCATCGGCAGGATCTCCGCCCAGATGCGCACGAACGTCTCCTCCGAGACCGGTTCGCCGTCGATGCTGATGCGCTCGGTCACCTGCTCCAGGTGCGGCGAGGTGTAGCGGCCCGTCCGCAGGCCGTAACTGCGCAGCACCGCCTCGATCATGCGAGCCGTCGACGTCTTGCCGTTCGTGCCGGTCAGGTGGATCACCGGGGCCGCGTGCTGCGGCTCCCCCAGCAGCGACAGGACCCGGCACATCGGCTCCATGCGCGGCTCCATGCGGTTCTCCGGGGCACGGGCGAGCAGGTCGCGGTAGACGCCCGCGACGTCGGTCGGCGCGCCCACGTGGCCCTGCGACGGGTCGATCATCTCCGGCCCGCTCATGCGTCCACCTCCGCGTCCTCGGCCTGGACCGCGCCGGAGGCCTCGACGCGCACGGTGACCGCGCGGCTCGCGTCGTCGGCGAGGTCGCCTCGGGCGTCCGGTCGGCCGTCGTCGACGACCTCGACGGCGTCGGCGAGGGTCTCCGCAGCGATGAGCCCGGTGTGCGCGGCGAGGGCCTCAGCGACGGGGCCCGAGGTCGCGATGTGTGCTCGGATGCGGTCGGACACATCCAGGCCGGCGTCCTTGCGTGCGGACTGCACCGCCCGGATCACGTCGCGGGCAACGCCCTCGGCCGCGAGCTCCTCGGACACCTCGGTGTCCAGCACGAGGAACCCGGAGCCGGGCAGCACGCCCACGGCGGTCCCCTCGGGCGCACCGCTGGAAATGGTGTGCACGTCGTACAGCTCCGGGTCGAGCACGACGGTGTCGCCGTCGGCCAGGCGCACCTGCAGGCCGGCCTCGGTCTCGCTGTGCTCGCCGGCGTCGATAGCCTTCTTGATCAGCGGCACCTGTTTGCCGAACGCCTTGCCCAGGGCCCGGAAGTTCAGCTTCACCTGCGTGCCGATGCCGTACTCGGCCACCGCCTCCGGCGTCAGCTCGGTCAGCTGCACCGACTTCAGGTTCAGCTCGTCGGCGATGATCCGCTCATAGGTGCCGGCGAGCGCCTGCGCGTCGGGCACCACGACCGACATGCCGGCCAGAGGCAGCCGCACGCGGCGGTGAGCGGCCTTGCGCAGCGAGGAGCCGACGGAGGCGATCGTGCGCACCGTGTCCATGCGCTCGAGCAGCGCATCGGCCTGCGGCCCGTGCGGGAACAGGTCCGCGTCGGGGTAGTCAGTCAGGTGCACCGAGCGGCCGCCGGTGAGCCCGCGCCAGATCTCCTCGGCGATCAGCGGCATCAGCGGTGCCCCGGCCCGGGCAAACGCCTCGAGAGCCGTGTACAGCACGTCCATGGCCGCTTCGTCTTCGGCATAGAACCGCTGGCGGGAGCGCCGGATGTACCAGTTCGTCAGCGTGTCCATGTAGCGGCGCAACGCCTCGGCGGCGTCGGAGACCTCGTAGGCGTCCAGGGAGCTCTTGACCTCGCGCAGCATGCGGCCGGTGGTGGCCAGCAGGTACTGATCGAGCGGGTCCTCGGCGCTGTGCCGGGTCCGTGCCGTGTACCCCTCGGGGCGGGCGCCGCCGGCCGTCGCGGTGTTCGCGTACAGGGTGAAGAAGTGGTACGCGTTCCAGGCCGGCAGCAGCACCTGGCGGACGCCCTCACGGATGCCCTCCTCGGTGACGATCAGGTTGCCGCCGCGCAGGATGGGGCTGGACATCAGGAACCAGCGCATCGCGTCCGAGCCGTCGCGGTCGAGCACCTCGGAGACGTCCGGGTAGTTGCGCAGCGACTTGGACATCTTCTGTCCGTCCGAGCCCAGGACGATCCCGTGGCTGATGACGTTCGAGAAGGCCGGTCGGTCGAACAGGGCGGTGGAGAGGATGTGCAGCGTGTAGAACCAGCCGCGCGTCTGGCCGATGTACTCGACGATGAAGTCCGCCGGGGCGTGGGTGTCGAACCACTCCTTATTCGCGAACGGATAGTGCACCTGGGAGTACGGCATCGAGCCGGAGTCGAACCACACGTCGAGCACGTCCTCGACGCGGCGCATGACGGCCCCGGCCGCGGCGGCCTCCGGATCCGGATGCGCACGGGTGAGCTCGTCGATCCACGGGCGGTGCAGATCCACCTCACCCTCGGCGTTGACCGGCAGGCGCCCGAAGGCCTCCTCGAGTTCGGCGAGCGAGCCATAGACCTCCCGACGGGGGAAGTCCGGGTGGTCGGACTCCCAGACCGGAATCGGCGTGCCCCAGTAACGGTTGCGGGAGATCGACCAGTCGCGCGCGTTCTCGAGCCACTTGCCGAACTGGCCGTGCTTCACGTTGCCCGGGATCCAGGTGATGTCCTCGTTCAACTCGAGCATCCGGTTCTTGAACTCGGTGACCGAGACGTACCAGGACGTGATGGCCCGGTAGATCAGCGGCGTGCGGCACCGCCAGCAGTGCGGGTAGGAGTGCTCGTAGGAGGCCTCCCGGAAGACGCGGTCATCGGCCCGCAGGGCCCGCACGATCGTCATGTTCGCCTCGAACGCCTGCACCCCGGCGATCTCGACGAGCTTGCCCTCGCCGTTCTCGGGCCGACCGAACAGGGGCAGGAACCTCGCACCGTCGTCCACGGAGAGCACGACGGGGATGCCGGCGGCCTCGCAGACGCGCTGGTCGTCCTCGCCGTAGGCGGGAGCCTGGTGGACGACGCCGGTGCCGTCCTCGGTGGAGACGTAATCGTCGACGAGGATCTGCCAGGCGTGCTGGGTGCCGTACTCTTCGGCGTCGGCGAAGTAGGTGAACAGCGGCTCGTAGCGCAGTCCGGCCAGTTCGGCCCCGGTGTAGGTGGCGACGACGGCGGCACGCGCGGACTCCACATCGGGGTGCCCCAGATCCTTCACGTGCGCGGCGAGCAGGTCCTCGGCGAGCAGGAAGCGCGCGCCGTCCTCGCCCATGGACGCCCCGTCGGGGCCGGCGGGCACCACGACATAACGGATCTCGGGGCCGACGGCGAGCGCGAGGTTCGTCGGCAGGGTCCACGGGGTGGTCGTCCAGGCCAGCGCGTGCACGCCGGCGAGGGCCTGGGCGGTCTCGGCGGTCGCGCCGCCGGATTCGTGCACCCGCCCGGTGAACGGGAAGGCGACGGTGACCGAGGGGTCCTGGCGCTGCTGGTAGACGTCGTCGTCCATGCGCAGTTCGTGATTGGACAGCGGGGTCTCGTCCTTCCAGCAGTACGGAAGGACACGGAAGCCCCGGTAGGTCAGGCCCTTCTCGTGCAGGGCCGAGAAGGCCCACAGGACGGACTCCATGTAGTCCGAGGTGAGGGTCTTGTAGTCGTTGTCGAAGTCCACCCAGCGGGCCTGGCGGGTGACGTAGTCCTGCCACTCGTGCGTGTACTTGAGCACGGAGGTGCGGCACGCCTCGTTGAACCGGTCGATGCCCATCTGCTCGATCTGGGCCTTGTCGGTCATGCCCAGCTGTTTCATCGCCTCGAGCTCGGCCGGCAGACCGTGGGTGTCCCAGCCGAAGCGGCGCTCCACGCGACGACCCTGCTGGGTCTGGTACCGGGCGACGAGGTCCTTGACGTAGCCGGTCAGCAAGTGGCCGTAGTGCGGCAGACCGTTGGCGAAGGGCGGTCCGTCGTAGAAGACGAACTCGTTGGGGGTGCCATCCTCGTGGTGGGTGGGGCGGGCGTCGACCGACGCTTGGAAGGTGCCGTCCTCGTCCCAGTACTTCAGGATGCGCTCCTCGATCTCGGGGAAGCGCGGGGAGGCGGGCGTGCGGCCGGCGGGGTCGGACGAGGCGAGGGGGTACACGGCGGTTCCTAGCGGTCGAGGGCTCCATCGATTCCTGCAAGGACGCTGCTGGACAGACCCGGGGGCCTGCCGCGGCGCGGTACCACCTTGCTTGCCGCCGTGCACGTCGGGGAAGCGCCGGACGACCGCTTCATGAGAGCTGTGACGGGCTCCCCCGTCCGGGTCTACTGAGGCGCTGCCTGTTCTTCCGGAGGCTCACCGGTGATGGCCGGGTCCACGCCTGTGTCCCACAGTGTAGTGGATGCCCTCGCTCGGCTCCGAGCGGGTTCATCTGCCGAGGCCGCGTCCTGATCGTCATCGACGGGACGGGGTGTGCGCTCGACGAAGTCCGTCGCGGCGGCCAGCACCCCGCCGAGGGCACCGACCCAGAGCCGGGGGCGTCGGGCGCCGAGACGAAGCGCGGTGCGCTCGAGCCAGGCGTCGGTCCTCAGCGAGCACCAGGTCGACGCACCGACAAAGGCGCCCAGCGCGCCGCCGACGCTCAGGCCCGTGCCGCCGCGCCGCCACCGCTCGCTGCAGGAGAGCTCGGGGGCCCGACTGAGGGACCTGACCACGCCCACACCGAAGAGCCCCGCCACAGACCCGCCCACGCTCATCGCGGTGCGGCCATGGGAAAGCCGGCCGATCGGGAGCACGGAGAGGGCGCCGTATCCGAGGCCGGTGAGCACGGCGACGCCCAGCCGGCCACGCGGGTCGGTGATGCGCCGTTCGTGCTCGCGTCGCCGCCTCTGCTGACGCGTCCGTGCGGTGGCCCGTCGCAGCTGCGCGGGGACGTCGGCGGTGTCCGCAGCCTCGCGTGTGTGCGCCGTCCTGTCCGGGGTGGTCGTCAAAGCGCTCCTCTGTGTCGTCTCGTCGATCGTCGGCTCAGCGCCGGATCACCTTGTGCTGGGCTGCCTGGGCGAGCGGCCGCATCACGATCTGGTCCAGGTTCACGTGGTGCGGCAGCTCGAGCGCATGGACGCACACCTCGGCGACGTCCTCGGCCGTGAGCGGCTTCTCAACGCCCGCGTAGACCTTGTCGGCGGCGGCCGCGTCCCCGCCGAGCCGGCGCAGCGAGAACTCCTCGGTGTGGACCATGCCGGGCAGCACCTCGATCACCCGGACATCGTGCTCGGCCTCCTCCAGGCACAGCGCGGCGGTGAGTCCGTGCTGGCCCATCTTGGCCGCGTTGTACCCGGCGCCTCCCTCGTAGGCGACGATGGCCGCGGTCGAGGTCAGGTTGAGTACGCTGCCCCGGCCGTGCGCGCGCAGCATGGGCAGGAACGCCCGGCACATCGTCAGGGTGCCCAGGACGTTCGCGCGGTACATCCACTCCCAGTTCTCGGTGTCCCCGGCCGCGACGTGCTCGGTGCCTCGGGCTCCGCCGGCGATGTTCACGAGCGCGTCGACGCCGCCTTCGGCGGCCACGCGGCCGGCGAGCGCTTCGACCGCCGCGGCGTCCGTGACGTCGAGCGGTGCGGGCACGACGGCGCCGGGCGCCTGTTCGTCGGCGGTCTGGGCGGCGAGCTCGTCGAGGCGCTCGCTCCGCCGCCCCACGGCGTAGACGTGCCAACCGCGCCGAGCCAGCTCGAGCGCGGTCGCCCGCCCGATGCCGGCGCTGGCACCCGTGACGACGGCACGGCGTGGGGCAGCGGACGGATGCGGAGCAGAGTTCATGGTCTCGGTCACACCCCAGACGTTAACCCACCCTCGCGCTGCGTTCACCCGAAGGCGCTCAGCGCAGCGCCTCGAGTGCCTCTGCGAGCACGAGCGCGTGGTTGTGGTCTTCGTCTTTGGTCCCGTAGACCAGCACCAGCTCCTGCTCGCCACTGCGACGCCACCGTTCGAGCAGGTCCTCGGCCGCGTCCCGGCTGGGCGCCCCGTCCTCGGCGTCGGCCGCGTCCAGGGAGAGCTCGTGTCGGTATCGGCGGCGGAACTCGGCCCATTTTGCGGGGTCGTGGTCGAACCAGCGGCGCAGGTCGGCCGAGGGCGCGACGTCCTGGCACCGCTCGTCGAGCTCAGCGTCAGCCTTCGCCACGCCGCGCGGCCACATCCGGTCCACCAGCACGCGGTACCCGCCGTCCGGGGACTCGTAGGCGCGACGCACGCGGATCCGGCCGGTGTGGGCGGCCTCCTGCGTTCGGGTGGACCGTGCACTCGTCTCACTCATGCCGTACAGGGTAGGGCCGCCGCCGCGTGGCTGGCATGGGAGAATCGGCGGCATGGCTGAGAAGAACCCGGGCACAGACACGCCCGCACCCGAGTCCGCACCCGCTTCGACCGGCGTCCACGCCGTCGTCGTCCCCGACAAGCCGGCTCTCGAGGGCCTGGAGGAGAAGCTCACGGCCCGCTGGTCCGCCGAGCGCACCTACGCGTTCGACGCCGAGACCACGCGCGAGCAGGTCTACTCGATCGACACTCCCCCGCCCACCGCCTCCGGTTCGCTGCACGTCGGCCACGTCTTCTCCTACACCCAGACCGACGTGCTGGCCCGCTACCAGCGCATGCGCGGCAAGAACGTGTTCTACCCGATGGGCTGGGACGACAACGGGCTGCCCACCGAGCGCCGCGTCCAGAACTACTACGGTGTGCGGTGCGATCCGACGAAGCCCTATGTGGAGGGATACCGTCCGCCGGAGAAGCCCGCGAAGAACCAGCGCGACTGGGACGTGATCTCGCGGCGCAACTTCATCGAGCTCTGCGAACAGCTCGCGGTGCAGGACGAGAAGGTCTTCGAGGACCTGTTCACCCGCCTGGGCCTGTCCGTCGACTGGGACATGACCTACCGGACCATCGACGACGTCTCCCGCGCCGTCTCCCAGCGCGCGTTCCTACGGGACATCGCCTCGGAAGACGCCTACATGGCCGAGGCGCCGACCATGTGGGACGTCACCTTCCGCACCGCCGTGGCCCAGGCCGAACTCGAGGACCGCGAGGTCCCGGGCGCCTACCACCGGTTCCCGTTCTTCACCGCCGACGGCGAGAAGGTCTTCATCGAGACCACGCGCCCCGAGCTGCTGCCCTCGTGCGCGGCCCTTGTGGCCCACCCGGACGACGAGCGCTACCAGATGCTGTTCGGCACGACGGTCCGCTCCCCGCTGTTCGACATCGAGGTCGAGGTGAAGGCCCACGAACTGGCCAAGCCGGACAAGGGCTCGGGCATCGCCATGGTCTGCACCTTCGGCGACCTGACCGACGTCACCTGGTGGCGCGAACTGCAGCTGCCCACCCGCACCCTGATCGGCCGCGACGGCCGCTTCGCAGCGCAGGCCCCCGAGTGGATCACCGCCACGGCCGCTCGCGAGCTCTACCTCGAGAAGATCGCTGGCAAGACGGTGTTCTCGGCCAAGGAGAACGTCGTCGCGGCGCTCACCGACGCCGATCTGCTCGACGGCGAGCCGAAGAAGATCACGCACGCCGTGAACTTCTTCGAGAAGGGTGACAAGCCCCTCGAGGTGGTCACCTCCCGCCAGTGGTACATCCGCAACGGCGGCCGGGACGCCGACCGCCGAGCCGAGCTGATCGGGCGCGGCCGCGAGCTGAACTGGCACCCCGAGCACATGCGCCACCGCTACGAGAACTGGGTGGACGGTCTCAACGGCGACTGGCTGGTCTCCCGGCAGCGCTTCTTCGGCGTGCCGATCCCGGTGTGGTACCCGCTCGACGGTGAGGGCGAGCCGGACTACGAGAACCCGATCCTGCCCGCCGACGACGCGCTGCCGGTCGACCCGGCGGCCGAGCCGGCCCCCGGCTACGACGAGGCGCAGCGTGACGTGCCCGGCGGTTTCACGGGCGACCCGGACGTGCTGGACACGTGGGCGACCTCGTCGCTGACCCCGCAGATCGTGGGCCGCTGGAGCCGCGACGACGCGTTCTTCGAGTCGGTGTTCCCGTTCGACCTGCGCCCGCAGGGCCACGACATCATCCGTACGTGGCTGTTCTCGACGGCCGTGCGCGCGCACTCGCTCAACGATGCGGCACCGTGGAAGAACACCGCCCTGTCCGGCTGGATCCTGGACCCGGACCGCAAGAAGATGTCGAAGTCCAAGGGCAATGTTGTGGTCCCCACGGACATCCTGGACCAGTTCGGCTCGGACGCCGTGCGCTACTGGGCGGCGTCGGCGCGCCTCGGCGCGGACACCGCCTACGAGGTGGCGCAGATGAAGATCGGCCGTCGCCTGGCCATCAAGCTGCTCAACGCCTCGAAGTTCGTGCTGAACCTCGGCGCGACGGCGGACTCGGTGATCGGCGCCGGCCAGGAGGCCGCCGCGGTGACGAACTCCCTGGACGCCGCGCTGCTGGCCCGCCTGGCCACGACGATCGAGCAGGCGACCGCCGCGTTCGAGGCCTACGACTACGCGCGAGCCCTGAACGTGACCGAGCAGTTCTTCTGGCAGTTCACCGACGACTACGTCGAGCTGGTCAAGGACCGGGCCTACGGCGGTCACGGCGAGGCGGAGCAGGCGTCGGTGGTGACGACCCTGGCCACGACGCTCGATGCCCTGCTGCGCCTGCTGGCCCCGTTCCAGCCGTTCGCGACCGAGGAGGTCTGGAGCTGGTGGCGCGCCGGTTCGGTGCACCTGGCGGCATGGCCGAGCGCCGACACGCTGGCGGGCATGGCCGGGACCGCCGACGCCGAGGTGCTGGCCGTCGTCGCGGAGGCGCTCTCGGGAGTGCGCAAGGCCAAGTCGGAGGCCAAGGTCAAGCAGCGCACCGAGGTGCGCTCGGCAACCGTGACCGCCCCGGCCGAGGCGCTGGAACGTCTGCGCGGCGGTCTGGCCGACCTCAAGGCCGCCGGCAACATCGCCGAACTCGACCTCGTCGAGGGTGTGCCGAGCGACGATCAGCAGCTCGCCGTGTCCGACGTGCAGCTGGCCCCCGCGGAGGACTGAGCTCTCCGGCATCGCGGTGCGACGGCCCGCCTGCCCCGTCGTCGGGGCGGGCGGGCCGTCATCGTGATCGCGGGCCCTGCGGTGAGAGGTCGGGTCCGGCGGCGTTCGGGGCGGACGACGAGCGGCGCGGACGGGTTCTCAGTCGAACTGCGGGTCCGTCGTGCGGGAGCGCTTGAGCTCGTAGAAGTACGGGTACCGGGCCAGCGCGACAGTCGCGTCGAAGAGCTCACCGGCCTGTTCACCGCGAGGAATGCGCGTGATCACCGGCCCGAAGAACGCGGTGCCGTCGACGGAGATGGCCGGGGTGCCCACGTCGTTGCCGACCCACTGCTCCACGCGCTTGTGGGAGGTACGCAGGGCGTCGTCGACCTCGTCAGTGCGCGCACGGTCCAGGATCGTCGGGTCGTAGTCCAGTTCCGCCAGGGCGAGGCGCACCGCCTCCTCGCGGTCGCTCACGCCCTCGTTGTGGAGCTTTGTGCCGATGACGGTGTACCAGTCACGCAGCGCGTCGACGCCGTGCGCATCGCGCACCATGATCGCGGCCCGTGCCGGGATCCACGCGGTCTTCAGATGCTCCATGTAGTCCGGGTCGAGGTCACGGCCCTCATTGAGCACGGACAGGCTCATGACGGTGAAGCGAAGGTCGATGTCGCGGACTTTCTCGACCTCGAGGATCCAGCGGGAGCTCACCCAGGCGAACGGGCAGGTCGCGTCGAAGCCGAACTCGACGACGGGGGTCTGCTGGGTAGCGGAGGCGGACTGCTCGGTCATGGCGGCCCCTTTCACTCGGTGACGGTGTCGGGCCCATCCTGCCTCAGCCGAGGGCGGCCGTCATCGGTGGCGACACACACGGACGCACCCGCGGGATCGGCGCGATCCATCCGGGAGGCAGGGTTGCTCCGGCGCAGTGCTTAGGCGCTGCGGCGCTGCTGCTCGTCGGAGGCGTGCACGAGGTGTGGCTCGCTCCCCTCACGCACGCACTCGCCGGTGATCACGACGCCGGTGACGTCCTCGCGCGAGGGCAGCTCGAACATGACCGGCTTGAGCACGTCTTCGAGGATGGAGCGCAGTCCGCGAGCACCGGTGCCGCGGGCGACGGCCTTCGCGACGATCTCATCGAGCGCCTCCGGCTCGAACTCGAGCTCGACGCCGTCGTAGAGGAACATCTTCTGGTACTGCTTCACCAGCGCGTTCTTGGGCTCGGTGAGGACCTGGACGAGCTGTTCGTTCGTGAGGTCCTCGACCGCCGTGATGACGGGCAGGCGGCCGATGAACTCCGGGATGAGCCCGAACTTGAGCAGGTCCTCGGGCTGGACGTCGGCGTAGGAGACGTCACCCTCGCGCCGGTGGTTCAGCGCGGCGCCGAAACCGATGCCCGTGCGTCCGGCACGTGAACCGATGATCTCCTCCAGGCCCGCGAACGCCCCCGCGACGATGAACAGCACGTTCGAGGTGTCGATCTGCAAGAACTCCTGCCGCGGATGCTTGCGTCCGCCCTGCGGCGGCACGGAGGCCACCGTGCCCTCGAGGATCTTCAGCAGGGCCTGCTGCACGCCCTCGCCCGAGACATCGCGCGTGATCGACGGGTTCTCGGACTTCCGAGAGATCTTGTCGATCTCGTCGATGTAGATGATCCCCTGCTCGGCCTTCTTCACGTCGAAGTCTGCGGCCTGGATGAGCTTGAGCAGGATGTTCTCGACGTCCTCGCCCACATAGCCGGCCTCCGTCAGGGACGTGGCGTCCGCGACGGCGAAGGGGACGTTGAGCTGACGGGCGAGCGTCTGCGCCAGGTAGGTCTTGCCGGAGCCGGTCGGGCCGACCATCAAGATGTTCGACTTGCCGACCTCGACCTCCGCGAGGTCGTCCCGCTCCGCGAATCGGTCGGCGGATTCGGCCGGCTTCGGCTGGGGCGAGCGGACCCGCTTGTAGTGGTTGTACACGGCGACCGCGAGCGCGCGCTTGGCGGCGTCCTGTCCGATCACGAAGCGGCCGAGGTGCTCGAAGATCTCCTGCGGCGTCGGCAGGACCATCTCCTCGGACTCGACGGCCTCCCCGAGCTCTTCTTCGATGATCTCGTTGCACAGCTCGATGCACTCGTCGCAGATGTACACACCGGGGCCGGCGATGAGCTTGCGGACCTGCTTCTGGCTCTTGCCGCAGAACGAGCACTTGAGCAGGTCGGCGCTCTCACCGATGCGGGCCATGGCAGAACTCCTCGAGGTCGTCGTGTCTGTGCAGGTCAGAACGGCACACGCCGTCCTGTCGTCGTGGGCACGGAGGTCGGGACGGGCCCGGTCGACGCATCCTCAAGGATACGTCCCCGGACCGCGCCGGTACGGGCATGCGACGGCTCCCGCCCTGTCCGGACGGGAGCCGTACCCGGCGTGGGCCGGGACTCAGGACGCCGGGCGCGTGATCTTGCGCGAGGCGAGCACCTCGTCCACGAGTCCGTACTCGAGCGAGGCCTGTGCGGAGAGGAACTTGTCGCGGTCGATGTCCTGCGAGACCTCCTCGGGGGTCTTGTCGGTCAGGGAGCCGAGGGTCTCCTCCATCCAGACGCGCATGCGGTTGATCTCCTGCGCGTGGATCTCAAGGTCCGTCGCGGTGCCGCGGTCCCCCTGCATCGCGGGCTGGTGGATCAGCACGCGCGCGTTCGGCAGGGCCAGGCGCTTGCCGGGCGCACCCGCGGCCAGCAGGACCGCCGCGGCGGAGGCCGCCTGCCCCAGGCAGACGGTCTGCACCTCGGGACGGATGAACTGCATCGTGTCGTAGATCGCGGTCATCGCGGTGAACGAGCCGCCCGGCGAGTTGATGTACAGAGTGATGTCGCGCTCGGAGTCCATCGCCTCGAGCACGAGCAGCTGCGCCATCACGTCATCGGCGGACGCGTCGTCGACCTGGGAACCGAGGAAGACGATGCGATCCTCGAACAGCTTCGCGTACGGATCCTGGCGCTTGAAGCCGTAGGGGGTCCGCTCCTCGAACTGAGGCAGGATGTAGCGCGCATCGACGGCGGGCTGGGTGGGCTTGGCGCTGGGCAGCCCGGCGGTGAAGTCAGTCATGCTTGTCTCTCTTCTCCTCGAAGAACGTCAGTGGGTGTCCGCGCGGGCCGTTCAGGCGCCCATGCCTCCGCCGCCGGAGACGGCGGAAGCGCGCTCGGCGATGTGATCGATGAAGCCGTACTCGAGGGCCTCCTGCGCCGTGAACCACTTGTCGCGGGCGTTGTCCTCGAGGATGGTCTCCACACTCTGGCCGGTCTGCTCGGCGGTGAGTTCGGACATGACCTTCTTCATGTGCAGGATCAGCTGGGCCTGGATGCGGATATCCGACTCCGTGCCGCCGATTCCGCCCGAGGGCTGGTGCATCAGCACGCGGGCATGCGGGGTGGCGTAGCGCTTGCCCTTCGCGCCCGAGGACAGCAGGAACTGACCCATCGAGGCGGCCAGGCCAGTTGCGACAGTGACGACGTCGTTCGGGATGAACTGCATCGTGTCGTAGATGGCCATGCCGGCGGTGACGGATCCGCCGGGCGAATTGATGTACAGGTAGATGTCCTTCTCCGGGTCCTCCGCGGAGAGCAGGAGCATCTGCGAGCAGATCGCGTTGGCGTTGTCATCGCGCACATCCGAGCCGAGCCAGATGATGCGCTCCTTGAGCAGCCGGTTGTAGATGTAGTCCTCGCGCTGAGCCGGGTCCACCGACTGCATCCGGGGGGTGATGTCGCTCATCACTGCCGCCTTCCTGGTTGCTGTACTCCTGTGGGGCGCCGTTCGCCGTCACGGAGCGCACGGCGGACCGAGGCGGACGGGCCCCTCTGCATCGGTGACGACACTACTGGTCGCCTCTGCCGATGTCCGCGTCGCGCCCCGCGTTTCGCTGTGGGCGCATGGTCGGTGATCGTTCCTCCCCCGACCCCGGAACGACGACGGCGCCCCACCCTGCACGACGCAGGAGCGGGGCGCCGTCGGCGCTCAGCCGAGGGGACTCACGCCTGGTCGGCGTCGTCCTTCTTCTCGGACTTCTTCTTGGCGGTCGCCTTCTTCTTGGCGGGGGCCTTCTTCTCGGCCGTATCCTCGGACTCCTCCGTGGCCTCGGCGTCAACCGCCTCCTGGCCGCCCGGGGTGACAAAGGCGGTGAGGTCGACGTCGTTGCCCTCGGTGTCGGTGACCACGGCGTGCTCAAGGACCTTCGCCAGGGCCTTGCGGCGGCGGACCTCGCCCATGATCATCGGGACCTGACCGGCCTGGTCGAGCATCATGGCGAACTGGTTCGGGTCCATGCCGTACTCGGACGAGGTGGCGATGATGTACTCGATCAGCTCGCCCTGGTCGACGGAGACATCCTCGACGTCGGCCACCTTGTCCAGGATGACCTCGTTCTTGAACGCCTCACGAGTGCTCTGCTCAAGCTCCGCACGATGCTCGGCGGTGTCGTGCTCGTCGCCGGAGGTGTGGCCCTGGGACATGAAGTGCTGCTCGACCTGTTCGGCGACGACACCCTCGGGGACCGGCACCTCGACGAGCTTGCCCAACTCCTCGAGGACCTTGTCCCGGGCCTCGACTCCCTGACGGTTCTGCGCCTGCTCGGCGGCCTTCTTCTTCAGGTCCTCGCGCAGCTCGTCCATCGTGTCGAACTCGGAGGCCAGCTGAGCGAACTCGTCGTCGGCCTCCGGCAGCTCGCGCTCCTTCACGGCGGTCAGCTCGAGCTTCACGGTGGCCTTCTCGCCGTCGTGCTCGCCGCCGTTCAGCGTCGACTCGAAGGTGGCGTCCTCACCGGCGGACAGGCCGTCGAGGGCCTCGTCGATCCCGTCGAGCATGGTGCCGGCGCCGACCTGGTAGGACAGATCCTGGGCGGCGTCGACCTGCTGCCCGTCCACGGTGGCGGTCAGGTTCATGGTCACGAAGTCGTCCTTCGCGGCCGGACGGTCCACGTCCTTCAGGGTGCCGAAGCGGCCCCGCAGCTCGTCGAGCGCGGTCTTCTCGTCCTCATCGGTGGCCTGGGACGGCTCGACGGTGACCTTGAGGCCCTTGTAGTCAGGCAGCTCGATCTCAGGACGCACGTCGAACTCCGCGGTGAACTTCACCGGGGTCTCGGCGGTGCCCTCCGGGGTCTCAGTGACGTCGACCTCGGGCTGCGAGATCAGCGTGACCTCGGCCTCGGAGATCGCCTGGGTGAACCAGCCGTTCAGGCCCTCGTTGACGGCGGTGTCCATGACGACCTCGCGACCGAAGCGCTGGTCGATCAGGCGCGCGGGAACCTTGCCCTGGCGGAAGCCGGGGATGGTCACCTGCGAGGAGATGTCCTTATAGGCCTTCTCGAGGGAGGGCTTGACCTCCTCGAACGGGACCTCGACGGCCAGCTTCACGCGAGTGGGGCTGAGGTTCTCTGCGGTGGTCTTGACCACGGATCGCTCCTGTATGGGTTGGGATCGGTTCTGGTGGATCAGGGAAGAGTCGGGGTGACAGGATTTGAACCTGCGGCCTCACGCTCCCAAAGCGCGCGCTCTGCCAAGCTGAGCTACACCCCGGTCCGCCGGGTCGACCGCGGCTCCCTGGGGCCGACGGCGTCATGGTCCACGACACGTCCACCCTGCGGGCAGACTCGACTCAGCCTACAGCGCGGCGCGAGTCCGGGGGAAATACGGCGCACGCACCTCGGGCCGTCGCCGTGCTACTGTTGACGCCGTTCCGCGGCGCAGGTTCGTCGCGGTGCGGGGATGTAGCTCAATGGTAGAGCCCCAGTCTTCCAAACTGGCTACGCGGGTTCGATTCCCGTCATCCCCTCCGATGTCATGAGTCGGGTCATCGTTGACACACGATGGCCCGACTCATGATTTTTTGTGGGTTCATGCAGGTGCGCGCCGGTGGTCCTCGGCGTACCGCACAGATCCGGCGTGACGGCGCAGCACAGCACACGCGCCGACGAACCGCAGTGCCAGCGCTCAGCCAACGTTCAGCGGGCGGGACGTTGACCAGCACCGCACACGGCCCCATAGCGTTCATTCCATGAAGAAGAACAACATGCTCAAGGGACTCCTGTCCTCCGCCCTTCCCCTGCCCGCGCGGCTGGCTCTGACCGTGGGCCCGCCGGCCCTGAAGGCCTACGGCGACTGGCGCGCCATGAACGGCCACGCCAAGGCGAGCACCAAGCATCGCTCACGCCAGCTCGCGTCCCTCGTCTCCGCTCCGAGCCGCCGCGGCTTCCCCTGGGGCGTGGGTCTCGGCGGGGTCGCCCTCGGCGCCGTGTCCGCCGGGGCCGCGGCGTTCGCCCTGCGCTCGCGGGGGGCCAAGCCCGCTCAGCACGACGCTCCCGCCGGCCGCGCGCAGCCGCACCCCTCGGACGCGCAGACCTCCGTGATCCGCCCGGGTGTGGGCGCCGACGCCCCGACCACCCCGGGCGCCCGCACCACCGTCGAGCAGAAGCACGGCCGTCATTGAGGCCCACCCCTCTCCGACAGGCATGAGAGCCGCCTCCATGGCGGTATAAACAGACACGACGGCGCCGCGGTCCGCTTCACAGTAAGCAGCGCGGCGCCGTCGGCGTGACTGCCGTCCATCACACCGATTCAGGGCATGGTCTGGCACCCGGTGCAGCGGTAGAGCTTCCGCGCGGCCATCTCCTCCATGACGATCACCTCCTGCCCGCAGACCAGGCACGTTCGCCCCTGCCGCTGGTACACGTAGTTCGCGTGCTCGGGCCAGGCGTCCTCGGCCGCCACTCCGACGCGGTGACGGGGCTCGGTGGTCACGATGCGCCCCAGCCTCACCCCCGCGCGCATCAAAGCGGCGTTGTCCTCCCAGAGCTGTTGCAGGCGGTCCTGCGGAACGGAGTTCGCGGGCGCCCACGGGTCCAGTCCGGCGCGGAACAGGGCCTCGGCTCGGTAAATGTTGCCGATGCCGCCCACCATCGACTGGTCCATCAGCACGACGCCGATCGGCCGCCGGGTGCGGACGGCGCGCGCCAGGAACGGGGCGGGGTCGTCGTCGTTGAGCGGGTCCGGGCCGAGCTTCGCGGTGACCTGTCCGACCTCGTCCGGGGTGAGCACCCGGCACGTGGTGGCGCCGATCAGATCCGCCCAGCCATGCTCGGCCTCAAGGCGCAGACGCACGGTGGGCCGCGGGGCGGGCGCCTCCGGGGAGGCAGGGCCGGTGTGGTCCTCGGTCTCACCGATCCGACGGGGCGCCCCGATCGACGAGGCAGCGGAGAAGGTCTCGTCCCCGCCAAAGGTCCAGGCACCGTACATGCCCAGGTGCACATTGAGGGTGAGACCGTGGTCGAAGTCCAGGAAGAAGTGCTTGCCGTGGGCCCATGCACGGGTGGGCATGTGCCCGTCGAGCAGCGCCGCACCGTCGGCGAAGCGGCCCTGCGGGCTCGAGGCACGCACCGGTGCGCCGACGAAGACGTCCTGGAACTGGCGTGCCAGGCGGTGGATGGAGTGCCCCTCAGGCACTCACATCACCACCTCGCTGGTCTGCTCGTACGTGGAGATCTTGCCGATGCGGCGCACATGGCGCTCGTCCTCGGAGAACGGCTCGGCGAGGAACGCCTCGATGATCGCGGTGGCCTCCTCGAGCGAGTGCTGCCGGCCACCCACGGCGACGACGTTCGCGTCGTTGTGCTGGCGGGCGAGCTTCGCGGTGTCCAGGTTCCAGGCCAGCGCAGCGCGAATGCCCTCGACCTTGTTCGCGGCGATCTGCTCTCCGTTGCCGGAGCCGCCCAGGACGATGCCCAGCGAGTCCTTGCCCTCGGCGCGCTCGGCGGCCACTGCGCGGGCGGCGTTGATGCACAAGCCCGGATAGTCGTCGAGGGCGTCGTACTCGGCGGGGCCGTGATCGACCATCTCGTAGCCGGCGGCGGTGAGGTGGCGCACGAGGTGGGCGGAGAGCTCCATCCCGGCGTGGTCGGTGGCGATGTGGACGCGCATGGGGTGCTCCTGTTCAGCGGGCCGCACGGGGCGAGGGACGGTCGTGGGTCACTGACATCGTAGTGACCGGCGGCCCTCCCCCACCCCGATCGCGCACTGAGGACGCTCGGATGCGTCGACTCAGCCTCGCGTCGTCGTCTCAAACGACGTCAGGGCCGGCGCCGGGGCGAGGTACGCCGATCGGTATGCCTCATCGCCGTCCAGGAACAGCCGAAGGAACGCCGTCATGCGGGGCAGGATCGCGCGGTCCGGGGTGACGCCCGCCCAGTGCGTGCCCAGGTGATGGGTGAACAGCCCGCGGTCGTCCGCCGAGGTCAAGCCGCGGTAGATCGGCACGGCATGCTCGGTGGCCGGCGCGATCTGGTCGATTCCTCCTGCGACGATCAGCGTCGGCGCCGTCACACCGGTGATCGGCGTCTGCGTCCAGGGGTGCACGCCGATCACGGCCCGCACATCCAGGGATTCGGCGGCGATCAGCGCGCCGCCGCCTCCCATCGAATGGCCGACCAGGGCCACCC